>CAUWEI010000071.1:0-13704 GCA_963557675.1 uncultured Oscillospiraceae bacterium | reverse complement strand
GATGCTGTTGCACCCAGACCTTTTGTCAATCCGTAGCTAGGATTTACGCTTACAAGGCAGAAGTATGAAAAAGAAAAAAGTAGATATTCGTCCCTATACCCGACAGTTTTACAGGGGAAATGGCTGGAGTTTTGCGCTTGGCGTGGTGCAGACAGTCTTAAGTGCAGTGTGCAATCTGATGATTGCATGGCTTATTCAGCAGACAATTGATCTGATGGCAAGCGTAGATACCGGATTTACGCTGGGACAGCTGGCTGTTATGACGATGCTTGTCATGGTGGTGATCACCATCGCCTACGCCTGTGCCTATTGGTCAAAGCCCCGGTTTATTTCACGGGCCATTGGACAGTATAAAAACTTCGTATTTGAACGGCTGACACAAAAAGGTATTGCGGCATTTTCCAGTGAAAGCACCAGCCTTTACATTTCTGCTCTCAGCAATGATGCTGCCACCATTGAAACAGACTACCTGAATAATCTCTTTGAAATGATCAATGCGGTATTTTTGTTTATTGCAGCTCTTTCCATGATGTTCTGGTACAATTCGGTGCTGACGCTGGTTTCCATCGGTATCTCTTTCATACCGATTTTTGTCTCCTTGCTGACCAGCGGTCGAGCAGTTACTGCCGAAAAGCGGGTTTCCGAAGTCAACGGGCAGTATATGTCCTCTCTGCAGGATAGCCTTATGGGATTTTCTGTAATCAAATCCTTCCGGGCAGAGAAGCAGATGGCTCGTCTTTTCCGGGAGAAAGTCCGAGAAGTTTCTGATGCAAAGGAACTTCGCCGAAAAGTCTCGATTATCATTGAATTGTTGTCTGCATTGTCTGGCATTCTGGTACAGCTTGGCGTTTTTCTGGTCGGTGCGTATCTGGCTATTTCCGGAAAAGGTGTTACAGCAGGTACTGTGCTGGTATTCGTCCAACTGCTCAACTATATTTTGCAGCCGATTTCCGTCATTCCGGGGTATCTGGCAGGCTACCGTTCTGCCCGTGGCCTGATTCGAAAGCTGGCAAATGCGCTGGATGAAAATGTGCAAGATCGTGGAACCATTGCAAAGATTGAACTTCAGGATGGAGTTACTGTTCGTAACCTGTTCTTTGCTTACGAGCAGGATAAGCCGATTTTGAAAAATATCAATTGCACCTTTGATGCAGGAAAGAGCTATGCGATTGTGGGAGCTTCCGGCAGTGGTAAATCAACGCTGCTGCATATGTTAACGGCATCTTATCACGGTTACACAGGTTCCATCGATTATGATGATGTGGAACTGAGGGACATTCGCAGCGAAGCCCTGTACGATATGCTCTCTGTGATTCAGCAGAATGTGTTCATTTTCAACGCCTCCATTCGGGATAATATCACCATGTTCTCTGAATTCCCCGATGATGAAGTACAGCGGGCGATCCGTTTGTCGGGACTTTCTAAGCTGATTGATGAGAAGGGAGAGGGGTATCTCTGCGGTGAAAATGGTGTGAATCTCTCCGGTGGTGAAAAGCAGAGAATTTCCATTGCCCGGAGCCTCTTACGGAAATCTCAGATCCTTCTGGCGGATGAGGTAACGGCAGCGCTTGATGCTGAAACATCATATCAGGTGAGTGATGCCATTTTGAATCTCAGTGACATAACAAGAATCGTCGTAACCCACGCTCTGGATGGTTCTTTGCTTCGCCGGTATGACCGGATTCTAACCATGAAATCCGGTGAGATTGTCGAAAGCGGAACCTTTGACGAGCTGATGAACCGGAAGGGGTATTTCTATTCTCTGTATACTGTGTCCCAGTAAAGGAATGTTCCGACTTGACACTCCTATAGCCGAGTGGTATGATAACCTTGATTTTAAGGAAAGGGGTAAAGATTCATGTATCAGTATTTTGGTTTTCATAAAATCAGAAGAAGCTTTGCCCCAAATGTGCATCGTTAATACGAAATCGGAATGAGTGCATAGAAAAGGCGCAGGCTTCGGCCTGCGCCTTTTTGCTTTGGAGAGGTTATTATGATTGATGATTATATACAACCTAAGGAAATTGTAATAGATGACACACTTTCCCTTGTGAAATATTATCCGAATTACAAAAGAACATTTCCCTGGTATCAGGATCTGGATGTGTGTAAGCAGGTCGATAACCGTGACAGTGTTTACGATTTGAAACTGCTCAGTCAAATGTATCGGTATCTGTCCGGAAGAGGAGAATGCTATTATATCAAGTTCCTTAAAAACGGCAGATGGCATCTTGTGGGAGACATTACTCTATATAATGGCGAGATAGCCATTGTGATTTGTAAAGAATACCAGAACCGGCATCTTGGAAGGAAATCAGTTGCAGCACTTCTGCAGCGGGCCAAAGAGGTTGGCTGGACAAAAGTGGAGGCGGAGATTTATTCTTTCAATAAGCAAAGCCGGAAGATGTTTCTTTCTGTAGGATTTAAGCAGATTGCGCCGGAGCGATACCTGTATGAGATTTGAAAGGGGGATAATCTAATCTTATGAAACTGGGACTTGCAGCTTACAGGTTTCACAATAAAGACATTGCATTTAATCTTTCTCAGATCGAAAAGGCCATGCAGGAAAGTCAAGGTAAAGTGGATTTGCTGTGCTTTGGTGAGACTTTTTTGCAGGGATTTGATTCCCTAGTCTGGGATTATGAAATCGATAAAGATATGGCAATCACGCAGGACAGTACTGTGATGCAAAAACTGTGCGATTTAACAGTGCAATATCAGACGGATCTGCTGCTTGGCTATGTGGAGCGGGATGGAGAATCTCTTTATTCCTCTTGTGCAGTCATTGAACAAGGAAAGATCATCCACAATTACCGCAGAATATCCAAGAACTGGAAAGAATACGACAAGACGGACAACCATTATTGCGAGGGAACTACGACTAACGAATTCCGGTATCATGGAAAAAACATCATGATAACCCTGTGCGGAGACCTGTGGCTGTATCCGGAGCGATTCAAGACAGAGCAGCTGCTGATTTGGCCTGTCTATGTCAATTTCGATATGGAGGAATGGAAAACTTGTGAGCAGGAGTATGCAGACCAGGCACTTCTGGCCTGCCCCAAAACGGTGATGATCAATTCCATTACCGACGATCCGGTTTCCCACGGAAATGCCTTTTATTTCCATAAGGGCAAGGTGGCAAATAAACTGGACTATGATACGGAAGCGGTATTGATTGTGGAGGTTTAAGTATGTATAAAATTCAGAAAATTACCATGGATTCCATTACGGAAGACCAATTTCGGCAGATTGTTTCCATAGAAGAAGCATGTGAACTGGAACCCTATACACCGGAAATGTTGGAGGACTGCATTGACAATCTCCAAACTTTTGCCTGCTTTCATGGAGAAACTGTGCTTGGATTTGTTACTGTGAATGGGGATAGTCAATATCTGGGCGGCAGTCTATATGTTGTAAATATCAATGTACAGCCTCAGAGCAGAAGACAGGGAATCGGAGCACAATTGCTCGAAACGGCGTTTGAGGCATTTCCCACATACAAGCGAATCTCTCTTGATGTAGACCGCAAGAATTTAGGAGCAATCGCACTGTACAGGAAAATGGGCTTCCATGACACCGATATTCCGAGCCGAAATGGCGATACGGATATGGTTATGATGAAAGAAAACTGAAAAACTGGACGATAACACGGAAGATGTGCTGATTTTGGAGGTATGACCTTGAATATTAAAGCTTTTGTTGCAGCAGTTTTGCGGCAGGATGCTGATGAACTTCGCACCTGTTTTCATCCGGACGCTTATGTAAATTGGCACAATACCAATGAGCATTTTACGGTTGAAGAGTATATTCGGGCCAACTGTGAATATCCCGGCCAATGGATGGGCGAAATAGAGCAGTTCATTGAAACGGAAGATAGGATTGTGGTCGCTACCCATGTTCGCAGTACGGATGGAAAGATTTCGTGCCATTGTACTTCGTTTATTCGGCTCCAAGATGATAAAATCATTTCCATGGATGAATACTGGGGCGATGACGGCGAGGCACCACAGTGGCGACAGGAGATGCATATTGGAACCCAGATAAGGGGAGGAAAATAATATGGAGATTCAATTTGAAACTATTGTCCTTCGGGACATGAAAGAGTCTGACATTGAGGACTATGTGCGTTGGTTTGCAACGGAAACAGAGTGGATGGACTGGGATGCTCCGTGGGAAGCCAAGGAATCAGATGCCGATACAGAACGTCAAAGCTGGACGGAATATTACAAATCCGTACAAACAATGCCTGACGATGTGACTCGTTGGAAATTTGAAATTGAATATGAAGGAAAACACATTGGTTGGGTCAGTTCCTATCTGATCGATGAGAATTATGATTGGATCAGTGCGAAGAACATCAAGGAAGGGCAAAAGGTGTATCGGACAATCGGAATTGACATTTGTGAATCTGACATTTGGGGAAAACATGTCGGTACGAATGCCCTTCGTGCATTTATTCAGTATTATGCCGACCGTGGGTGCGAAGAAATATGTACACAGACATGGTCCGGAAATGTTCGTATGATTCGAGTTGCAGAAAAACTTGGATTTCAGGAATGTGATCGGGTTACAGGTGAGCGTGAAGTTTGTGGAAAACAGTATGACGGACTGACATTTGTACTGGGATTAAAACAGGAGTAATTGAGATGGAAACAAAGCACGCCATTGCCAGCCGGATAATAAAAATGTGTGGTATTATTGTTAGACGTGATGAGGAAAATACCGAATCTTGACAGGATTCTGTGATATTTGAATTTCCAATCACTGATTGATGTTTAGAAAAGAGGAGTTTTATGAATATTATAATTCGCTGCGCCGAATCTTTTGAGTACGACAGTGTAGAAACGATTATGCAGGAAGTACACAAGCTGCATATGGGGTGGCGACCAGACATTTACAAGCCGGCAGATCCGATTTACCCCAGAGCATACTTTGAAAAGCTGGTTGTCGAAAAACGGATTCTGGTGGCTGAACAGGAAGGAACTGTGGTTGCGCTCCTTGCTTTCCAGTATCGCCATGTGGAGTCTGATAAGCAAGTTACAAGAAATGTTGTTTTTGTGGATGATCTGGCTGTTAAAGAAGAATACCGTGGTCAGGGAATCGGCACCCAGCTTCTTGCAGCCATTCGAGATAAGGTCAAGGCAGAACGTCTGGACGGGCTGGAATTGCAGGTGAATGCCAGGAATACCGCTGCAAAAAAGATGTATGAAAAATTTGGCTTCACGGAGAAATCCATCAATATGGAGTTGCTTTAGAAACTAGATCGGGTTGAGAGGTGGATGTATGCGTACACTTTTTGAAATAGATACCAAGGACTATGACCCAAACGGCAAGGCATTTGTGCGCCCCTCGGTCCGTGGAATCATCCTGCGAAATGGGAAAGTTGCTATGGTACATAGCATGAAATACGATTATTATAAATTTCCCGGAGGTGGAATCGAACCGGGAGAGTCCCATTGGGATGCACTCATGCGGGAGGTTCGGGAAGAATCTGGGCTGCGGGTACTTCCGGACACCATCCGGGAGTATGGCCTTGTACCGAGAAAACAGAAATCAGATCAGGTCGATGAATATGATCTCTTTATTCAGGAGAACTTCTACTATATCTGTGAAGCAGCAGACACCATAGCACCGCAAGAATTAGACGACTACGAACAGGAAGAACGATTCACTCTGGAATGGGTAGATCCCCAACATGCAATTGAGGTCAATCGCAATCAGAATCATGGCCCGAAAGAGCAGATGATGCTGGAAAGAGAAGCACGGGTGCTGGAATGTCTCATCGGGGAACAGTACTTTGCTTAGTAGTACCATACCGGCATCCGTGCGACATGGATGGCTTGACTTATACCGTAAAATGTGATATGTTGGTCTTACTTTCTAAGAAGGGCGCTTTGGCGTGAGGTGTGAAATGAAAAACTAAGTATTTCATCAGACAACATGAACCGCTTCGGACAGACTTCATTGTTACGAGGCTGCTTTGTTGTGCCGAATGAGATACTAGTATGTACACACGATTGCCGTCCTTATGGGAAGGGTATATTGTATGTATTGCTGTGCCTGTTTTCGGCTCCGAAAACAGGCACTTTTTCTTGTTTCGGCCAACGATAACAAGGAGGGCTATATGTTACAAGTTAGAAATGTGAGTTTAATTCATAAAAAAGACCTGCGAACGCTGGTGAGTGATTTCTCCTTTACGCTGAACCCGGGAGACAAGGCTGTTATCATTGGGGAAGAAGGCAATGGAAAGTCTACGCTGCTGAAATGGACGTATTCTCCCAATCTGGTGGCGGATTATGTGGAAGGGCAGGGAGAACGGATTCTTGGTGGCGAGGTCCTTGCCTATTTGCCTCAGGAGTTGCCGGAAAACCATAAGGAATCCACGGTTTACAACTATTTTTCACAGGCAAACAGTTTTGATGATCTGGGCTATGATGATATGCGGCAGTTGGCTGCACAGGTGGGCTATCAACCGGATATTTTCTACAGCGAGCAGAAAATGGGGACGCTTTCTGGTGGGGAAAAAATCAAAATTCAGATGCTGCGGCTTTTGATGGCACGGCCAACCGTTCTTTTGCTGGATGAACCATCCAATGACATTGACATCCCCACCTTGGAATGGCTGGAGGAATTGATTCGGCAGTGGAAGGGAATCGTGCTGTTCATCTCTCACGATGAGGTGTTGATTGAAGGCACAGCCAATGTCATCATCCATATGGAACAGATTTACTCCAAAACAGAGAGCCGGTGCGGTGTATTTCGGATGCCTTATCCGGAATACATGGAGCAACGGGAACAGGGGTTTCTCAAGCAGGAGCAACAGGCGGTGTGGGAGCGTCGGGAGAAACGAATCCGGGATGAAAAGTTCCGTCGCATCGCACAGAGCGTGGAACATGCTCAGTCCACCATATCCCGTGGCGATCCCCATGGAGGGCGGCTTCTCAAGAAAAAGATGCACGCAGTCAAATCTCTGGAAAAGCGGTTTGCTAAAGAAGATGCGGAAATGACAAAGATGCCCATTATGGAATCTGCCATCAGCATCAAGCTGAACCCGGATGTTGCGGCAATCCCAGCTGGAAAAACAGTGCTGGACTTTCAACTTACCCGACTTATGACACCGGACAATCAACGAGTTCTTTCGAAAAATATTCACCTGATTTTACGAGGCAGTGAAAAAATCTGCATTGTGGGAGCCAACGGAGTTGGAAAAACCACCCTCCTGCGGAAAATTAGCGAAGAGCTGCTTGCACGGACGGATATTCAGGCCGGTTATATGCCACAGAATTATGAGGAAGAATTGGATCTCTCCATGACTCCGGTGGATTTTTTGGACAAGACCGGTTCCAGAGAGGAACGCACCACGATCCGCACCCTTTTAGGAACGCTTCGGTACACGGCAGAGGAAATGGATCATGCCATCAGCGATTTGTCCGGTGGGCAAAAGGCCAAAATCCTGCTGCTGCAAATGATCCTGAGTGGAAATAATGTGCTGATTTTGGATGAGCCGACCCGGAATTTTTCTCCGCTTTCCGGAAGTGCAATCCGAGACCTGCTGCGGCGTTTTCCGGGCGCAATTATCAGTATTTCCCATGACCGAAAATATATATCGGAGGTCTGCGATACGGTATACAGTCTGACGGAGAATGGCCTGAATAAGCGGAGTATTCCAGGTGAAAGAATGGCTTCAAAATAAAAATTCTCTACTCAATTGTTGGAAATACTTGTACTTTCTTAACAAAGTAAAATAACAAATTTTACAGGGCACGAAAAACCATATACGTTGGAGATGTATTTTATAAAAGAACTGCAACTTGCACTTGCAATTTGCAAAAATAAAATTGTACATACCGTTAAGTATAAAGAATTTTAGGATGAAAAAGGTTATAGACTCAAAAACGGTGCCTAAAAATGCAAAAACTTCAAAAATCAGATGCGAGCTTTGGCAAAAGTGGTTCGGCACTATAGTCGTGAAAAAGAAAAAATTGCTTAAAAGTCTATCCAAGTTAGAACTACTGGCAGACCGGAAACATGAAATGCAAGAACGAAAGCAGCAGCTTGAAGAAAAAACCAACTTATTAAGCAGAGCACCCTTTGTATAAAACAGTCTGGCAATGTTGCTTAGGCTGCGTTGGCCTTGAACAGATTGCTTGAAGCTTCTCAAAACAAAATGAGACCGACCGTTATCCAGTAGTCTAAAAAATCACAACAGATTTTTCCTAACATCATCAATACCACTTTCTCTAGCAATAACATGAGTTTTCATAAAGATACTTGACGGTAATTTCTGCATTCTTTTATATCTATTGCAACCAATTTGGTGTGCATTGATTTCTGATACAAGATAGCCTATAATAAAAGCATAAAAAACGGTTTTACCGTAA
The DNA here is from genome assembly GCA_963557675.1 of uncultured Oscillospiraceae bacterium. Classification (GTDB taxonomy): domain Bacteria; phylum Bacillota; class Clostridia; order Oscillospirales; family Oscillospiraceae; genus Faecousia. Next base: position 5,320 of record CAUWEI010000071.1, on the reverse strand, counting down.
GATTGAAAGAAGTGTCATGCGATGAGGCTGGAAAAAATCCAAGACTATATGAACAAAAATAATATGCCCTATCAGTATTTTGAAGAAAATGACTGCGGCAGTATCAACTTTATGCACCGGGGACTGTCCTATCGGATTTGGGAGTTTAACGACCCAGAACGTGGGGCTGAAAGCAATGTCCGTTCCTGCGGTCGAAGTGAAGATTTTACCGGGAACTATGAAGACGACATCATTGAAATTTTGAAAACATGGTGAGAAAAGGCGGCTGACAAGAATTTCTTGTCAGCTGCTTTGAACTTTATTCCTGCTCGTCCCATTCAACCCGGTATCGTGTTGTGGCCCTAATCTCGCAATCAGTGCAGTTCCGTAATCACTTAGCCATTTTCGTCTTGCCTGATAGTCCGGCAGAATTTTTTCTACCTCGGCCCAGAATTTTCTGGAGTGGTTCATTTCCTTGCGGTGGCACAGCTCGTGGACGACCACGTAATCCAGCACTTCGGGAGGTGCAAGCATCAGCAGACAGTTGAAATTCAGGTTGCCTTTGCTGCTGCAACTGCCCCAACGGGTTCGCTGATTGCGGATGGTGATTCCATTATAGGTTACGCCTACTTTGGGGGCAAAATAGGCGACCCGTTCCGGGATGTGTTTTACGGCTTGCTGTGCCAGATGCCTAAGTTCTTCCGGTGTAAACGCTGGAAGCGTAGGGGTTCTACGCAGCTGGGAAAGATGTTTTTCAATCCAGAGAGATTGGCTTTCCACAAATTTACGAATATCATCAATCTTCATCCGAGTGGGACAGCGCACCAGCACCTGCCCATCCGGGGTGATTTGAATGGCAATCGTCTTTCGTGCGCTGCGGATAATTTGGTAGGATTGATTCATGGTAGTCCTCCAACAAAATCGGTTGAAAATTGGAAAAACGAAACACATGTCCAAATGGGTTCGTCGTTATGGCCCTTTATTTGCCACAGTTCGACCGGATGTTATTTCTGGCTCTCTGGATTATAATGGTGGTAAACACGGTGGCCATCCAGAGCGAAAACACGACCGCTAAACTGGCCCATGGGTGTTTGTTCCAGATTTTCACGGTAAATTTCCATGCGGCTGTCCACATTGTCGATGAGAGAAAGCAGTTCGCTCTCCGCACACAGAGGAATCACGGCGGCACCATATTCCGGTTTTCCGTGGTGGGACAACAGAACGTGCTGAAGCAGAATGGATTTCTGCTCTGGAATGTTCAATTCTTTACTGATCTCAGCGGCCTCTTGGGCAACCATGACCAAATGCCCCAGCAGATTGCCCTTTACGGAGTACTCGGAAACCAGACCCAGTGCAGAGAAGGTAAATTCTTCCCGCTTGGAAAAATCGTGCAGCAGTGTTCCAGTCAATAGCAGACTGCGATCAATTACTTCCGGGTAAAGTCCTGCCAGAAAATCGGCGGTTTTCAGCATGTTGCCTGTGTGCATCAGAAGGCCATGCAGAAAGCCGTGATGAACGCTCTTGGCGGCAGGGATGGTGAGTAGTTGCTGGGAATGGCGGCGGAGGAATTCCTGACAAACCGCCTTATAATCTTCATCCGTAATGGATTCCACCGTGGACTGAATTTCTTTGTACATCTGGTCAACGTCAATGGGAGCCACCGGAACCAGAGTGGAAATATCGATTGGATCGTCCGGTTCGGAGAGACGAAGCATCTCAACTGTGATTTGCAAAGAGCCTTTGAACTCGGAAACCTGGCCCTGGAGGAAAACCACTTTTCCATCATCCGCAGAGCAGATCGGCCCGGAATAATCCCACAAAATCACCGGAATCGAGCCGGTTTTGACGGATACATTGGCATTTAAAAAGGACTTTCCCGAAGCGGTGGTTCTGAGAGAAGTCGATTGCAGAATGTAAAATCCAGAGACACTGCTATTAGCTGCCATGTCACAGACAGAAAGGTGAGGGCAAGGTGCGTTTTCTACTTCTGTTGCAGAGTTTGTATTTTCGTTTGTCATAGATCATTTCTCCTTCGATAACTGGTGGGGAATTACAATTTTCTCCACAGAATATGTCCCGTTTTCAATTTCCATTGTAGCCATGGTGATTTCCTGATGGAACCTTCTGGGGCCGCAGCTGCCCGGATTCAGCCACAGGACACTGTCCCGTTCTTCCTGGGCGTATTTGTGGGAGTGACCGTAGATCACCACATCGACACCATGAAGGTCACTGGGAACGTCTTTCTTGTTGTGAACCAGAAAGAATGTCACACCGTCCAGGGAGAAGGTCTGATTGTGGGGAATCGCTTCGGCCCACTCTTTGTCGTTATTGCCCCGGACGACATACAATGGTGCGTACTGGCCCAGTTCGTCTACAATTTTTTGTGTGTTGATGTCTCCACCGTGAACGATGGCGTCAATCTCTTTCAGCTTTTCCAATACCTGCGGGCGCAGAAGTCCATGGGTGTCCGAAAGAATTGCAAGCTTCATAAAAGTTCTCCTTCTGCTGTGGTAGAATGGTTTTGCAGACTTCAATTGCTTTTCTGCGAATGGGATCTCTCCTTACTAGTATAAGAGATTGTTGTGAATAATCAAGAAATAAGTTTTGAAATTCCGCAATCTGAAAATCTTTATGGCAAATAGCGATAAAAGAGCCTTACCTGTTTCATACGTTGCAGGTAAGGCTCTTGCTGTATTGGGTTCAATTTATTCTGCGGCAGCATCTTCCTGATCGGCGGCCATCTTAGCTTCACTGATACGCAGCACAAGGCTGTCGCTGGGAATATGGAGCGTAATATGCTCGTTATTCAGTTCCGGAATGTCTGCGATTGTAATAAGTGTACCGGGAGCGGCACCCTCCAAATCCAGGGTAATGTTATCCACCATGTACTGGGGAAGGGATTCGTAGGATACTTCGTCAATCATCTGCTCCAGTACGCCACGCACATTCTCGGTATTCTTCCGATGAATATGAGCAACGCTCTTGACCGGCTGACCGGCTTTCAAGGCCTGGAAGCTGAGGTGTTCGACGTTCTGATTGTCGGGATTCCGGGTGTACTCTTTGATTTGCGTGGGGATGATTTCACCATCCAACTTCAGACGAATTTTGCTGCCGTCGTGCTTTTGCCGCAGCAGCTGGTTTGCCGTTTGCTGATCCATTTGGATAGAAACCGCATTTGGTAATGTTCCTCCATACACAGAGCAGGGTACAATGCCCACTCGCCGCAGGTGCTTTGCTTTTGCCTTGGGGTCGCGTCTTTCCACATTGATGATGTCCATTGTGTTCCTCCTATATAGTATGTTTTATTTGCTATACAACTTGCCGGATGACAAGCAGTTAGCAGATATAAAAAAGAAGCACTTTATGTGTGCATTTCTAAAACGCTACGACGAAAAGCTCTTCTTTCGGATGGTTCTTCTGTTTGTATATCTAGTATAGCACAAAGCGATTGAAAAAGCAAATTTTAATTATTATGCACAAAAATGGTAAAAAAGTCGAATTTGCCAAGGTGCCGACGAAATTTTTCGACGATTCCCAAACAAATACAGAGGCAGTCAAAAGACTGCCTCTGTAATGGTACTATTATAAATTGGGCTCCATGCACGGATGCACTTATCGTTGTATTTTGGTAACAACCCAGTCGTTGATTCCTGCGTCGTATTCCTGATTACAGAATGGGCAGGTTTTCTGTTCTCTGGCATCAAAACTGCCACCGCAGCAGGGACACTGCACCTTCCGGATGGAGTATGTCGGATCCACGGGAAATTGGACATGATGATACATCCAAATCCGTATGGCTTCGTCTTTTTGGGAGATTTTCTTCCCATCATCAATGGTGTTGGTGAGATAAAGTTTCAGTACCACTTCGATTCGATCCTGATTTCTCTGAATGGACTCCACGGCGAATCGACCTCGATATTGAATGTCAATCAAATCTGCAAAGTTGCTGGAAGAACCTTGCCCTTTGTACTGTACGCAATTGGCCAGATTATCGTGAAACATCATCATTCTTGCCAGAGAAAGGGCTTTTCCTTCAAAGTATTCATAGCTGAAAGAAGGATCATACTGGGATAAGTTTTTTGTGATCTTTTGCTTGGACCCGGCACTGTCTGTCAGCATACCCACAGATTTGCCTGCCTGCAAAAAAACCTTGCCAAGACAAAACAAGGAGACCCCCAGATACATCAGAAAAGCACCCAATAACGTACCCAACAGCAGAGAAACAATCCCAATAGCAATTGTAAAATCGTCGGTGGTGAACAGGCTGTATAAGGTGCCAAATAGACTGATTGCCGCACCTCCACCCCAAATAATAGCCTTGTGATAGCGGGTCTGCTCTTTGGAGATTCCAGTGGTATCGAGGCAGTAATAGTTTGCCACTTTGGGATATAAGTCCTTCATAATATACCTTGTGCCGCAGTAGGGACAACCTTCCTCCTGAAGCGTGTTCAGAGTCGAAATGGCACCGCAGTTGGGGCAGACATAGGTTGTGCCACCAACGTGGCGATCTCCCGGTTCTGGGTTAATGATCGCTTGATATAGGGACACAAATTTCTTCTTGCTGTAAATTTTTTGACTGTCCCGATAATAGGAAATGGTCTGATTTCCAGACTGAAAATAGGTGGACTGATTAAAACGTGAAAAACATTCTATGGAGTTCAGTACGGGAACTGCGCTCAGAACCTGTTGAGAAGAATAAACATCTCCTTCGGGTTCAAAAGTCATTTCGATGTTCAGATTGTGTTTTTGAAGCCGTTTTTCCTGCAAATCCAAATAATATTTCATATCCTGATTGGCGGCTTTTGGTTCTTCTCCGGTGCGGCACCAAAACTGAATTTCTTTTGTGGAGCGTTTGAAAAGATCGGTATGAGGTGCGTTTATACTCATAATTGCCTCCTGCTGTAATCGGAATTCCCGGTATCATATCTTACGTGTTACTTGACTTCTCTCAGAATCCATGCCATTAGAAGATTGACAATGCCTTCCTGCTGAATGTCGCTCAATTCCACTCCTTTGGGAATTTTGTACCACTTTTCCAGACAGCCTCTACAGCAGCAGGCACAGGCGTGTTGTGCCACAAATACGGGATGCCCTTGCATAGGGGTTTGTTTGCCATCGTTGGGAATGTCGGCAGGAGACAAACGCTTGCGTACAAAATCGGATGCGTGCTGTCGAATCACAGGCAGTCCCTTGGCGGAGATGTAGGCTTTATCTTTTTCGGTCAGATGAAAGCGGGACCGGAAATCCGATTTTTGTAAGTTTGCCAATGCTTCACCAATCGTCATGTTCATACCCCTTTCGGATGCAAGCAATCCTGCATATGTTTTTTTCAGTATACCAT
>CAUWEI010000070.1:0-13715 GCA_963557675.1 uncultured Oscillospiraceae bacterium | reverse complement strand
ATACTGAAAATTACCTTGCAAAACATGAGAGTTTGTGATAATTTAGAGCTGTCGCAGCGCCGGTCATTGCGGATTGACAGAAGGCGCTGTCTAAAAAAATTGGAGGAGAGGTATTCTATGGAGAATCGGATCCGGGTTTTAATTGCGGACAGCAATGAACCTTTTTGTGAACTACTAAAGAGTGCGTTGCTGAAAATAGGTGCGTATGAGATGGTTGGCAGGGCTGCCGATGGAGAGGAAGCGGTCCGCCTGCTACAGGAGACAAAGCCGGATGTTCTGGTGCTGGACTTGATGCTGGCAAAACGGGATGGGATCAGTGTTTTGAAGGCAGCAAAAGAAATGGACAAGCAGCCTGTGGCTGTGGTAACTTCCGGATTGATAACGGACTATGTGGCAACCGCAGTGTCCAATCTGGGAGTGCAGTACGTAATGTTGAAGCCCTGCGACATGGAGGCTCTGGTGGAACGGATGGAGGAGATCCGGGCCATTCAGTCTTCCAGAAGATTGCAGGTGGTACGCAAGCCCCAGCAGTCGGAGGCCAATGTGGAAACGATGGTTACGAACATCATCCACGAAATTGGCGTCCCGGCCCATATCAAGGGCTATCAGTATTTGCGGGAGGCCATTATTCTTGCGGTGGAGGATATGGATGTGATTAACGCCATTACCAAAGTCCTCTATCCTCAGGTAGCAAAGGCCTTCGGTACCACTCCTTCCAGAGTGGAAAGAGCCATTCGTCATGCCATAGAGGTGGCCTGGGATCGTGGCGATCTGGACACCTTACAGCGGTTTTTCGGTTACACAGTCAGTAACACCAAAGGAAAACCAACCAATAGTGAGTTTATTGCTCTCATTGCGGACAAGCTGCAATTGCAGCTCAAGACAATGGAGGCTGCACAATAAAAAACGTCCCCCGCTGCATGGTTCTTGCAGCGGGGGAATTATTAAACGTTCGGGTAGCTTGCCGTTTAAGGGCTTAGATGCCTTTGTGGAGTAACTCTACGAAGGCTTTGGGGTCTGTGGACTTAAAGTAAGCAGAGCCTGCCACCAGAACGTTGGCTCCGTTTTCTACGCAGGTCTGGAAGGTCTCGGCCCCAACGCCGCCGTCCACTTCCAGCTCACAGTCCAGATTGCGCTCTTTGATGTAGCCTGCAATGGTGTGAAGCTTGGGCATCATATGCTCCATGAACTTCTGACCGCCGAAGCCGGGCTCTACGGTCATAACCAGAACCATGGAGCACAGGTCCAGATAGGGAAGAACCGCTTCCGCAGGAGTACCGGGCTTTACGCTGACAGCGGGACGAACGCCCAGCTCTTTGGTAAGCTCCAAAGCCTTGCGAATGTTTTCGGGGGTGTCGGACTCAACGTGGAAGGTAAGAATGTCGGCACCGGCTTTGCAAAAGGCCTCCGTATAGCGCAGAGGACGGTCGATCATCAGATGAACGTCCAAAGGAATCTTGGATACCTTGGCTACAGCGGCGACTACCGGGATGCCGATGCTGATGTTGGGTACAAATTCGCCGTCCATAATATCTACATGGACGTAATCTGCACCGTTTTCCGTCATGGAGCGAATTTCCTGGGCCAAATTGGCGAAGTCCGCCGACAGGATGGATGGGGCTACCTTGATCATAACAACAAGACCTCCGATAAATTTTCAAATATCTCCTATGCACCGACAACCTTTTCGGGGCATAGGAATGATTGTGTGTTTTCCGCCTCTCGGGCTACGCAGACCACACATGGAAAATTTTTCCAGGGATGATCTCTGCTTTTGGGGACAAACTAGACCCGAACCCAATACAAAAGGAGGCATTATCATGAACTGTCACGGAAATAAGGCAATTGAATGCACGGTTTCTGCCTGTGCCAACCACTGCCAGGAGGGCAACTACTGCACTCTGGACAAGATCCGAGTGGGTACCCATGAGGCAAACCCCACCATGGACAAGTGCACCGACTGTATGTCCTTCCGCAAAAAGTAAGGGATCTTCTGACCTGCCGGAATTCCCGGCAGGTCCTTTTTAATACCCGGCTTCCTGTGCCAAAAGGGTTACGGTCTTTTTTGCGGATTCAAACTGCAATACCTTAAGGGCAGGGGAACTGATGGAAAGGGCATCCACCGGTTCCAGATTGAAAACTCCGGTGAAATTCTCTTCCCGAAGGGTCTTGAAAATAGCATCCCAATGGAGGGTACCGTGACCGGGGAACAGGTGCAGGTCCTCATACACGGGGCCAATAAGTCCTAAGTTATCGTTCAGGTGCAGAACTTCCAGATAAGAGCCATAGTCTCGAATCATCTGGGGAACATCCTGTCCTGCGATGTTGGCATGACCGGTATCCAGACACAGTTTTACACAGGGGCTGTGGATTCCTTCTGCCAGTTCGTACATATCATGTCCGGATGTGTAGATAAAGGGCGGGTCCTGAGGACGACGCACCCGGCGGTAATCAAAGGTATTTTCGATGCAGGCGGTGACTCCGTTTTCTTCCAGAAGGGGAACAAGCTGGGTAAACCAGCGAATATTCCAATCGGTAACCCGTCTTCTGGCGGCCTGATCTTCGGTGGGGAAAAAATACAGAGGGGCATGGAACACCAGCTTTTGACATCCCAGCATCCGACAGGCCACAATGGTTCTGGCATAGACGGGGTAGGGGTCTTCAAAGGAAAAATCCTCTGCAATAGCCTGTTCCCAGGAGGCGTGGGCCTGGGTGACGCTAAGCCCCCGACGGTCCAATTCTTCCCGGAGGGCACGAACCCAGGAGAGTCAGTGGTCCCTTTTCAAGGGGGAGTCTTTGGGCCGACTGAATACGCTCAGGGGAAAGTCTACCTTTTGAAATCCGGCCTGGGTGATGGTATCCAAGGCTTCCGACAGGGAAACGGTTCGTAAAAGGCCTGCAATTGACGTGCTGACTGCGATCTCCAAAAAAACACTTCCATTTTTAACTTGTTTCCAGTATAATGTACCTCGATACCGGAATCACAGCAATATTTAATTTATAGTATATTCGATTCCGTGGAAAAACGCAAGCCCTCACAAAATCAGGAGGAAGTTATGAAGCGAAACGTGAAACACCGGGGCTTGGCCAGAGTATTGGATCTGATCCAATGTATGAGTGGGCTGGATGTACCGGTCTATGCGGCGAATGCCTCGTACTTTATGATTCTGGCAGTGTTCCCAATGACCATGTTAATTTTGAACCTGTTGAGCTACACCACACTAAGCAGTGGAATTCTGGTGGAGCTTCTGGAAACGGTGGTGCCGGAGGCTCTGATGCCTCTTGTAAGTCGGATTCTAAATGGAATGTTCCACAGTTCTTCGTCCACCATGGCTTCAGTGTCCGCTTTGGCAGCACTTTGGGCTGCGTCCAGAGGCGTATATGGTATTCTGGTGGGCCTGAACCGGGTATACGGCGTGACCGAAGATCGTGGCTACATCTATACAAGACTGCTCAGTTTGGTATATACCTTCTTATTCTTGGTGGTTCTGATTCTGACGCTGGCACTGCACGTGTTTGGTCAGACCATTATGGCCCAAATTCCGCAAAGCGATAATGCCATGTTTGACTTCTTGAAGAATATCATTACCAATCGGTATCTGGTATTGCTGGTGATTCAAAGTGCGATGTTTTTGGCCATGTTTATGTTCCTGCCCAATCGGCATAACAAATTCTTGCCCACACTCCCGGGAGCAATTTTGGCCTCTTTGGGATGGCAGCTGTTTTCCATATTCTTTTCCATCTATGTGGAGCATTTCAGCAGCTATGACACCGTATATGGCGGCCTGTCCGTGGTGGCAATTGCAATGATGTGGCTTTACATTTGTATGGTTATCCTGTTTTATGGCGGTGCCATTAACAAGTATTTGTTTGATATTGGGTATGAAGTTCGCATCCGCCGACAGAAAAAACAGCAAGAGAATTCGGAAAATTAGAGAAGCTTTATATTCTGTTCATAATTTTTCCCTACAATAGAGAGAGGGAGGGGATTTTTTGTTTGGATTTGTAACGGCCAGCTTGGAAGAGCTGACAAAAGAGCAGCGGCAGCGTTATCAGAGCTTCTACTGCGGAATCTGTAAAAGCATCGGCCATGAGACATCGCAACTCAGTCGGTTTGCCCTGAACTATGACATGGTATTTTTAGCCCTGATTCTTTCTTCCCTCTATGAACCACAGGAGGCAAAGAACCGGAATCGGTGTGTGGCCCATCCGCTGCACAGTCGGGACAAGACCGAAAGTGCGGTCACAGAGTATGCAGCCGACATGAATGTGGCTCTGGCCTATTACAGTGCGGACGACCATTGGCGGGACTCGCACCGACTGGATGCCCTTGCCATGCGAAGTGTCCTGTCCGGTCAGTACGAGAAGGTTGCCAAGCGGTATCCCCGGCAGTGTGCCGCCATTGAAGAAAGTATTCGGCAGTTAAGTGCGCTGGAACAGGAAAAATGTGCTAATCCAGACCTTCCCGCCAATTGCTTCGGAAAGCTTATGGCAGAGATTTTTGACTGGAAAGAGGACGTTTGGAGCCCTTATCTCCGGGATATGGCCTGGTCTCTGGGACGATTCATCTACTTTGTGGATGCAGTGGTAGATTACGAAAAGGACCGGAAAAAAGAAAATTATAACCCCTTCCTGGCTATGGGCGGGGATGCGGATTATCCCAAATGGGAAGAATATTTGGTGATGGAAATGGGCCGTTGTACCCGTGCCTATGAGATGCTGCCCCTGGTACAGGACAAGGCCTTGATGGACAATATCCTGTATAGTGGTGTGTGGCTTACATACAGACAGAAGAGAAAAAAGACGCAGGAAGAAGCGCAGGAGGACCCAACATGATGGAAGATCCCTACAAAGTCCTAGGACTGGAGCGGGGGGCCTCGGATGAAGAGGTCAAGAAAGCCTATCGCCGTTTGGCGAAGAAGTATCATCCCGATGCCAACCCTGGGGACCAGGCGGCAGCGGAGAAGATGCAGCAGATCAATGCTGCGTATGAACAGATTAAGAATCCCCAGAAGCAGACCACAGGCTCTGCCTACTCTGGCCCCCAAGGCCAGAGCTATGGCGGCGGTGGCTATTATCAAGACCCCTTTGAAGAGATGTTCCGCCAGTGGCAGGCGCAGCAGGCCCGACAGGCCCAGAGCCAATTCCACTCCAACGAGGCCCAGGCGGCCTATCGTTACATCCAGTATAACCGCTATCAGGAGGCACTGAATGCTCTGGCAGGCGTGCAGGTTGGGATGCGGGACGGTCAGTGGTATTATCTCAGTGCGTTGGCCCACGAGGGCATGGGCAACCGAATCACGGCTTTGGAGCATATGCGGCAGGCCGTGGCAAAGGAACCGGGCAATCAGAACTATCGGGAGCTTCTGCTTCGGATGGAGCAGGGAGGCACCACCTATCGTCAGCAGGCCGGAACCTACCGTGGATTCGGCGGAAATCTGGATTTGTGCAGTTCCCTTTGTATGTGCTTGGGCCTTCAATGGTGCTGCTGTAGATGTTAAAAGATGGAGCTGTTTTGCAGGAAAGCAGAACGGCTCCCTTTTTTATGCCGGATTATATCGTGGCCCGCTGTTGTGAAAAGTGTCGAAACAAAATCGAAATCGGATTCTTTTTTAGACAAAGTGGCATAAGAAAAATTGACGAAAATTCACCCCTGTGGTAAAATGAAGCAAAAAGCGAAAGGAGCTTTTTACAATGGGTAAGAATTGTCTGGAAGTCTGTGTAGACAGCTTTGAGTCTGCGATGGCAGCCATTCGGGGCGGCGCAGATCGGCTGGAGCTGTGCGGATGTCTGCTGGTGGGAGGAATCACCCCGGAGCTTGAGCTGTTGGAACAGATTCGGCAGGTGTCGGATATTCAGATTCGGTGCCTCATGCGCCCCCGGTTTGGCGATTTCCTCTACACAAAGGAAGAAGTAGACCGGATGGCCCGACAGATTCAGCGGCTTGGGGAAGCCGGAGCGGATGGCTTTGTCATTGGCTGTCTGGATGCAGAGGGCAATCTGGATTTGAAGCAAATGCAGCAGCTTGTCAAGGCTGCAAACGGAAAGGGACTGACCCTTCACCGTGCCTTTGACGTGAGCCGGGATGGTCTGGAAACCGCCAGACAGGCGGCTCAACTGGGAATTGACACCATCCTGACCAGTGGACAGGAGTCCAGCTGCTGGAAGGGAAGAGCGTTTATCGGTCGGCTTCTGGAAGAACCGTTGCCCCTTACCATTATGCCCGGTGCCGGGGTCAACGCCAAGGTGATTGGGGACTTAAAGCAGCTGTATCCTCTGACCACATTCCACATGAGTGGCAAAAAGACCCTGAATAGTGCAATGGCTTTCCGCAGAGAAGGCGTGCCTATGGGCCTTCCCGGAATTGATGAGTTTTCCATCTGGCAGACCGATGAGGAACAGGTGAGACTGGCAAAACAAGTTTTGGAAGGGGAAGCAACATGCTGAGTGAAAAACTGCGGCAATATGCTGCCGCCTGTTGGAAAGAAGCAAAGAAAAATTTAGGCACTCTGGGTCAGATGCTTCAGGAAAAACTGAATCCCATGACCGGAGACCTCCGTGCTTTGATGGAACTGGCTTTGGGAACATTGCCGGCTTCCGACGTGGCCGGGGTTTCGGTGGAGACGCTGGAAGAGTATGCGGCCCATGGCCTGTATCTGCGCAGCAACAGCCCGTTCTGCCGGGATATTCCGGAGGATATTTTCCTGCACTATGTGTTCTATCCCAGAGTCAACAACGAAGAAGTGACCCCGTGCCGGGCGTTTTTCTACAAGCTGGTTGCACCCATTGTGGAAAACTTGCCGTTGGAAGAAGCAATTTTGGCAGTGAATCGTTGGTGTGCAGGACAGATGACCTATGAATCTACCGACCCTCGAACCATCAGCCCTCTGGGAGCCTATGGCTGTGGCCTTGGTCGCTGCGGAGAGGAATCCACCTTCTGCGTGTCGGTCATGCGGTCTGTGGGCATCCCTACCCGGCAGATTTATACCCCTTGGTGGAGCCATTGCGACGACAACCACGCATGGGTGGAAGTCTATGTGAATGGGGATTGGCACTTCTTTGGTGCCAGCGAACCGGAACCCGTACTGGACCGTGGTTGGTTCCCCAGTGCCGCCAGCCGTGCTATGGCTATTTGCAGCCGTGTGTTCTGTGACTACCGGGCAGAAGGCTTGGAGCCGGAAACCATACTGGGCCAGCAGGACTGCTGTATTCTCTACAACGAAACCCACCGCTATGCAAAAGTTGCCCCTGTGAAAATTCAGGTGACCGGCGGTGCGGCAAAGGTACGGGTGTATATTCTCAATATGTCCTCTTTTGCAAGACTGACAGAAGTCGAGACGGACGAAACCGGAGCGGTTACTTTGAAACTGGGCATGGGAAGCTGTCTGGTAGAAGCAAAGCAGGGGAATCGTTACGGCTGGGAAAGAATCACAATCACAGGCCCTGTGGAAATTTCCATCACGGCAGACCGGGAAACTCCGGAGCTGGGAGAAACCGACTGGGATGTTCTGGCCCCCGCAGCAGGAAACGGAAATGGTCCTCTGACCAAGGAGCAGGCAGAGCGCAGAAAGCGGGAGCTTCTGGAAGCCAGCCAGTGCAGAGAGGAAAAGCTGCGCCGTGTACGGACAGAGGGCATGGGAGACCCGGAAGTGGATTCCCTGTTGCATCAGGCAGGGGAAAACGGAAAGGCCATTCGGAAATTCATTGAGACCCACGGACAGGCAGCTAAGGACATTTTGAAAAAGCTGACGAAGAAGGACTGGCGAGATGTAGACGTGGGCACGTTGGAAACGTTCTTGAAGTATCCCCAGTGCAGCCCCCGCATTGGCTGGGAGCCGCTGCGTCCCTGGCCAGAGACAGTAAAGCAGATTCCTGCGGAGCTGCTTCACAAGCCGGAGGAACTGCAAAACTGGATTGAAGAACAGTATCCGGACCACAATCATCGTTGGTATCCCTCCGTGTGGATGAGCCCGGAAACTACCATGATTCTGGGAGCTGGACGGGAGCGGGATCGACAGGTCCTGTGTGCGGCAGCCTTGCAGTTGGGTGGAATCCCTGCAAAACGGGATGAGGCTCTTGAAAAAGTCTGCTATTTTATGGACGATGCGTGGCATGTGCTGGGAACGCTGGAACCTCGCTGCAAGCTGCATGTGCAGAATAAGCAGAATTTGGAATACGGGCAGACCTGGTCTCTGGCCCGGTGGAATGAAGGTTGGGAAATGGTATGGGGAGACATCGACAGCCTGCTTCCCGGAATTTACTGCGCCATTACCAGCAACCGTCTTCCCAATGGCAATCAGCTGGCCCGACTCCACACCTTCTGCCTGAAAGAGGAAATGGAGATTGCACCCACCAGACGGCAGGCGGAAGAAAGCCAGATGTTGGCAAATTACCCGGTGAATCTGCCGGTTGCAGCGGATGGGGTTCAGTTACAGCTCTATCTGGAAGTGGGGGCAGAGCCTACAGAGCACGTGCTCAATGAGCTGTTGGAGGCAAAGCAGGCGCCTTGGGAGAAGGTTGTTCTGATAATACCGGAGAAAAAGGCACTGGAAAATCCCACCTTGCAGAAGGTGCTGGAGGCTTCATCTAATCAAATTCAGGTGGCGGAAACCGATTTTACAGATGCCGCTTTAGAGATGCTGGCAAGATCGCTGTATTTAGAGCCGGGAGCCTGGCCTCTTATGGTCCTGACCGATGGAACGATTGCAGGGTATAGTCATTGCGGCTATGCGGTAGGTACCGTGGGTTTGGCTCTGGAACTCATGAAGCAAATGGAAAAGAGAGGCTAAAAGCCTCATATTCCCAATCCTCCTACCGAGAAATCTGGGGGAGGATTGGGAAAAATGCCGTGGAATTCCAAAAAAGCGAAAAATTATAGGAAAAATCCATTGACATAGAGCATAAAGTGTGTTAGAATACATAAGCAAAACAAAGAAGGCTGTTTACCCGCCTCACCTCCCGCGTTTCGCTCCGGAGGTCAACATTGTGAGAAAGTCAGGGTTTCTGCGCTTTCTATGGTGTTTGGCGGGTGCATACGGCATCCGCTTTTCTGTTTTTTTGTGTTTGAAATTGGAGGTGTTTTCCCATCGGCAAATTAGATCATCAGCTCAACGAAGAGATCCGGGATAAAGAAGTCCGCCTCATTGGCGCAGATGGTGCCATGCTGGGCGTTGTGTCTGGTCAAGAGGCCCTGCGTATGGCTGAGGAGCAGGACCTGGACCTGGTGAAGATTTCTCCCAATGCGGTTCCCCCTGTGTGCAAAATCATGGACTACCGGAAATTCTGCTTCGATCAGAAGAAGCGGGAGAAGGAAGCGAAAAAGAACCAGCGAGTGGTTGAAATCAAAGAAATTCGTATGTCCCCCGGCATTGATACCAATGACCTGAATACCAAAGTGAAGAACGCTCAGAAGTTCCTTGCTGACGGTAACCGGGTAAAGGTTTCTGTGCGTTTCCGGGGCAGAGAAATGGCCCACACCAACATTGGTGAGAAGCTCCTGATGGACTTCTCTGCCGCTTGTTCTGAGTTGGCCAACATGGAGAAGAATCCTAAGCTGGATGGTCGGTTTATGACGATGTTCCTCTCCCCCAAGAACAACAAGTAACTCAAGCTACGATACGGAAGGAGTTTCAACATGCCCAAACTGAAAACCCACAGCGGTGCAAAGAAGAGATTCAACCTGACCAAGAACGGTAAGGTTAAGAGAGCCCACGCTTTTAAGAGCCATATCCTCACTAAGAAGGACACCAAGCGTACTCGCCGCCTGCGCAGCACCGCTTACGCTGACGTGACCAACCTGGATACCATCAAGAAGATGATTCCTTACAAATAATTGGAATTGCAATAGGAGGATATTGACGAATGGCAAGAGTTAAAGGCGCAATGATGACGCGCAAGAGAAGAAATAAGACCCTGAAGCTGGCTAAGTCCTATTGGGGTTCTAAGTCCACCCACTTCAAGATGGCCAAGCAGGCTGTTAAGAAGTCTGGTGTCTACGCTTACGTTGGCCGTAAGCAGAAGAAGAGAAGCTACCGCAGCCTGTGGATCACCCGTATCTCCGCTGCTGTCGCTCCTTTCGGCCTGAACTACTCCCGGTTCATGAACGGTCTGAAGAAGGCTGGCATCGAGATGAACCGTAAGAGCCTGTCTGAGATGGCTATTCAGGACCCCGCAGCTTTCGCTTCCGTCGTGGAGCTGGCTAAGAAGGCCCTGTAAGAAAACATACGTTTTAAGCCCCGAACCTCGGTTCGGGGCTTTTTTATCCCAATTTGGAATTTTGCTTCCTCAACTTCATACTTTCTTAATATAATGCCCCTTACAATTTAATAACTGTCTGTTATAATACAAGCAAGGGTTGTGTATTTTTCATTTTTTCCTCTCATTTTTAAAAGAAATCGTGTCATTGGATTGGTCTCCCAATGACACGATTTCTTTTTGCTCTATAAAGTTTGCAGGATTTCTTCCAGTCGAGCCAAAACTTGAGGAGCGGTGGTGCTGTCAAAGCCGGTGTAGTTTACCACTAAGCAGTGGGAAAAGGCGGCCTGCTGGCGGATGGTGTAGTCTGTAAGACACCGGACGTGGATGCCGGCTCTGGCGCAGAGGGTTTTTAATTCCGAGTCAGTGCGGTTGGTGTCCACCTTCAGCAGAAAGTGAAGACCTGCATCCTGGGCCAGAATCTCCACACGGGATGCAAAGCTGGCTCCTTGAATGAGTTTAATAAGCTGGTTGCGCTGCTCCCGATAGTATTTCTTCATTCGATTGATATGCTTTTCAAAGTATCCTTCGCTGAGAAAGCGGGCCAGAGTATATTGTTCAAAGCTGGGAACCGTACAGGCGTAAAAGCCCAGCTTCTGCCGAAAGGTCTCCATCAGGGCAGGGGGCAGCACCAGAAAGCTGATACGGATGGAAGGGGCGATGGATTTGGTGAAAGAGCTCATGTAAATCACTTTTCCACAACGGTCAATGGATTGTAATGTGGGAATGGGGCGGCCGGAGAGACGAAATTCGCTGTCATAGTCGTCCTCAATGAGATAACGCCACGGAGCGGCTTCGGCCCAGTCCAGCAGGGCTTGCCGTCTGGTAATGGGTGTGACGATGCCGGTGGGAAAGTGGTGGGAAGGGGATAGGTGCAGAACGTCCGCTCCGTCCAAGGCATCCACTCTGACACCGTCCTGGTCCATGGGAACGGGACAACAGGTAACGCCGGTGGCCTCGTAGACCCGGCGAATTTTGTCGTATCCCGGGTCTTCCACGGCATAGCGTTTGTCCCGGCCTAATAGCTGAATGAGAAGATTGTATAGAAAGTCCGTTCCGGCACCGACTAGGATTTGGTCCGGAGACACGGACATGGAGCGAAAACCATAGAGATACTGGGAAATGGCCTCACGAAGTACCAGTGCGCCGCCTATGGGCATGGGCTTGAGAAGTTCGGCTCCGTAGTCCAACATGACTTCCCGAAGTAGGCGGGACCAGACGGAAAAGGGAAACGTATCCCCACGAAGCTGATTAGAGGTGAGATCGGCGGCCCAAACTTCCGTAGGTTCCGGAGAACTTGCGGGAGGGGGCTGTGGAAGGGGAGGGGGCAATGGCCCGGTATTGGCTTCCACAAAGTAGCCTACCTTTTCCTGTGTGCGGAGGTATCCTTCCGCCGAAAGCTGGGCATAGGCATTTTCTACCGTGACCTTGCTGATTTTCAAATGATCGGCCAAAGCTCGTTTGGATGGGAGCTTTTCGCCGGGACGCAGCCGTCCGGTAAGAATATCTTCCCGAATACAGCGGTATAATCCTTCGTAAAGGGGGCAGGGAAGAGCGGATAAATTATAAGTGAGCATCTGTTTGTCCTCACCTGAAACAAAATGTATTTTATAGAAATGGTATAAAACCTAAAATAGTATAGCAGATTTTAAGGAAATTTGCAAGAAACGTGGGAAATAGGGGGTTTTGGGTACAAAAAATCGGGCCTGCAAAATTGCAGACCCGATTCAGTGGAAAATTATTTCATGTTCATCTGAGCAGCGACTTCCTCAGCGAAGTTCTCCTGCTTCTTCTCGATGCCCTCGCCACGCTCGAAACGAACGAAGGAGTTCACAGTGATCTTGCAGCCCAGCTCCTTGGCAACGGCAGCAACGTGCTTCTCAACAGAGACGCCCTTCTCCTTGACGAACTCCATCTGCATCAGGCAGTTCTCCTCGTAGTACTTGGAGATACGGCCCATGACCATCTTCTCGATGATGTTCTGGGGCTTGGGACGATCGGACTTAGCGTTCTCGTTCATAGCCAGAGCCAGCTGGATTTCCTTCTCCTTGTCCAGGGTGTCCTGGTCAACGTTGGACTTGTCGCAGAAAGCGGGGTTCATAGCAGCGATCTGCATGCACAGATCCTTACCCAGCTCGGTAACAGCCTCAGCACCGGCACCTTCCACGGTCATGTTCACCAGAACGCCGATACGGCCGCCCATGTGGATGTAGGGAACGGTCACGCCGGTGTCGTAGCGAGCAAAACGACGGATCTTCAGGTTCTCGCCGATAACCAGAACCTTCTCGGGAACCATCTCGCTGACGGTCTTGTCGGAGTTGGGGTAGTTGCAGTTCATCAGAGCGTCCACATCAGCAGGAGCGGAAGCGATGACAGCATCGGTAACGTCCTTAACGAACTCCAGGAACTTGTCGGACTGAGCAGCGAAGTCGGTCTCGCAGTTGACTTCCACAACAGCGCCTACGCCGTTCTCCACAACAGCACGGACAGCACCCTCGGCAGCGATACGGCCGGACTTCTTAGCGGCAGCAGCCAGGCCCTTCTCACGGAGCCACTCAACAGCCTTGTCCATGTCACCATCGGCAGCGGACAGAGCCTTCTTGCAGTCCATCATGCCAACATTGGTCATTTCACGCAGTTTCTTAACATCAGCAGCAGTAAATGCCATAGTAGTTTCCTCCTGTAAAAACGAATCTTCAAAAAGTGCCCACTTGAGTGGGCACTTTCTATTTCAAATTACTCCTGAACAGCTTCAGCAGCGGGAGCTTCCTCGTTGAAGCTCTCACCCTGACGGCCTTCGATCACAGCGTTAGCCATGGTGCCGGCAATCAGGCGGATAGCACGGATAGCGTCATCGTTGCCGGGGATCACGTAGTCGATCTCGTCGGGATCGCAGTTGGTGTCAACGATAGCAACAATGGGGATGTTCAGCTTGCGAGCCTCAGCAATCGCGTTACGCTCCTTGCGGGGGTCAACGATGAACAGAGCACCGGGGAGCTTCTTCATGTCCTTAACGCCGCCCAGGTACTTCTCCAGCTTGGCGATTTCGCCCTGATGCTTGGTAACTTCCTTCTTGGGCAGCATTGCAAAGGTGCCGTCCTCTTCCATCTTACGCAGCTGAGCCAGACGGTCCACACGGGTACGCATGGTACGGAAGTTGGTCAGCATACCACCCAGCCAACGAGCGTTGACGTAGTACTGACCAGCACGGAGGGACTCCTCCTTGATAGCGTCCTGAGCCTGCTTCTTGGTGCCGACGAACAGGATGCTCTCGCCGTTAGCGGCCAGATCACGAACGAAGGAATAAGCCTCTTCCAGCTTCTTCACGGTCTTCTGCAGATCGATAATGTAGATACCGTTCCGCTCGGTGTAGATATAGGGGGCCATCTTGGGGTTCCAGCGGCGGGTCTGGTGACCGAAGTGTACACCAGCTTCCAGTAACTGCTTCATAGATACAACTG
>CAUWEI010000069.1:0-13950 GCA_963557675.1 uncultured Oscillospiraceae bacterium | reverse complement strand
TACATTTGCGTACAGCCGGGCTTCCTGCATGGGCTTTTTGTACAGCCCCTTTTTATCGCAATTGTACGAGGTTTTATCCTCAGTTATTGATTGAAATACCATCCGTCTTGTAGATGAACTTAACCGTACCCTGGGTTCCCTCTTCAATTCCAGAGAAGGAAGTATAGCCCTGAGCAACATCAATCGTGGCAGAAGCACGTTCTGTAACGCCCTTCAAATCCTCAGTTGCAAGGTCAACAATCTTTTGTACGCCTTCGTTCATGAACTTGTTCAGTCCCTCCTGAAGACTCTTGGCACCGTCTCTCAGCTGGGTGATTCCATCAATGAGAGCAGGAGATTTGTCTCTCATGGTCAGAATTCCGTCAGAAAGAGAATCCGTACCATTGTACAGTTCAGAGGTACCGCTCTTCAGCACATTGGTACCCGAGATCAGCTCATTGGCTCCGGCTGTAGCGCTGGAAACGCCAGAGGTGTAGGACAACAATCCCAAATAGAAGCCATTGTAACTATCCAAAGAAGACTTGAGAGCAATGACCGACTTTGCCCCCTCCGCAGCTGCCTGCAACTGGGCCTGCACATCATCCGAGGCCATTGCATCCGAAATTGCCTTTTCTACCTGTGCCTCTGTGTTGGAATCAATCAGACCAATGATCTCATCGCTGCCCATTTTTTCTGCCGTTGTGTTCTCAATCAGGGTTGTAATCTGTGCCTGAACCTCTTCCGTCTGCATCTGCTTGTCAATTTCAGCCAGCATTGCAGATTCTACAGCAGTATTGATGGCATCCTGCTGTTCCTGTGTAATTACCCCTGCTTCAACCGCAGCATTATATTCCTCGATGGTCATACACAGAGCCTGAGCCAGCACGGCTGTGCGGAACTGGACTTCATTTTCACGAACCTTCTGGGAAACACTCTCTCGTACAGCCTCGTTAACCTGAGCGGTAACTTGTGCCAGCACCTGCTGACGGACAGCTTCGGTAACCATAGCCTGAATTTCGCCACGCCGGCCATTAACCGCAGAGGTGACCTGCTGTAGGGCTGCCTCATATACTGCATTTTCATCCAGTGAAGCAATCACGCCATTTAAAACATCTGCATAGTTTCCAATGGTCAATGTAGGAACCGAAAGACCAGCGGCAGACAATTGGGTATTTGCAGTAGAAAGCAGTGTGCTGAATACCTGCTCTGCACCACCGTTGAGAGCAGCACTGTTGGAGTTCAACATGCTGAGGCCATCGTAAAGCTGTGTTGCACCAGACTGAAGCTGTGCAGCACCACTATTCAGAACATCGGCACCGGACTGCAGTCTGGTTGCACCGGTTGCGAGCTGGTCAATGCCGGAAACCAATGTCTGAGACTGCTCCAAAAGTGTATTGAGACCATTATAAAGCTGGTCGGAACCATCCATAAGCTTTGTCATACCGTCGGTCAGCTTGCCAATAGATTTGGTCAGCTCCTGGAAATCAAAGTCCGCAGAATTCAGTTCGTTAAACAGGGCCGTGGTGGCAAGTGTCATGGTGGTGCCCATTTCAAACTGTTCTACATCTGCTGTAATCTCTACATAATCCGGAATATCAATGTCTTTCTTGTCTACGCCCAAATTTTCCTGCATACCAGGCAGGGCAACGCCAATGACCGCAATCTGATTGCCTAGGTTTTCCACCTTGCCGCTGGAAACGGTCACATTACGGAACACATCGGTGTCCAGCATCACACCAGTCAGCATGGTAAACGGTACATAGATTTTTTCCTTCTTCCCATTTACCTGAACTTCTTTGTATTCTGTGTTCTTATAGTCAAAGCGGATGGTAACCTTACCGCTTTTTCCGGCCAAGTCCGCAGGAGAAATGTCCTTTCCGTCCAGAGTATAGTGGACGGACATCTGAACGGGAACATCCTGCGTTGTGGTGCCCTGATAGTAAATATCCTGACCGTTTGCTTCCCAAACAAGGCTGTCATTCTTACCGGAGGTATAGGTTTCGTCACCCTTCACATTGGAAATCTCGGAAAGGTTTGACTTATCATTGAGCACTTCTGCCTTCTTGGAATTCTGAAGCCAGTCGTTTACGAGGACCTTACGAACGGAGCCGTCCGCACCAGACAGTACATAAACTGTCTCATCCTTGCAAATGAAATCACTCTTTTCCTCTTGAGTCACAGTTGTAGATGCTTTGCTCTTCTGAGCAGGCTCACGGTGGATGCCATTGATTGCATGAACGGCTGTAGAAGCGGTTCCCAGCATCATTGCTGCACAAATCGCAATAGCGGTCGTTTTTGTTGCCTTTGTTTTCATTTTTTAGTAACCTCCTTATGTTCTGAATGACGAATCTTTCTCATGTCCAGTGTTGTTGCACAAACAGGCCGGTCGCACAGCAGGAGCAGTGCAGGCAGAATCAGAATGACAGAAATCATACTAACTACGGCACCTCTTGCCATCAGCATACACATAGAACGGATAATATCGATATTTGAATACAGCGCAACACCAAACGTTGCAGCAAACAGGCCCATTCCGGAAACAATCACAGAAGGAATGGAGGACATTAGTGCAGTCCGAACCGCTTCCTTTTTCTCCAAGCCCTGGATTCTCTCTGCCTTATAGCGAGTAGTCATAAGAATTGCATAGTCCACTGTGGCACCAAGCTGAATGGTACTGATGCAAATAGGAGCGATGAAAGGCAGGCTTTGTCCCAGATAATGAGGCAGGCCCAAGTTGATGAAAATAGCTGTCTCGATGACCGCAATCAGGATAAACGGCAGTGTAATGCTCTTTTCTACCAATCCGATGATGATAAAGATTGCAAGAATCGATATTGCATTTACCACCTGGAAGTCATGTGCGGTGGTTTCGATCATGTCCTTCATACACGGTGCTTCACCGATGAGCATGCCACCTTCATCGTACTTCTTGAGGATGGTATTGAGGGCATCCACCTGATCGTTGACCTCATCGCTGGCTACCTTGTATTCGGAGTTAATGAGCATCAATTCCCATTTATCACTTTTCAAAATGCTCACAATGGATTCCGGTAAGATTTCTTCCGGAACTCGGCAGCCAACCACAGATTCCAGGCTCAAAATGTATTGAATACCATCCACCTGTTCCATCTCACGAATCATTTTTCGGATATTCGGCATGGGAACATCCCGATCCACCAGAAGCATATGAGTAGACGCAATATCGAACTCATCTGCCAGCTTGCTGTTTGCAATCACATAGGCCATATCCTCAGGCAGGCACTGTCCCATGTCGTAGTAGACTTCATTGTTGGTTTTGCTGTAGCCATAATAGGCCGGGCCTATGACCAGAGCAAAAATCACAAGGAACACAACGAAGTACTTCACAACGCCGTTGCTTACATGGCGCATACTGGGAATGAGAGACTTGTGCTTTGTTTTCTGCAAAGGCTTATCCAGCAGCAAAATCATGGAAGGCAAGACTGTGACACAGCCTACAACGCCAAGCAGTACGCCTTTTGCCATAACGATACCCAAGTCACGGCCCATGGTAAATGTCATAAAGCACAGTGCAATAAATCCTGCAACCGTTGTAATAGAACTTCCGATCACACTGGTCAGCGTATGCTGAACTGCAACGGCCATTGCCTCGTTGTGATCTTCATACCGCTCTCTCTGTTCGCTATAGCTGTGCCAGAGGAAAATGGAATAGTCCATGGTGACCGCCAACTGCAACACCGCAGACAATGCCTTTGTTATGTAGGAAATTTCACCGAGGAAATAGTTGGTACCCATATTCAGAAGAATCATCATACCGATGGATGCCAAAAACACAAAAGGAATCAACCAGTTATCCAATAGCAGCAGCATCGCTACACAGGCCAGCAGCACTGCAATGCCCACATAAATCGGCTCTTCCTGTTCACACAGATCCTTCAAGTCCGTAACCAATGCAGACATGCCGGAAACATAGCATTGCTTTCCGCAGACCGAACGAATATCACGGATTGCATCCATCGTTACATCTTCCGAAGTGGCACTGTCAAAAAATACTGCCATCATAGTGCAGTGTTCCGTGTTGAATTTTTGCAGTACACTGTCCGGCAGCAGTTCCATGGGAATCGAAAGATCAAACAAGGAATCGTACCAAACCACAGTATCGACATGTTCTACTTGCTCAATTTGAGCTTTCAACTTAGCAACATCCTTGTTTGGCATGTCTTCCACGATGATGAAGGAAAACGCACCTTTTCCAAAGTCCTCCATCAATTCATTCTGACCGATAACCGTGTCCATGTCGTCTGGCAGATAGTCCAACATATCATAGTTGATTCGTGTGGCTGCCATGCCCATAACGGATGGAATCATCAGCAGAAGTGAAAGAATTAAAATTGGTATGCGGCACTTTACTACCGCTTTTGAAAAATGCATGAACGTTCACAACCCTTTCCTAACTCGGTCTTTTACAATTCATCAGACCGTTTTTATACTCCTTTTCGGATTCAATCACAATTGGTTTCTGCTCGCTTGTAAATTTTAACGGCAGTTAACACCGTAATCAGGTTCAAGATGCCTTCCGCTAAAAGTGCAATTCCAATCAGTATCATTATGGCCTGTACACTTTCCGCAGGTCGAACCATCAGCAAAAAGCCAAATATGCCGGTGATAATCGCCGCACCGAGAATCAGCCACCACTTGTGAATTCCAAACACCTTAGAATCTATGGAAATCTGTATTTTTAAGAGTGCATCCGCCAGAACACAAATTCCCAAAAGCGAACAAATGATATGTACCATTGCATCTGTGTGAAGGATCAAAACAACCCCAAGTGCAATCAGAAGAATTCCGAAAGCCAGATCAAACTGAAACGCAAGTCGGTACAAATCCTTTGAAACATATCCCACAATTTTCACGCATCCGAACAGAATCAGCAGGATTCCGCCCAACCAACATAGAAGGGATACGGAAAATGCAGGCACGGCAATCAATGCGATTCCTAACGCACAAAGCAGGGCTGAAAGAACGATATAGCCGTATTTCGCCATATGAAGCCCTTTGTTTGAAACCACAGCCAAAACCTCCCTTTCTTTTTTCACGAATCCTATGCTGTTCCCCAGAAGATACTTCCACAGCCATAATGGTGTGGGAGTATCTCACTATCGCCTTTAGATCACATGATGCTCTTTCAAAATCTTCTCGATATCGGTTCCATGAATCTTATCCAGAAGCTTCTTCACTGCAATTTTTTCTGCCAGATTGAGATGCATTTCCGTCAAGGGCTTTCCATCCCGCATCTGTACAGCGGCATTCAGCAAATCCCGGATGTCATACGTGCTGCCCCAAACCTCAGGAACAGCACGGTCCACATTCAGCAGAGTATACACGGCTTCCATACCAGTACGCATGGAGTATTCTGTAGTAAAGATGGTGTCCCGTTCGGTTTCTGCAAACTGACCGATAAAAGCAAAGTTTACAGCACCATTGGGAACCACATCCGGACGGTCTCCAGCTTCACGAGGCATGAAGAAAGCTGTAATATAGGGCATCATGCAGGGAATGGTGTTGGCACTATTGTGTGCAAGTTCCTGAATCTCACCTTCCGGTACGCCCAAGTGATACAGCCACTCCATGCAGATTTCTTCACCGGTGCAATCCCGCATAGGCTTTTTAACATAGTTACCCGGTTTATCCGTAAACAGACCGTAAATCCAGCCAACCAACTGATCCTTCGGCTGAGAACGGAACTGGGGCTGACGGTTAAAGGTCCAGCTGAGAAGCCAGTTGGAATCCTTAACGGTTACAATACCGCCGGTGACCACGCCACCGCTGAAGGGGTCACGCTTGCAGATCTTCCGGATATAGGGGACAATTTTCTGATCCAGTGTGGTAACGGTTGCGCTCATCCAGTTGGTCTGCTCTGGGTTACTGCAAAACTTTTCCGGGCGACCAAAGTCAGGACTCTGAGCTGCAATGCGCTTCCACATATCCCAACCGCCACCGGCACGGATTTCTGGCTCATACGCAGCAGGAGTGGTCTGAGAACCCAAAGTGGAATTCTCAACACATCCGCCGTTAGTAATAAATACAAGGTCATTTTCGGTGAGCTCTACAAATCGTGTTTCACCATCCACGAGCAGCTCAATCCGCTTTGCCTGCTTCTTGGTCGGCTGAATGTCAAACTCTACATTGACTACCTTGGTGTTATACTGGAAATTTACACCAAAGGATTCCAGATACTTGATCATAGGCAGAATCATGGATTCATACTGATTGTATCGAGTGAAGCGCAGAGCCTTGAAGTCCGGCAGGCCACCTACATGGTGGATATATCTCTTGATATACCGTTTCATCTCCAATGCACTGTGCCAGTTCTCGAAAGCGAACATCGTGCGCCAGTAAAGCCAGAAATTACTGTTCAACACTTCATCGTCAAAGAACTCGGTAATGCGCTTGTTGTAAAGCTCTTCATCCGGAGTAAAGAACAGCCGTGTAATTTCCATAGCCGCCTTATCGGAAAGTGCAAACTTTCCATCCGTGTGTGCATCCTCGCCACGGTGGACCGTTGCACGACAAAGGGAGTAGTTGGGGTCCTTCTTATTCAGCCAGTAGTACTCGTCCAGTACGCTGACACCCTCTGTTTCAATGGAGGGAATGGAATGGAACAGATCCCACATGACTTCAAAATGGTTATCCATTTCACGTCCGCCACGCATCACATAACCCAATTGAGGATATTCCCAGCCGTCACAGGCACCGCCGGGAATGGGGTCCTTTTCAAAGATGTGGACGTTGGAGCCCTTCATCTGGCCGTCTCGAACCAGATAGCAGGCTGCGGTCAGAGCTGCCAGTCCGGTACCGATGATATATGCTGACTTCTTGTCAACCCCCTCAGGCTTCTGAGGACGGGCGAAAGCTTCATAATTACCACTTGCATAGTACATTTTGGGTTCCTCCTTGATTTATTGTGTCTGTATTGTAACATCCGCCATACAAAGTTCATATGGATAAAGGCAGGTCATATGTCTGTAATTTAGGCATATAGGGTATGTTTGCCTAAGGAAATGAAAATAAACCTCTATGGCTATGATTTTTTTGCAATGCCTATTGTCTTCCCACGTAAAGTATTTTATAATGATGCAGAAATAATTGTCGAAAATATCCCCCCACCCCGCTTGTATGAAGGTTCACTGTCTGCTAGAATTCTTGAAGAACATACGTACAGGAGGTAATTCAAATGAAAAAAATTCTGTGTTTGCTTCTGTCTGTGATGCTGCTTCTTTCTTTGGCAGCCTGCGGGCAAGAGAGCGGCAAGGAAAACACACTCGTTTATGGTTCTGGTGACTACACTCGAATCAATCCCGCTATGGACGAGCACGGCGAAATCAATGTTTTACTATTTAACGGTCTGACCGCTCACGATGGCAAAAATCAGGTTATTCCAGGCCTAGCTAAAAATTGGGAATTTGATGAGGCCACCTGCACCTATACCTTCCATCTGGAAGAAAACGTAAAATGGCACGATGGGGAGCCTTTTACCGCAGAAGACGTCAAGTTTACCATTGAAGCCATTATGGATCCCGAAAATGGTTCTGAAAATGCTCCTAACTATGAAGATGTGAAAGCAATTACTGTTTTGGACGATTATACCGTTGCTTTCCAACTGAATGCCCCCAACGTTGCATTTCTGGACTATATGACCATGGGAATTCTCCCCAAGCATTTGTTGGAGGGTCAGGATTTCCAAAGCTCTGAGTTCTTCCGCAAGCCTATCGGCACTGGTCCCTATAAGCTGGATAGCTGGGACGAGGGGCAAGCCATTGTTCTGACTAAGTACGATGATTATTTTAAGGGTGCCGCCAACATTGATAAAATTATCTTTAAGATTGTGCCCGACGATAACGCCAAAACAATGCAGATGCAGTCCGGTGAGCTTAACTTGGCTCATCTAACCCCCAAGGACTCTGAGAAGTTTGTAAATCAGGACGGCTATACCGTTTATAACATGAAAACTGCTGACTATCGTGGCATTATGTTTAACTTCCAGAATCCTTACTGGACAGAAAACAAGGACATCATTCCCGCAGTTTGCTATGGCCTGGATCGTCAGGCTATCCTGGACACGGTGGTTCTTGGCCATGGTATTCTTGCCTATGGTCCTTTACAGCGTAATGTATACAACAACGAGAATGTAGAGCAGTATACTTACAATCCCGAAAAGTCCAAACAGATTTTGGAGGATGCAGGATGCACCATGGGAGCCAACGGCTTCTATGAGCGCAACGGCAAGGAGATTGGTTTTGTAATCAGTGTAAGTGCCGGCGATCAGGTGCGAATCGATATGGCTCAGGCTGCTGCACAGCAGCTCCGTGAAATTGGCATCAACTGCACCGTTGAGGTGCCCGAAAAAGTGGATTGGGCTGGACAGATGGCTTTCCTCATCGGCTGGGGCAGTCCCTTCGATGCAGACGATCATACCTATAAGGTCTTTGGTACGGACAAGGGTGCAAACTACTCTGGTTATTCCAACGCAAAGGTTGACCAGTATCTGACAGAAGCTCGTCAGACCGATGACACCGCAAAGCGTGCAGAGGCTTACGATAACTTCCAGGTGGAACTTGCTAACGATCCCGCATACGCATTTATTTGCTACATTGATGCAGATTATGTGGCTTCCTCCAATATCAAAGGAATTGACCCCGACACTATCATGGGTCACCATGGCGTAGGCATCTTCTGGAATGTTGCCGAATGGACCATGGAGGGCTAAAAACAGCTATAAATATATACAAGGAAAGGGGCTGGAAACCAGCCCCTTATCCTGCGCTTATGGTGATTTAATTATGGAAAACCTCTTAGAAGTCAAAAACCTTTCTGTCTGCTTTCATACCGCTCAAGGCAAGCTGCAAGCGGTACGAGATGTATCGTTCTCCCTTCAGGAAGGAGAAGTGCTGGCCATTGTAGGAGAATCCGGCTGCGGAAAAAGTGTGCTCTGTAAGGCAATTATGAAATTGCTGACTCAGGAAGCCGAGATAACAGGCGGAACCATCCTTGCAAACGGAGTGGATATTACAAAGTATACACAAAGAGATATGGAAAAGCTTCGTGGAAAGCTGTTTTCTATGGTCTTTCAAGATCCTATGACCTCTTTGAATCCTACCATCTCCATTGGAGAGCAAATTGCAGAGGCCATTCGGATACACAATCCTAAAATGTCCAAGGACGATGTGTTCCAAAGAGTCATTGAGCTGATGGAACTGGTCGGCATTGAGGAACCAAAGCAGCGGTATAAGCTCTATCCCTATAATTTCTCCGGTGGTATGCGTCAACGCAGTGTCATGGCCATTGCTTTGGCATCGAATCCCAAAATCCTATTTGCGGATGAGCCCACCACTGCTCTGGATGTAACCATTCAGGCCCAGATTCTGGATCTTCTAAAAGAGATTCAAAAGAAATTAGGGACTGCCACTATTCTGGTTTCCCATGATTTAGGCGTTGTTGCAAGAGTTGCTGACCGGGTTGCTGTGATGTACGCTGGAAAGATTGTGGAAATTGGGACAGCAGAAGAAATCTTCTATGACCCGAAACATCCTTACACCTGGGGCCTCATGCAAGCTCTCCCCTCTTACGCACAGGTCGGTGAAAAGCTGCATACCATTCCCGGTATGCCTCCCGTTCTCATTGATCCCCCCAAAGGGGATGCCTTTGCCTGCCGGAATCAATATGCGCTGGCCATTGATTATCAGCAGGAACCCCCTATGTTTCAGGTCACAGATACTCACTATGCCGCCACCTGGCTTTTAGATCCCCGTGCCCCTAAAATCACACCCCCGATTGGAGGACGAACCCATGTCTGAGATTCTACTGGATGTACAGCATCTGACACACCAGTTCCGCCTTAGCAAAACCGCAATCGTAAGAGCTGTGGATGATGTATCTTTTCAGATTCGCAAGGGTGAAATTTTTGGCTTGGTAGGAGAATCCGGTTCTGGAAAGTCCACGGTAGCCCGGTGTATCATGAATATCTATCCCCCTACATCCGGAAATATTTGCTATCAAGGTATTGACGTGTGTGATGCAAAACAATATCGTCAAAATCAGAAGCTCCTACAAACTACCCGTCAAATCATCTTTCAGGACTCCACTTCCAGTCTGAACCAGCGGATGAAAATTGCCGATGTGATTGCAGAGCCCATGAAAATCCACCACATTAAGCCTCCCAGAGGTTCCCTCCGGAAGGAAGCTGAATTTCAACTGCAATATGTGGGGCTGGATGCCAGTTACCTGGACAAATACCCGTCTGAGCTTTCCGGTGGTATGCGACAGCGAGTCGCCATTGCCAGAGCATTGTCTATAGAACCAGCGTTGCTGGTTGCAGACGAGCCCATTGCCTCCCTGGATGTATCCATTCAGGCTCAAATTATCAACCTGTTGAAACACTGCAATCTGGAACATGGCTGTT
The DNA here is from genome assembly GCA_963557675.1 of uncultured Oscillospiraceae bacterium. GTDB lineage: Bacteria > Bacillota > Clostridia > Oscillospirales > Oscillospiraceae > Faecousia. The sequence goes on along the minus strand of CAUWEI010000069.1, from coordinate 3,533 downwards.
CCATCCTCTTCATTGCCCATGACTTGGCGGTTGTAAAATACCTTTGCGATCGGGTTGGGGTCATGTACCACGGCAAGTTGGTGGAAGTGGCTCCCACCAAGGAACTGTTTGACTCTCCCCTGCATCCTTACACCAAGTCACTTCTGTCCGCCATCCCCATTCCGGACCCCCGATTGGAACGGGCCAGAGTCCTTCAGGAGTTTGACGAACGCTTGTTTGATCGCAATGGACAGCTTATCGAAGTATCCGCTGACCACCTGGTTCTGAAAGGCGGTGCGAAATGATTCGCAAAAATCCTTACATTTATTATGGAAAGAAACTCTTAATTTTCTTTCTGAGTATTCTGATTCTTTCTGTATCTGTGTTCTATATTGCACGATTGGCCCCCGGTGACCCCCTTGTTTCCTACTACGGGGAACGAGTCGAGCGAATGACACCAGAAGAACGGGAATGGGCAGAAGAAAAGCTGGGACTCAACGACCCTATTTATGTACAATATATTCGTTGGTTTCAAAATGCCATGCAGGGCAATTTCGGAATTTCATTCAAGTACAAGCAAGACGTGATGGAAGTCATCGGTGGACGTCTTGGAAACACCTTAATTCTCGGTGGCATTGGCTTTTTGTTGATCTTTGCCGGTGCCTTGGGCTTGGGAATTTTATGTGCGTGGCGGGAGGACAGTTGGCTGGACCGGTCTCTCTGTAAAGTCGGTACAATTATCACCTGTATTCCCGAATTCTGGTTATCTTTGGTTCTAATTTTGGTTTTCGCCATAAATCTTCAATGGCTTCCCAGCTCTGGAGCCTATTCCGTTGGAAACAAAAACGATCTGGGAGATCGAGTCGTACATCTGATTCTGCCTTTGGTTGTTACAGTATTAAATCATCTGTGGTACTACGCCTATATGATACGGAACAAGCTTTTGGAAGAAGTTCGTGCAGACTATGTTCTGCTGGCAAAGTCCAAAGGTCTCAGCAAGAAAAAAATTCTGTTTAAGCATTGTTTAAGAAACATCATCCCTTCTTATCTGAGCATTATGGCCATTTCGGTTCCCCATATTTTGGGTGGTACTTATATTGTGGAAACCGTGTTCTCCTACCCCGGTCTCGGTACACTCTCCTACGAAAGTGCCCGGTATCAAGACTATAACTTGCTGATGATTTTGTGTATCTTCTCCGGTGCTCTGGTAATTCTATTTAATATCATCGCTCAAATCATCAATGAACGAATTGACCCCCGTATGCGAGAAAACGAAATTGTAGAAAGTACGGAGGTGACGGAAATTGGATAATCTATTTGTGCAGGTCGGTATCCAGGAGATTCCTGCGCCTCGAATGAAGCAAAAAAAATGGTACGAAGGAAAGCCCATTGTCTCCATTGTCCTGCTTTCCATTATTATTTTAGGCTGTCTCTTTTGCGAGTTGTTCATTCCCAAAGATCCTACCTATATGGACCTATACCACGCCAATATGGCTCCAAATTCGGAATTTTGGTTGGGCACTGACACCATGGGCCGTGACATCTTTTCCATGATTTGGTACGGCGGACGTATTTCTTTGTTTATCGGGTTCTTTGCAACCTTGATCTCCACCGCAATCGCTATTCTCATTGGTGCCATCAGTGGTTTGGCTCCCAAATGGCTGGATGATGCCTTGATGCGTCTAACCGAAATTTTTCTCAGTATTCCAAACCTTCTGCTCATCATTCTGATCCAGGCGATTTTGGGAAAAGCCAATATCCAGACCATCTCTCTGGTCATCGGTATCACCAGTTGGACAAGCATTGCCAAGGTAGTACGTACCGAAGTACGGCAGATTCGCAACAGTGAATATGTCGTAGCCGCCAGATGTATGGGCGCAGGATTCTTTCGGATTCTTTGGAAGCATTTGACCCCTAACTTTGTTTCCAGCATTATGTTCATGGTGGTGATGAACATTCGCAGTGCCATCGGAGCCGAATCCACACTGAGCTTTATGGGCATTGGTTTGCCGCTGGAAATCATTTCTTGGGGCAGCATGCTTTCCCTTTCCGAAAAGGCACTGTCCTCCGGTTCCTGGTGGATTATTCTGACCCCTGGTATTTTCCTGGTTGTATCTCTTTTGTGTGTCACAAACATCGGTAATTACCTGCGAAAGAATGTAAACCGAAAGGAAAGCAATCTGTAATCTATAATAAAAGACGGTCCCAGACCGGATGCTTTGCAGCATTCTTAGTCTGGGATCGTCTTTTCATCTATTCCATTAAGCTGAGAGAAAGGGCAAAGCCCCTTCTCCGCTTATTCAATTTCCAATGTTCTGGACTCAGGCAGCTCCGTGTTCCGCTTCGGAAGCGTCAGCTTCAGAACACCGTTTTCGTAGGCCGCCTTGATATTGTCGGTATCAATCTCCGATACATTAAACTTACGGCTGTAAGAACCGTAAGAACGCTCCATTCGGACAACCCGGCCCTTCTTGTCCTGCTCGTCATTCTTGGAGTGACGCTCGGCCTGTACCATCAAGGTATCGCCGCTGAGGTTCAGGTGAATGTCCTTCTTGTCAAAACCGGGAAGGTCTGCTTCCAGCAGGTAGTGGTCGCCTTCATCGGTCACATCCGTCTTAAATTCTGCCAGGTCTTGAAGACCGAAGAAATTGGAAAACGGATCGCCGAAGAAGCTCCGTTCAAAATCTTCCATTTCACGGAAAGGATTGTAAGCGTTTACCTGGTGATTGTTATTTCTGCGTGTAAGTTCAAACATAATAAATACCTCCAAATTCCATTGTCTAATTTGTTATATCAATTATGCCGCCCTTTTAAGTTTCATCCGACAAGGTCGTTGTTCGTCGGAACTTTTTCTTAGCCCATCGGGTCTCAACTCCTTTTCTTTTCAATTATTGTTATACTTCTCAATCATGTATTTTTTATGATCTTATTATGAACAAGATATTAAATTTAGCACTCCTTATAAAGGAGTGCTAAATTCTACAATATTATCTTGACACGGTAGTGGTTTATAGAGAACAGAAATCTCTCAAAATATGCTATTAAAAGATCTGATTCAAAAACCGAAGTAAAAACGGAACAACCAAAGTACACACAGAAATCAGCCAAGGATAAAATGCCTTTCGGGAAAGGAACATACACAGCAATGGGATACCCGTAATAATCAACGGGCCTACCACAGCCTGCATACGAGTAACCGTAAAGCTGTAATCTCCTGCGGTGGTAAGCAGGAGTCCAACCGTCTCCGGAAGGAGTGCCATATTCTGTTTTGCTAAAATCAAAGCCATCACAACAACGGGAATCGCCAAAAACACCTTACGGAAGTAGAATACAAATCGCCATGCCGCATTTAAGTAGTAGCCAATGGAACGCATAACCTTCATATTAAGGTCCTCCAAATTATGGGATATGGAGCCCATCCATGCGAGGGGCATCGGGATTATTGTACCACATTCTGTCGAAAAGTGCAAGCAATCCACACGGCAAAGAAAGTTTATTCCTGTAGGTGTTACAATGATGTGTGACAAATGAGAAAAAAAGATAGCGAATAGGAA
>CAUWEI010000068.1:0-13971 GCA_963557675.1 uncultured Oscillospiraceae bacterium | reverse complement strand
GATAAGGGGAAAGCAAACTTGCTGTTTATATGTACAGAAACAAACAGGGGAAAATAAAATGGCAATGGAGCGCATCAAATGATACGCTCCATTTTTCTACTGTTCGGAATGACGGATATGCTCCCGGATCTCATTCTCATGCTTTAGACAGTAAGCATAGCTGCTTTTCATAAAGCCCGCAATATCCTGCTTTTGGTACATCTCATCGATTTGATCCAGAACATACGCTCCGTCTGCTTTCATGTTGAAGAAATACGGGTAAATACAGCCACCGTTTTCTCTTTTGAAGTAGGGATTGATTTCACTCAAACGTGGGTCTTTCATGATGGTTTCCACCACCATTTCGCTCAATATCCATTTTAGGGTGGGGGATTCGTATTCTTTGTAAGAATCCCTGAATTGTTTCTGCCAAACATGGAACCAAATAAAATGGATGATTTCATGAATTGCCTCCCCAATAAAGCCCTTTTCGCTATTCAGAAAGAACACATCAAAGGTATGGGTATCCAAATAACGGGGTTCAATGGGATTTAGTGAAATATTGCAGCGCATATTGTTGAACAGCTTGCTGCAATCCACTTCAAATGCCTCAGACAGGGCCGCTGTAATCTGTGGTTCGTATTGGTTCCAGGTTGCTGTATACAATTTTGTTTTCTCAAGAAGTACACTTTTTTGCTCTTCATAGATTGATTCCAGAACTTCTTCAAAATACTTCCGACGCTCCACCAAGGGCAGGGAAGAGGCGTGACCTTTATCCAGCTGAGGATAAAAGTGATACAATGGTTCTGACCAAAATTCGGTGGTTTCTTCCGTTTGAAACGCCAAAATTCCCTCTATCATGTAGGAAAAGCCCGGATTTTCAACAGTTAAATGAATGATGTTCACGCTCCTTTCTGATTTTATTTTTTATTGGTTGTGGATACTGCGCTCTTAGAATAGAAAAAACAGCAGTCACAAGGCAAATGGCTTTGCGGCTGCTGTTTTCCTATATTACAGTTTTACAGACACCCGACGAAATTACAGGGGAGCTGTTTTGATTACAGACCGGCGTAGACAGCGTCCATGGCCTTCATGGTCATGTAGCAGTCGTACTTGCTGACCATCTCGTAAGGAGCGTGCATGCACAGAACGGGAACACCAGCGTCAACGGTGACAATGTTGCGGTTTGCCATGTAGGCAGCCACAGTGCCACCGCCGCCCTGGTCAACCTTACCCAGAGTAGCAGCCTGCCACACAACACCGTTCTTCTGGAACAGGGTGCGGACATAGCCCATAGCCTCAGCAGCAGCATCGGAAGCGCCGCCCTTGCCACGGGAACCAGTGTACTTGCAGATGCCAACACCATAGTTCAGTTTGGAGTTGTTCCGCTTGTCGCAGGTCTCGGCGAAGTTGGGGTCAAAGGCGTTGGTTACGTCAGCAGACAGGCAGAAGGAGTTGGCGAAGCAGTGCAGCAGGGTTGCGCCCTGAGCAGCACACAGGTCAGCCATGAAGTTCTCGAAGCACTGAGACTGCATGCCGGAAACACCCACGGAGCCAATCTCTTCCTTATCAGCCAGAACGCAGACAGCAGTCTTAGAGGGGGTGCCCAGCTTCAGCAGGGGAGCCAAAGCAGCGTAGGAGCAGACACGGTCATCGTGGCCGTAAGCAGCCAGCAGAGAACGGTCCAGACCAACCTCACGGCACTTGCCGGCAGGTACGATGGTGAGTTCAGCAGAAAGGAAGTCCTCCTCAATGAGGCCGTACTTCTCGTTCAGCATAGCCATAGCAGCCAGCTTGACACGGTCTGCGCCGTCGTCGTTGGCCATGGGAACAGTACCCAGAATCACATTCAGCTGCTCGCCGGTGATGCCCTCAGCCAGAGTCTTCTTCATCTGGTCTGCGGACAGGTGAACCAGCAGGTCGGAGACAAAGAAGACAGGATCGGAATCATCCTCACCAATGGTGATGGTGATAACTTCGCCATTCTTCTTGTACACAACACCGTGGATAGCAAGAGGAATGGTGGTCCACTGATACTTCTTGATACCGCCATAGTAATGGGTCTTGAGATAAGCAATCTCGGAATCCTCATACAGGGGGTTGGGCTTCACGTCCATGCGGGGGCTGTCGATGTGAGCGGCGGTGATGTTGGCACCCTCTTCCAGGCTCTTTTCACCGATAACGGCCAGCATGATGCTCTTGTCACGGTTGTTGCGGTAAACACGGTCGCCGGGCTTCAGCTCCATGCCAGGAACCAGAGGCTTAAAGCCAGCCTTTTCCGCTGCTGCTACAGTGTATGTGACAGCCTCACGCTCGGTCTTAGCAGCATCCATGAATGCAGTGTAGTCCTTGCAGTAGGCTTCCATCTCAGCCTTCTGAGCCTCAGTAATGAGGTCGTAGCCGTTCTTTGCCTGGAACAGCAGATTTTCACGCAGAGTTTCGTTGCTCATATGAAATTCCTCCTATAATAATATACTTTCGTTAGACGATGGGGATTGTAAGTATCTCTGAAATAAATTCAGAGCTTGCTGATAAAATTCTTCTTTGGTGCCCTGATTTTCCAGTGTATCATCACACAGGGAGCGGAAATAGGAATCCGGCTTTTGGGCACCAATGCGGGCCAGAGCATAGTCTCTGGAAATGCCTTCCCGAGCCATGAGCCGGGAAACCCGGCTTTCCAGCGGTGCGGAAATTGCCACGGTCTTCTGACACAGGGGACTCAGTCCCCCTTCAAACAGGGCAATGGCATCGATAGCAGCCAGAGGGCCGCCCCAGTGGGACAACCTCTTTTGTACTTCCTCCAACACAGCCCCGTGGGCGATGTGGTTTAAGTCCAAAAGAGCCTCAGAATCATGGAATACCACATTTCCAAGGGCTTTCCGATCCAGTTTGCCATGGGTTACCACTCCGGCAAAACGATTGGAAATGGCACAAAGCAGGGAAGGGGAGCTTTCTAAAAGCTGATGGTAGATTTCGTCACAGTCCAGAACAAGGCCGCCTAGGTCTGAAACAGCCCGGAGAGCCGTTGTCTTACCACAGCCGGAGCCGCCGGTGATGCCGATAATCATACCTCTGCCTCCGCATCGATGATATGGAAGGCCGCTGCCTTTTTCAGGCGGTTCTGCACCGCATACGCTACGCCGCCGCCTACCGGACAACGGGCGTACACCTGATGAATGGTGGGATCGTCCAGCTCCCGCAGAGCCGCAAAGAGACCTGCCGAGAGAGTCTGCACATCCGCTTCTCGTCCATAGGCCAGGGGGTTGCAGTCTTCGTAAAGAGAGAGTTCTTCTTCAAAGCACAAGACCCGGTCGCCGGGAACAAAATGCTTATGGATGTAGGCCGCCGCTTTTTCTCTGGAACCGGATACGATGACCACAGGTTCCTGAGGGGCATAGTGCCGATATTTCATACCGGGGGCCTTCACCACAGCGTCTTTGTCAATTTGGGCGGTCACAGCCTTATCAATGACCAGATCACCCAGAACCTCCATAAGCTGCTCCGGTGTGATTCCGCCGGGCCGCAGCAGACGGGGCCGCTCCTCCGTTAAATCCACAATGGTGGATTCCACACCCACGGCACAGGGGCCGCCGTCTACAATGGCATCAATGTTGCCATCGTGGTCGTGGCGCACGTGTTCTGCGGTGGTGGTAGAGGGTTTCCCGGAGAGATTGGCAGAGGGAGCCGCAATGGGAACCCCAGCCAAAGCAATAATTTTTCTGGTGACCTCGGTTTTGGGACAGCGCATGGCCACAGTAGAAAGACCGGCAGTGGTACACTTGGGAACATTGTCCCGTGCAGGCAGCACCATAGTCAGAGGGCCGGGCCAGAACCGTTCGGCCAACCGATAGGCAGATTCCGGAATATCGTGACAGAACAGGGGGAGCTGCTCCACCCCGGTCACATGAAGAATCAGCGGATTATCATTGGGGCGGCCCTTGGCCTGGAAAATTTTTGCTACCGCCTCCGGGTTCAAACCGTCGGCACCCAGACCGTAAACTGTTTCCGTTGGAATGGCCACCAAACCCCCACGGCGCAGAATTGCCGCCGCCAGCTCCGGCGTTTTGGGGTCGGAGGCAGAAAATACTTGGGTATTCATATGGTATCCTTCTTTAGATTATGCGTATGGACGAGAAACCCCGTCCACCGGAAAACCGTATAGACATTCCCGGCGAATTCAGTATAGCAGATTTTAGTTGGGAAAGCAACAGACGCAGCTGTAGAATATTAAGAAGAAACCTTGTACATAGTGAAAAAACAGAGAGCTTTGTTGGCTCTCTGTTTGTAATAAGTTTCTAGGATTGTGCGTTTTTCAGTTTTTCGGCCTGATCGGCTGTAGCCAAAGCGTCCATAAGCTCGTCGAGGTCCCCATCCATAATCGAGTCAATTTTATACAGTGTCAGACCGATCCGGTGGTCTGTGACTCGACCCTGGGGGAAGTTGTAGGTACGAATTCGCTCGTTTCGCATACCGGTGCCAACCTGAGACTTTCGCAGACCGGTAATTTCCCCGGAAACCCTTGCCTGCTCGATTTCATAAAGCTTCGAGGCCAACATCCGCATACATTTTTCACGGTTCTGAACCTGGCTTCGTTCCTCCTGACAGGCTACCACGATGCCGGAGGGCTTGTGAATCAGGCGAACGGCAGAGGAAGTCTTATTGACGTGCTGACCGCCGGCACCGGAAGCCCGGTAGACCTGCATTTCGATGTCTTCGGGACGAATTTCTACATCCACTTCTTCCATTTCGGGAAGAACCGCCACGGTAGCGGTGGAGGTGTGGACCCGTCCGCCGGATTCGGTTTCCGGTACACGCTGCACCCGGTGGACACCGCTTTCAAACTTCATTCGAGACCAGGCACCCTTGCCGTTAATGAGGAAGTCGGCTTCCTTCACGCCGCCCAGTTCGGTTTCGTTGTAGTTGAGAAGTTCGATACTCCAGCCACGGCTGGCGGCATACATGGAATACATCCGGAAAAGGCTGTGGGCAAACAGGGCACTTTCCTCGCCGCCTACACCGCCACGGATTTCCACAATGACGTTTTTATCGTCGTTGGGGTCCTTAGGCAGAAGCAAAATCGTCAGCTCCTGCTCCAATCGGGCTTCTTCGTCCTTGGCTTCTTTGAACTGTTCCTGACACAGCTCCCGCATTTCAGGGTCAGTTTCACCCACCAGAAGCTCTCGAGCATCTTCCTGAGCCTTTTTTGCATTCATCAGGGCCTGATAGGCCTCTACAATGGGCTCCAGTTCATTTCGTTCTTTCAAAAGCTTTGCAGCTTTTACAGGGTCCGCATAAAAATCCGGCTGCTCGGATTTTGCACACAGCTCTTCAAAGCGGTTTGCAACCGCCTGCAATTTATCCAGCATATTGTCTCCTTTTTCACCATAACTTTCCTGTATTGTACCAGAAATACAGGGGAAAGTAAAGAAAAACCCCTGTATGTTCAAAACATATCGATTGAAACAAAGACGCTCTGTTTCCAATTAGTCTTCCCACGCAGGGCGGTAGACATTCACCACGGCACTGGCGGTGTCCTCCAATGCGTCCAGAGCCTCCAAACGCTGCGCTCCTTCTTTGGAGATGCGGAACACATGAGGGGTCATAGACAGAAGGTTTTGAATCTGGTTTCCTTCTACCCGGAAGGAAAACCGCACAGGACGGGACTCCAGCAAGGTGAAGCCCGGCAGTTCCGGCACGGAATCTTTGGCCCGGTGCAGAAGCTCCGGATAAATCACGGATTTCAGTCCCAAAAGGTGATCTTCTGCGGCTAAAACCTGAATGTAGATGCCGTCCTTTGCCAAAACCCGACGAAATTCCTCCGCCATGGTGAGGGCAAACATACTCATGACCACATGAAAGGTGTGGTCCGGAAAGGGAAGGTGAGAGGCGGTACCACACAGCCAGGTGCTGCCCTTATACCGACCGGCCGCCAGACGGACGGCATCTTTGGAAATATCCAGGCCCACTAAAGAACCCTCTGTAGCCTGACGCACTTGCGCCCCATAATAGCCCTCGCCGCAGCCAACATCCAGAATCTGAGGATTGGAAACGCCATAGTTTTTGGCAACATCACATACTGCATTGGCAATGGGGGCATAGGATCCGGCTTCCAAAAAGGTACGCCGAGCGGCGACCTGTTCTTTGGTATCACCGGGGTGAAGAGAGTGCTTCTGGGTTACGGGAAGCAAATTCACATGGCCCTGCCGTGCTACGTCAAAGGTATGATGATTTGCACACTGCCAGACGGGTTTTTCCTGTCGCAGAGGTTCACCACACAGGGGACATAGAATTTCAATCATGGTATCACATCCTTTTCTTCATCTTACCTGAATTTTATGGTCTCGTCAAGAGACATCCTGAAAGGAGATTGCTATGAAGCGTTTACTTCGTTTACTCGTTAGCCTGTGCATAATTGGTGGGTTGTCCACAGTTTCCACAGGGGCTGTGGATAAAACTGTGGCTTTTACCTTCGATGATGGCCCCTCTGGACGGTTCACCCAGCAGCTTTTGGAGGGGTTAGAGGAGCGGGAAGCCAAAGCAACCTTCTTTTTGTGCGGCTATCGCATGGAACTATACCCGGATTTACCCGCTCAAATTTTGGAGGCGGGGCATGAGGTCGGGCTTCACGGCTACAGCCATGATTCCATGTGTCAAATGTCCAGAGAGCAATTAGAGGCAGAATTGGACAAAACACAGGATTTTTTATATGAATTAACGGGAAAACGGGTAAAAACCTTACGTCCTCCCGGAGGAGAAAACAGTGAGCTGCTGCGGCAGGTGGCACAGGAAAAGGGACTTTCCCTCATCCATTGGTCTGTGGACCCACGGGATTGGGCCACCCAAGACTGCCAACAGGTGATCAACAACCTGTTGAAAGAAATAGAAGATGGGGACATCATATTGATGCACGATATGTCTCAAAGTTCGGTGGATGCCGCATTGGAGGTCATGGACCAATTGGCAAAAGAGGGCTATCGGTTTGTCACAGTCAGTGAACTTCTTACCAGAAATGGAGAAGAGATGAAGCCGGGATGTTGGTATCACAAAAGAAGTCCTTCAGAATAAAACGAAAAAATGCTGTCTCAAAAAAGAGACAGCATTTTTTTAATCGACAATGTCCACCGTGACCTTCTGACCGTTGCGTTGTGCGACAGCCTTAATGATGGTCCGGATTTCCTTCGCGATTCGGCCCTGACGGCCGATGACCTTGCCCATATCCTCAGAAGCTACATGGAGCTCCAGGATGGTGCCTTCTTCATCCTCAGTCTGGGTAACACGAACTGCATCGGGGTTATCGACAAGGTTCTTTGCCATATACAGCAAAAGGTCCTTCATGACGAAACACTCCTTCAGGAAATTACAGCACGCCAGCCTTCTTGAGCAGGCCGCGGACGGTATCGGTGGGCTGAGCGCCGTTCTTGATCCAAGTCTTAGCCTTCTCGCAGTCCACGTTGACGATAGCGGGCTGGGTCAGGGGGTTGTAGGTGCCGATTTCCTCGATGCAACGGCCGTCACGGGGGGAACGAGCATCAGCAACAACAATACGGTAGAAAGGAGCCTTCTTTGCACCCATTCTTCTCAGTCTGATCTTAACCATGGGGTTTCACCTCCAAATATAATATAAAAATTTATATCGTAAAGCCCATATAGGGGCTTGTTACGAACGAACTACATGCCGGGGAATCCGCCCATACCTTTCAGGCGGCCCAGACGCTTCATCTTCTTTCCGGCACCGGGACCGGAGAACTGCTTAACCATGGCCCGCATGGATTCGAACTGCTTCAAAAGACGGTTGACATCCTGAATCTGAACACCGGCGCCCTTGGCGATTCGCTGACGGCGGCTGGAGTTGATGATAGAGGGGTTGTCCCGTTCCTTGGGGGTCATGGACAGGATGATGGCCTCGGTTCTGGTCATGGCCTTTTCATCTACTTTCAGGTCCTTCATGTTGCCGGCTCCGGGGAGCTGGGCCAGAAGATCCTGCATAGAACCCATGGACTTGAGCTGTACCAGCTGGTCATAGAAGTCCTGAAGGGTGAACTTGTTGCTTTTGAGCTTTTCTTCCAGCTCTGCGGCCTTCTTGGCATCAAAGGCTTTTTCGGCCTTCTCAATGAGGCTCAAAACATCGCCCATGCCCAGAATTCGGGAGGCCATACGGTTGGGGTGGAAGGCTTCAATGTCGCTGAGCTTTTCGCCCATACCCACGAATTTAATGGGCTTTCCGGTAGTGGCCCGAACAGACAGGGCAGCACCGCCTCTGGCGTCGCCGTCCAGCTTGGTCAGCATGACGGAGTCAATATTGAGCCACTCATTGAAGCTCTGGGCGGCATTTACCGCATCCTGACCGGTCATAGCGTCCACCACCAGCATAATTTCCTGGGGATTTACGGCAGCTTTGACGGCTTTCAGCTCTTCCATGAGCTTTTCGTCTATATGCAGACGACCGGCAGTATCCAAAAATACCATGTCGTTGCCGTGGCGGATGGCGTGCTGCACAGCCGCTTTTGCAATGTCCACGGGGTTGGTCTGGCCCATCTGGAAAACAGGCAGGCCCAGCTTTTCGCCGCAGACCTCCAACTGCCGGATAGCGGCAGGACGGTAAATATCGCAGGCAACCAGCAGAGGATTTTTGCCCTGCTTTTTCATAAGACCGGCCAGCTTGGAGCCGTTGGTGGTCTTACCTGCACCCTGAAGACCTACCAGCATAACAACGGTGGGGCCATTGGGATTGATGGTGATATGCTGCGTTTCGCTGCCCATAAGATGGGTCAGCTCTTCATTGACGATCTTAACGATCATCTGAGCAGGAGTCAAAGACTCCAGAACGTCTACGCCGATGCAGCGTTCCGTTACGGATTTGGTGAAATCCTTTACTACCTTGTAGCTAACGTCTGCTTCCAAAAGAGCAAGACGGATTTCACGCATAGCCTCCTTCACATCAGCCTCTTTGAGGCGGCCTTTGCCGCGGAGCTTTTTGAAGGTGGCGGATAATTTTTCGGTTAAGCCTTCAAACGCCATTGCTTACTCCTTCATGGTGTCGGCAGCTTCCAGAATTTCCAGGGCCAGTGCTTTGGTCTGGGGGTCCGGATGCTCCAATAGCTTCTTGGCTGCCAGGCGGACCCGATTCATGGCCTGGCGGCACTGGGTATCTCGGGCAGCTGCTCCGGTTTTGGCTTCCATGGTTCGCAAGGCGGCCTCTGCCCGGCTCAGAGAATCATGGACTCCCTGACGGCTGATCCCGGCTTCCTGAGCGATTTCGCTCAGGGACAGGTCCTGATTGTAATACAAATCGAAACAGGTCCGCTGCTTTTCTGTCAGCAGATCTCCGTAATAATCAAAGAGCAGGGACAGCCCCAATTCTTCCAATTTCATGGGCTTCCTCCTTTATCAAGGGAATTCCCTTGACAGCTTCACCAGTATACACGATTTTCCTGCCGTTGTCAAGTAAAAAACCTTGCCACCTGCCGTTTTTTTACACATTAGAAAATGGAGCTGTCTCAAACGAGGACAGCTCCATTAAAAATCTCTGAAAGTTAAGGCAGGTCAATCACCTTAGTGCCGGAAGCTTCGATAGAGGTCTGTCTGAGGATACCAAAGGCACCCAGACCGGCGAACAGAAGACCCAGACCGATGTTTGTAAAGACCTCAGTACGATATTCAGAATTCAACTGGAACAAGCGAGACAGGAAGCCAGGAATATCGCCATAGGTCAGGTTAAGGGCTTCTCTGTCGTTGATTAGTTCCACTACCGTAAAGGCATCCGCAAGGAAGGTGCCCAGCACAACGCCGAGAATCACGACCAGACCGATGATAACGGTTTTGGCCTTACCACGTTTGCCCTTTAGGAGGGTATAGCCCCGTTCCGCCAAGAAGCCGATGAGCAAGCCCACAATCGAAGCCACATATCCAAAGTGCAGCACCAAGGCCCATACAATAGCACCCAGAATGGCACCCAGAACGGCACCGATGGCACCGGTTGCATAAGAACCGGTATCCTGCTGCTTGCGAGATTCTTCGTCGGCAGCGATGTTGCGCTTGATTTTATCGCCGCAGCTCTGATGGACGTAGTAAGCGGTACCGTTTATCAATTTCCAACAGCCACTGGTGATTTCACAGCCACATTCCACACAGACGTTCATCTTTGAGGCTCCAAACTGCTCCAGCAGAGGGAAAAACCAGTCAATAAAGGCTGTGATCTTTTTCATGGTCCCAATGGTGTCTTGGAAAATCACCGTGATATGCTTGGAACTGAAGTCCAAATCTCGTACACGGAATTCCTTTTTGATATTACCGGCTTCCAGAGCATTTTGGAGATCGACTCTGTTTTGTGCATCGGCGATGGTGGTAGCAATACTGATGTACTTATACCCGTTTCCTTCGCAGAGGGTAGTCGCATAACCACGCATCTGACCGTATGCAATGCCGTGATTGGTCTGCATCCCACACTCCGATGCCAGTTTTTTAAAACCGGAGCTAAGCATAAAAATCCCTTCTCTCTTTTTGCTGAGTTAGTTAAACAAAGACAGTATACCAAAAAGTGCTACAAGATGCAATCTTTTTCAAAGAGCACAATATACAAAAAGTGGCTGTTCTGCTTGTGCAGAACAGCCAACGCATCGGGCACGATGCCGGGAGAAAGGCTCCCGAAAAGAGGAAGAACAGGAAACGGTGAATGAGAAATTACTCCATAAATTCTGCGGGGTCTACGGATTCGTCGTTGCAGGTGACACTGAAATGGACATGACATTGCAGTGCTTTTTCGCACAGAGCGGTGGTACCTACAACCCCGATAGGGTCACCGCATTTGACGGAGTCACCGGCTTTGACCAGTGGATTTTCTTCCAGACTGGCATAGGTGGTGAGGTAGCCCCCATCGTGGCGAAGGACTACGGTAGTACCCATGAGGTCATCGTTGTAGACGGTGTAAACCTCTCCGTCTGCAGCAGCCTTGACCTCCGTCCCGGCAGGGGCTGCAAGATCTACGCCGTTGTGAACACGCCAGTCCTTGGTGGTTTGGTTGTAGGTCAGCTTATCCATGGCGTATACAGCCACGGATTCTCCTTCTACCGGCCACATGGTTTGCTTGGGTTTTTCGGGAACCGTGGGGGCGGTAGAGGCAGTGGTCTCCTCCTGAGGGATGGTGGGTGTGGTGCCAATGGCGGGAACCATGCCCTCCTCATTGCGAGAGAGTCCAGCGGGGGCGGTGGATAGGGTGGTGATAGTGGTTTCGTCCTTGGCAGGTGTTTTGTTGGAAGAGCGGTAATATACATAGCCGGAGACCCCGATGGCACAAGCACACAGGATCAGGGCTATGTAGTAGCCCTTGGCCTTGAGTCCCTGCCAGAGACTCTTGTTTTCCTTGTCGTTGTTCATTTGTTAAGCACCTCCGAACATCAGTATGCCCCGTGTTTGTGGGAAATAAACCCAAGCTTTATGATATTTTCCATCTTGCGGGAAGGAAAGGTTTGCGGTAAGATAAAAGAAATGTATCATAGAGAGTTGAGGAATTATGTTATGCTGTTTGACACCCATGCCCACCTGGACGACAGCCGATTTGATGAAGATCGGCAGGAGATTTTGCAAAGACTGCCCCAGCAGGGAATTGGCCTTCTGATGAATCCGGGCTGTGACCTTCGTTCTTCTCAGGCAGCCAGCCAGCTGGCAAAGGAACATGACTGGATTTATGCCGCCATAGGCTCCCATCCCGATGCCGCCGATGACATTGGAGATGAGGTCCTGGAAGTCTATCGCCGGATGGCTCTGGAAAATCCGAAGGTCAAAGCCATTGGAGAAATTGGCCTGGATTATCACTATGAAGATGTTCCCAGAGAGCAGCAGATGGTATGCTTCCGCAAACAGATGGAGCTGGCACGGGAGCTGGATTTGCCGGTCATTATCCATGAACGGGAGGCCCATGAGGATGCACTGGAACTGTTAAAGAATTTTCCGGAGGTGACGGGTGTGTTTCACTGCTATTCCGGTTCTGCGGAAATGGCGAAATATCTGGTCTCTAAGGGCTGGTATATTGGTTTTACCGGTGTAATTACCTTTAAAAATGCCAGAAAACTGGTAGAAACCGCTATGGCAATCCCTATGGAGCGGATGGTGATTGAGACCGACTGCCCCTACATGGCACCGGAACCCTTCCGAGGCCGCCGCAATGACCCCGGTTATATCTACCGAATGGCGGAGAAGCTGGCAGAGCTTCGGGGCGTTTCCCCTGAGCAGATGCAAGAAATCACCATGGAAAACGGCAAACGGCTGTTCAGAATCTAAGGAGGCTCTATGCTCAACAAAAATCAAATTTATACTGCGACCATTACAGACTATACCTCTCAGGGCCAGGGCGTGGCCCATGTGGAAGGGTGTGCCGTGTTTATCCCCAATGCACTGCATGGAGAGGTCTGCGAAATAAAGCTTACCAAGGTAGCCAAGACCTGGGCTGCCGGAAAAATTGAAAAGATTTTAGAGGTGTCCCCCCACCGAATCAACCGGGCCTGCCCTCTGGGCAAACGCTGCGGAGGCTGTGCCTTCCAGCATATGGACTATGAAGAGGAATGTCGCCTCAAGTCGGAGCGGGTTCGGGGGGCACTGAACCGAATCGGAGGCCAGAATCTGGAGCAGATGACGCTTCTGCCGGCCCCTTCTACGACCTGTTATCGGAACAAGGCCCAGTATGCCGTTGGAATGCACAAAACCAAGGTGGTGGCAGGCTTTTATCAGGAGGGAAGTCATGATGTAGTGGTCAGTGACCGTTGCCTGATTCTGCCGCCGGAAATGGATCTGGTTCGGGATGCAGTCACAGACTATATGAATCAGTACCGGGTCAGTGCCTACAATGAGCAGACCCACAAAGGACGGGTTCGACATATTTATGTAAGAAAAGGTTGGGTTTCCGGTCAGATTCTGGTGTGTCTGGTGGTAAACGGGGACCGTCTGGCAAAGCCCCAGCCCCTGATTGAACGGCTGCAAAAGATTCCCGGCTTTGCCACACTGGTTCTGTCTGTAAACAAAAAGCCCGGAAACTCCATTTTAGGTGACACGTTCCACACCCTCTATGGTCCCGGCTGGATTGAAGATACGCTGTGCGGTATGACCTTCCGACTGTCGCCTCGTTCTTTCTATCAGGTGAACCATCCTCAGGCAGAAAAGCTCTATGCAATGGCTATCGAGCAGGCAGAAATTCAGAAAACCGACACAGTGCTGGATTTATACTGTGGCGTGGGAACCATTACTTTGGCAATGGCCAAGGCGGCAGGAAAGGTTATTGGCGTAGAGCTGGAGCCTCAGGCTGTAGAGGATGCCAAGGACAATGCCAAGCGAAACGGTGTGGATAATGTGGAATTTTTCTGCGGTGATGCAGGAACTGCTGCGCTGGAGCTTCAGACCAGAGGACTCACCCCGGATGTGGTGGTGGTAGACCCGCCCAGAAAGGGACTGAGTCAGGATGTCATAGAGGCTGTGGACAAAATGAATCCCAGAAAGCTGGTCTATGTGTCCTGTGATCCTGCTACATTGGCAAGAGATGTGGCTCTGCTCAATGAGAAGGGGTTTGTTCTGCGGACAGCTCAGGCAGCCGATTTGTTCCCCAGAACAGCACACATTGAAAGTGTTGTTCTTTTGGCTCGCTAAAAACTGGATGCAGCCAACACTAAAACTAGGCCATATATCTTGATAAAGTAAGATGACTTTATCAACTTTACAGAACTGGGAAATAAGCCCAGAATGGAACTTTTCAGGATGTTCAGTGAAATTAGTGTTTGGAGTTTTTAGAAGGAATAGTAATAATTGAGCAAGTAATAAAAGTGCGATAAAGGTTTATGCAAGTTTATGCAATTATTTGCTCTTGTGGCAGTTCTGGCTGTTATCAAATATTTTTAATACACTAGATACGTCTACTCTGGATTTATATGTCGTACACGAGTAATTTCGGAGCCCACTAGTGCTATAATGTTAGGATAAATTTGGAGACTATGAAATGAAAACGGAAAA
>CAUWEI010000067.1:0-14026 GCA_963557675.1 uncultured Oscillospiraceae bacterium | reverse complement strand
GTCCTTTACTGCTTGCGGCAAAAGCATGAAAGAGAGCATGGGTACGACAACGGTTATTCTGAGCGAGTCAACGCAACCGCAGAATACACCGGAACCAACCGAAACGGAGATTGCACAAAAAAATATACAATAATTCTTTCAGAAATACTACTTTGCCTGTGTTAGAAAGGTGGTACAGTGCATAGGCTGCAATGATAGGAGCAGCCACTAAAATCATATCGTAGGGATCGCCTTGAGATAAAATTTCATGGGTTCGGCTATTTTCTTATGCAGTATGCTGTGGTATCTCGCTAAAGATTGTGCATATTTTTATGTTACTTGCCGTTGACTTTAGAGCAATATTACGGTACACTTTAGTTAGAGATAGATGAATAAAATTTTAATCATCAGTCCGGGTGAACGTATATGAAATTTGCATCGCAAAAGAAAGGTTATCAATCCTGCCTTGGTTATGATCTGAATCCCGAAGAAATGCACTTCGCAATGAAAAACTCAAAGGTGCTATTTACACATTCACATGGAGCAAATGATTTAATTGTATTAGAGGGTGGTCGTTTCAGAAGTAGCGACATACAAAGAACCAGCCTCACAAAACTTGACTTGGTGTATGTCTCTTCGTGTTATTCCGGCAATTCCTTTGTTCCAACACTCTACAATATCGGAGGCGCTAATGCGGCTCTTGGCTTCACATCAACAGTCAGTGCAAGTACCGAGTCAAACGGAATCCATTACTTTAATTATTACGTGTTTTTCTATCTGAATCAAGGCTACGACCTTTACGATGCTGTTGAGCATGCTCAGCGTTCTCTGTTTTCATGCTCTTCAAAGTATTATGGATCTGATTCAGTTGTCATTTATGGCAATTATACATGATGCTGATTGATTAAGGAGGGAATTGAGATGAATAAAAACAAAAAGCGTTTTGGTGTGCTGGCACTTGTCGTGGTTGTGATCGCAGTTGCCTGCTCGTTGCTCGTTGCCGTCAATGCTTGGAGCGAAGAAGCTGACGTGAAGGATGCGGCGAAAATCTTTTTCCAAAAAATCGGAGATGAAGCCGCCTTTGTGGAGAAAACCGTGGCGAAAACCAACAGAAACACCTATTATGTTTTCCGCAGCGAACACACCAACAGAGAATACCAATTTGATTCTGAAGGGAATCTGTGGTCTGTGACCAACAAGCTTCCCCAGGGCACCTTGAAGCAAGCAAGCACCTTACCTGCCGCTCAAGAGTGAGGAGCTGGATAAGATGGTTGTGGAATACTTCAAGGAAAGCGCAAAGTACGGCGCATTAGAGATTGTCAGTAAAAACGGCTTTTCCGGTAAGTACACCTATACCCTGCGAGAGGTATTGGACGGTATTCCTACAGGAACACGAATCGGCACATCCTGGCTGCAGGATGGCACACTGGTTAGCGCTGTCATCCATCAGGGCTCCGTATTCTCCGATTCTCCCAACGGTGTGAAAGCCGTAGAAACGCAGATCACCCAGGCTGAAGCAATCGAAATTGCCACCAAAGCTGTAGAAGAACAAATTGCAGGCACAAGTTATGCTTTTGGAGGCAAATCTGCCGCCTGCTCTTTGGATGCAATCGAGGATACACTGTTCTATGCAGTGGTCATTGATACCTACAGTGAAACAGAGGATTATGTAGTCACCTATACCGTGGCTGTGAGTGTCACCGATGGCACCGTGCTGGAGGTAGAACATACCCAATAAGCAGCAACCTGTTTTCCGGGAGCTTGTTCAGATCGCTGTCACGAAATAGCTCCGGCAGCTGCATGGTGTAGATTAAACTTTAGGGCCTGTTGCAAAATAGGCCTACAAAAAAAGCGAGTAAGTTTCCCTTAAAAGGGTTGCTTACCCGCTTTCTTTTGCGTTAAGATGTAAGCGAAAAATCTGCCCCCGGATTGAAAATCGCTCTCAAATATGAAGGCACCTAGCAATCAACTGATTTTAGTTGCAGCCAGAGAAACGGACCGAGTACAGATTTTATAAAGAAGGAAAACAGCCGCAGAATCCCGAAATTATAATCGGGTTTCTGCGGCTGTTTGTAACATTCAGAAAGGTTTATTTTTTAAAAAGAGAATGAAAGGACGGACCTTGACGGGATCAATGTAACTTCTTTGTTTCAGAACGGATCCACTTTCTGTAGAACAAGACGGACAATACGGTTCCGATTGCCCAGCCAATCGGCCAAGCCAGCCAGATGCCGATGCTGCCCAGATGCAGGTAGGTGGACAGTACTTTTGCAAGGCCGACACGAAGGATCAGGTCACTGAAGGTGCAGACCATAAACAGCTTCATGAGCTTTGCACCACGCAGAACACCGTCACATACCAACTTGGTGGCAACGATAATGTAGAACGGAGCAACGATCCGGAGGAACTGCACACCGGCCGCCATGGCACCGCCCGTGGGGTTGTCCAGGAACAGCAGCATAAGCTTGTCACCGACAAAGAAGTAAATCAGAGACAGAGGGATGCACATAACCCAAACAAGCTTCAGAGCAGCTCGCAAGCCCTCTTTGATTCGATCTGTCTTGCCTGCACCCATGTTCTGAGCGGTATAGTTGGAGATACCGTTGCCCAGAGTTGTAAAGGCAGTAACAACCAGATTGTTTAACTTAACAGCACCGGCATAACCTGCCATAATTGCGGGGCCGAAGGAATTGATAATACCCTGAATGACGATATTGCCCACAGAGATGAAGCTCTGCTGCAACATACTGGGAATGGCAACCACGGAGATGCTTGCCAGAATGGACCAGGAGAAAATAGAGATCTTTCCGGCAGAAGGAATCTTTTTAAGCCGCATCAACACAGCGAAGACGGCCAATACACAACTGATGCCCTGACAAATCAGAGTAGCCCAAGCCACACCGGAAACGCCCATGTGGAATGTACTTACAAAGAGAATATCGGCACCGATATTTGCAATGGAAGAGAACACCAGGAAGAGAAAGGGGGTTTTGGAATCGCCAAGAGCTGTAAAGATGCCGGTGGTGACATTGTAATAGAAGACGAAGGGAAGACTCAGAATGTAGATGTCCAAGTAACACTTGGTATCAGCGAACACATCCACAGGAGTGTTGATGATGTGCAGCATCTTATCCAGTCCGAAGAAACCAATCAGCATCAGTATCGCACAAAGCACACCGGTTGAAATCAACGTAGTGTAGATGGTGGTTCGGGTTTCTCCATACTGCTTTGCGCCATATTTCTGGGATGTAATCACAGAACAGCCGATGTTACAGCCAAAGCATACCGCAAGAAACAGCAGCGTAATTTCATAGGCATTTCCCACAGCAGCCAGAGCATTATCGCCGATGAATTTACCTGCAACCAGGCTATCGGCGATATTGTACAGCTGTTGGAAAATGACACTTCCGAATAGGGGCAAACAGAACTTCCACAATACAGTAGACGGTTTACCCACGGTTAGATCGCGATTCATTTACCACACCTCTTTAATTGTTCTGCGTGCCATTATACGTCTGCATTTTCAGTTTGTAAATGCTTTTTCGCAGAAAAGTTGTTTTTCTTGAAATAAATCTGAGGCTATGCTAAGATACAGCTATATCATATTAAGAAAGAAGGAGTTACCGTGGATCAGAAAAAACAGGCCAGCGCGTTTAAGGCAGCCAATGCCACAGTAGTGGGGGATGTCACCTTGGAAGCGGATGTCAACATCTGGTATGGAGCAGTGCTGCGAGGGGACAGCGGTGCCATTACGGTTGGAGCGGGTACCAATATTCAGGACAACTGTGTTCTGCACGAAAAGACCACCATTGGAAAATACTGCACCATTGGTCATGGGGCCATTGTCCACGGCTGCGAAATCGGAGATTGCTGCACCATTGGAATGGGTTCTGTTATCTTGACCGGAGCAAAGCTGGGAGACCATTGCCTGGTGGGTGCAGGCGCTCTGGTCACAGGCAAAATGGTGGCTCCCGCGGGATCTGTAATTCTGGGAAGTCCTGCCAAAGTAGTAAAGGAAGTATCCCAGGAACAGCTGGATGATATGGCTGCTTCTGCCCAGCACTATATTGAGCTGGCGAAAGAATCTCTGCCGGATTATTGAGATTCAGCGAAAAGTAAGAATGATTGACGAATCCAACATTATAGGTCACATAAATTGCAAGAAAGATTACAGAGGGTTATTGTATCAGGTTTGCACCTGCCTGCCGGCTTTCCTCACAGCAATCTAGTGACGATTTTCTTGGTGTTCCATTATGCTAAAATCCCGATGAAGTTGCAGCTTGTGCTGTCGCTTCACCGGGATTTTTTTAGTTGGTCAATATTAGGTGTTGGTACAGCTGAACAATATCTTTAATGGTTTCTAAATGGGAGAAGTCTTTGTGATAGGCAATGTTCATTTCTCGCATCATGCTCAGGTTTTCAATCGGCAATATAGAAAGCTTCGATTTTTTGACATCGCTTATGCAGGCACTTTTCGGCAGCACGGAAATTCCAAAATCTTTCTGAACCAAATCTTTAATAATTCCCACATTATCGACCTCTAATGACACATTAAAACAATCTATGGATTCGTTAATGCTCAGTAAAGAGGCCTCAAACAGCTTCCTTGTAGCGGAGGTGGGAAGACGCAAAATCATTTTTTCGTTTTTTAGTTCATTTATAGTTACCATGGATTGCTTGGACAGGGGATTGTCGTTACTGACAACACACACAAGATAATCGGTATCCAACATGAAATAATTCAGCTTGGAAGAAAGTCGTTTTCCCTCAACAATTGCGATGTCCAGCTCATAATTCTCAAGCATATCATAAAGAGTATTTATGGGCTCCGTAATAATGGTAATGCTTACATCGGAACTTTGTGCGGCATATTTTGCCAAAGCTTCTGTAATGGTATTGTTTTCTGAGGTGTGGGTAATTCCAATGCGGAAGCGTGAAATATGCTTTTTTTCATCCTCGATTTTGGAAAGCATTTTTTGATGCAATGCTTTTAACCGGCGGGCGTAAGTTACCGCAATTTCGCCTTCTTTTGTCAGCTTAAATTCGCCTTTTCCCCGTAAAAAAAGAGTTGCGTTACATTCCCGTTCCAATTGCTCAATGTGATGGCTTACGGCCGGCTGGGTAAGAGATAATGCTTTGGCTGCTTTTGTGAAGCTTTTGCAGTCTGCAACAACAAGCAGCGTTTCCAGTTTTGCATCCAACATATCTATGTCCCTCACATCCATAAAAATTCTGAATGGATAACCAAAAAACCATAATTTGCTTTTCTGCTTAAACAGATTTAGAATATCATACCATATCAAAGAGAGAATTTCAAACAAAGGAGGGGGAAAACAGAAGCTTCTTGTACGGTACCGGTATCTTTTAGATTCTGCATGGCCTTTTCTGGCAATCTCGATTCTTTTTCCAAAATTCATACATTCAGGTTGAGGTGAGATTTAAAGTGTTACATTCTTTGTACGATACGCTATCCCAACAATCCCCTGTGGCAGTTGTAATTATTTCTGTAGCGATTATGCTGCTTAGTGGCTTCTTGATGACACGCCTTACAAAAAAGCTGAAACTTCCCAATGTAACCGCCTATATCATTGCAGGGATTCTAATCGGCCCCTTTTTTCTGGATTGTGTTCCCCATTACATCGTAGAACAGACAGAATTTTTGGCAGATATTGCGCTTGCCTTTATTGCATTCAGTACAGGCGAATTTTTAAGCTTTCAAAACTCAGAAATAACGCCGGTAAAGTAATTGTGATTACTCTGACGGAGGCGTTATTGGCATCCGTCGTTGTGTTTATTCTGACTTTTTTTGTGCTGCGGCTGGAATTGGCGTTTTCGATTGTACTGGCGGCTTTGGCATCGGCAACAGCCCCGGCTTCCACTATGATGACCATACGTCAAACAAAAGCAAAAGGAGATTTTGTAGACACCCTTCTGCAAGTGGTTGCCTATGACGATATTGTGGCTCTGTTGGCCTATAGCATTGCAATCTCTATTGCAGTATCTTCTGTTTCGGGAGCACCGATTTCAGTTTCTAATATTGTGATGCCAATTGCAAAAAATATAGGGGTTCTGCTATTGGGCGGTATCTTTGGATTCTTTATGAAGCTGCTGATTCAGGAAAGACGCTCTACAGATAACCGCTTAATTATATTGATTGCATTGCTATTTGCTTTCTGCGGAATTTGTGCAGCATCCGGAGTATCTCCGCTTCTGGGATGTATGTCCATGGGAACGGTGTACATCAATCTTACGGACGATGATAAGCTCTTTAAGCAGCTGAACTATTTTAGTCCACCAATCTTGCTGCTGTTTTTTGTGCGTTCCGGCATAGCCTTTGATTTGAGTGCTCTGTTCCAACCTTCCG
This sequence comes from uncultured Oscillospiraceae bacterium, assembly GCA_963557675.1. Classification (GTDB taxonomy): domain Bacteria; phylum Bacillota; class Clostridia; order Oscillospirales; family Oscillospiraceae; genus Faecousia. Next base: position 7,683 of record CAUWEI010000067.1, on the reverse strand, counting down.
GGATGATCGGTGGTGTGCCGCTTCTGGTTATTGGAATTCTATATTTTGTATTCCGTATCTTTGGAAAATATATGGGCGCATTTTTAGGGTGTCTCTGGACGAAAAAGCCGAAGGATACCCGGAATTATTTTGGCCTGGCCTTAATCCCTCAGGCAGGTGTGGCCATTGGTTTAGCCGCCCTTGGAGCAAGAACTCTGGGAGGGGAAATGGGAAGTGCTTTGGAAACTGTTATACTGGCTTCCAGTGTGTTGTATGAATTGATTGGACCGGCGTGTGCCAAAATGGCTCTGTATTTTTCGGGGTCCTATTCCAAAAAGCTGGAAAATATGGTTGAGGTGGAAGAGAAACGTCCGGAAGGGACACCAAAGACCTCTTTGGAGCTGCTGATTGAGCGAATTCAAAAAATTCAGCAGGAATTGGAACGAGAACCAATCAATGAAGAGGAACACGCCTTTACGGAGGCGGCAGAGTCACAGGGGTACTGTTAAAATTTGATGAATGGCAAGGAGGAATCGCAATGATAGATCCAGTTGCTCAATTATTAGGAACGTGGTCGCAGGAACTAAACGGCGGCAGTATTGTGTTCCGAATCGTACTTCCGTTTTTCCTGGCGGCGATTATTGGATGCGAGCGGTCAAGCAAAAGACACTCAGCGGGAATGAGGACATTTATTTCCGTTTCTCTGGCGACGACGGTTACCATGCTATTAGATGTATATTTAACTCGTTGCGTTCAGGCGGATTATTTCGTCCTCTCCGGAGCTACTATTATCGGCGTGGCAGTAATCAGCGTGCGCTGTCTGCTGTTTAGCTCTCAGAATCAAATCAAAGGATTGACCACCGCTGCCGGATTGTGGACTTGCGGAATTCTGGGATTGACCGCAGGAGCCGGATTTTACACCGTCACAATCCTGGCGTTTGTTGCGTTGATGATTTGTCTTTCCTGGTTTCCCGGAGTGGAAAAATATCTAAAGAATCGCTCGAACCATTTTGAAATACATTTGGAACTGAAAGACAGCAACTACCTGCAAAATTTTGTTACAACAATCCGTCGGCTGGGATTGAAAATCGATGACATTGAGAAAAATCCCGCCTATGCCGGATCGGGTTTGAGCGTCTATTCCATCGCTATTTCCATAAGCAGCCAAGAACTGAAAAAGTATAAAACCCATGCGGAAATCATAGAAGCATTGCGTAGCCTGGACTACATATACCACATTGAAGAAATGTGGCTGTAGGGAAAACGAAAAAATATGGACAAGAAAAGATGAGGTGCCGTGTTTTCACGACACCTCATCTTTATCTGTTTGACACAGTGCAAGCTTTTCTGCACGGGTCAATTTTTTAATAGCCGATTCTCGGCGTAGGGCAGAGGACTTGTCTTCCAACTGCTCGGTGTGTACCACAGTGACAGGACCTCGACCTCGTGTGTATTTCGCACCCCGACCGGCATTGTGTGCAGCAAGTCGGCGGGGGAGATTGTCCGTAATGCCTGTATATAGTGTGTCATCTTTGCACCGAAGAATGTATACCGTCCACATAGAATCCGTCCTTTCCGGGAAATATGATACCATGATTTGTAGAGCAGAACAAGGTGAAAGACAAGATTTTGCAGAAAAAGAAGAAAATATATGTGCAATATCACTTTTTCACAAATTGTTCAAAATAAAATCTCCAGAGCCCCTTGACAATGGGGCTTCTGAGTTGTATAGTATCGTTAGCACTCAAGAGAAAGGAGTGCTAACAGAAGGAGATGATCCCATGGAACTGACAGACCGGAAAAAGAAGGTCCTTCAAACGGTTGTAGACCTGTACATCCGAACAGCAGAGCCGGTTGGCTCTAAGGCGATTGCTTCCATGCCGGACATGAATTACTCTTCTGCCACCATCCGAAATGAGCTGGCAGACTTGACCACCATGGGGCTGCTGGAACAGCCTCACACCTCAGCAGGACGGATTCCTTCCCCGGCAGGCTATCGTCTGTATGTAGATGAGTTGATGCAGGGATACAAACTCAGCGTTGACGAAACCAAGGACTTAAACAAGGCCATGGAGATGAAGATGCAGGAGTTTGACAAGGTTCTGGATAAGGTGGCAAAGCTGGTCTCGCAGGCCACAGACCTTCCTGCCTACACCGTGGCGGCCCGCCGTGGCGGTGCTACCGTGAAACGATTTGAAATCCTGATGGCAGAGGCCGGGCAGTTCATCCTTGTGGTGATGACCTCGGCAGATGTGGTCAAAAATAAGCTCATTAAGCTTCCACTCAACGTGACGGAAACCGATTTGAAGCTCCTGAGTGCAGTGCTCAATGCCAGCATGACCGGCATTCCTGCGGAGGAGTTTACGGCAGAGCTTCTAGACCGGGTAATTCAAAATGCCGGTGCAGCTGCCTCTCTGGTTCCTGTTATTGTGGACTTTACGCAGCAGGTGCTGAAAAGTCACCAGGACGCAGAGGTTGCCCTCCGTGGTCAGGTTCGGCTCCTGCACCAGCCGGAATATCACGATGTGGAAAAGGCACAGGAAGTCCTGAGTACTCTGGATGAGGATGCCATTTCCAATCTTCCCGCAATCATGGGGGGGGAGAAAACACAGATTATTGTCGGCCCTGAGAATGTAGCCCAGGAATTGCGGGACACCTCAGTGGTCGTGACAAAGTTCGACATTGGCGAAGGAATGCAGGGCCTCATCGGTGTGGTGGGTCCCACCCGAATGGATTACGCCAAAGTCACTGCCCGCCTGAGCTACTTTGCAGAGAATCTGTCACAGATGTTCTCCAAGCCGGGCCAGGGCCCAAAACAGCTGCCTCATGGCACTGATGAAGAACCAACACAGGAGGCCTAAGACATGGCTGAGAAGGAAAACAAAAAGAATAAGAAGAACGAAGCGGAAGAACTCGAAACCGCAAAGGAACCTGAAGTTGCGGTAGAGGAGACACCCAGCGAGCTGGAGCAAATCCAGAGTAAGCTGGAGCAGGAGCGGGATGCACATCTCCGCTTGGCTGCGGAATATGATAACTTCCGGAAACGTTCCCAGAAGGAAAAGGACAACAGCTACGCCAACGGCAAAGCAGATACCATTGGAAAGCTGCTTCCGGTCTATGACAATCTGGCCCGTGCCTTGCAGCAGCCTACAGAGGATGCTGCCTATAAAAAGGGCGTAGAGATGACCATGACCGAGCTGGAAAAGATTTTCCAGGGCATGGGCGTGACCGCCTTTGGTGAAGTAGGCGACGCGTTTGATCCTAATTTCCATAATGCCGTGATGCACACGGAAGATGAGGAACTGGGCGAGAATGTGATTGCACAGGTGTTCCAGAAGGGCTTCCAAGTGGCAGATAAAGTGATTCGCTTTGCCATGGTCCAGGTGGCCAATTAACATTGTATAAATTTTTCATTCATATAGGAGGAACTAATTATGTCTAAGATTATCGGTATTGACTTGGGTACAACCAACTCTTGCGTTGCAGTTCTGGAAGGCGGCGAGCCTGTCGTTATCGCCAATGCAGAAGGCAACCGCACCACTCCCTCTGTTGTAGCTTTTGCTAAGAACGGCGAGCGTATGGTAGGTCAGGTGGCAAAGCGCCAGGCTGTGACCAACGCTGACCGTACTATTGCTTCTATCAAGCGTCACATGGGCTCCAACTATAAGGTGGAGATTGACGGCAAGAAGTACACCCCTCAGGAAATTTCCGCTATGACCCTGCAGAAGCTGAAGGCCGATGCTGAGGCTTATCTGGGCCAGCCTGTTACCGAGGCTGTTATCACCGTTCCCGCTTACTTCTCTGATGCTCAGCGTCAGGCAACCAAGGATGCTGGTAAGATTGCCGGCCTGGAAGTAAAGCGTATCATCAACGAGCCTACCGCTGCTGCTTTGGCTTACGGCCTGGATAAGGAAACCGAGCAGAAGATCATGGTCTATGACCTGGGCGGTGGTACTTTCGATGTGTCCATCCTGGACATCGGTGATGGCATTATCGAGGTTCTGGCTACTGCCGGTGACACTCGCCTGGGCGGCGATGATTTCGATGAGAGAATCATGAACTATCTGGTTGAGGAGTTCAAGAAGGCTGAGGGCATTGACCTGTCCAAGGACCGTGTTGCTATGCAGCGTCTGAAGGAAGCTGCTGAGAAGGCAAAGATCGAGCTGTCCGGCGTGACCACCACCAACATCAATCTGCCTTATATCACTGCGGATGCTACCGGCCCCAAGCACTTGGACGTGACCCTGTCTCGTGCAAAGTTTAATGAGCTGACTGCCGATCTGGTGGAGCGCACCCTGACTCCTGTCCGTCAGGCTATGAACGATGCAAAGCTCACCGCTTCCGATCTGGGCAAGGTCCTGCTGGTTGGCGGTTCTACCAGAATTCCTGCTGTTCAGGAAGCTGTCAAGAACCTCACTGGTAAGGAAGGCTTCAAGGGCATCAACCCCGATGAGTGCGTTGCTGTAGGCGCCAGCATCCAGGGCGGCGTCCTGGGCGGCGAGGTCAAGGACATCCTGCTGCTGGACGTTACTCCTCTGTCTCTGGGTATTGAGACCATGGGCGGTGTGTTCACCCGTCTGATTGACCGTAACACCACCATTCCTACCAAGAAGAGCCAGATCTTCTCCACTGCTGCTGACGGCCAGACCTCTGTTGAGGTTCATGTGCTGCAGGGCGAGCGTGAGATGGCTGCTTATAATAAGTCCCTGGGCCGCTTCCAGCTCACCGGCATTTCTCCCGCACCCCGTGGTGTACCTCAGATCGAGGTTACCTTTGACATTGACGCCAACGGTATCGTAAACGTCTCTGCAAAGGATCTGGGCACCGGTGCTGAGCAGAAGATTTCCATTACCGCTTCCAGCAACCTGAGTCAGGAAGATATTGAAAAGGCTGTGAAGGAAGCTGAGCAGTTCGCTGCTGAGGATAAGGCTCGTAAGGATGAGGTTGATGCTCATAACACTGCCGATCAGGTGATCTACCAGAGCGAGAAGGCTCTGACCGATCTGGGCGATAAGGTTTCCGAGTCTGAGAAGGCTCCCATCCTGGCTGCTATTGAGAAGCTGAAGGAAGCCAACAAGGGCAACGACGTGGAAGCCATCAAGGCTGCTACGGATGAAGCACAGAAGGCTTTCTACGCTGTGTCTGAGAAGATGTATCAGCAGGCTGGTGCACAACAGCAGCAGGGCGGCAACCCTGGTCAGCCCGATGACGGTGTGGTAGATGCCGATTACGAGGAAGTTAACGATTGATTTTGCCAATCGCACAGCTCGGAGGGACCCAATTTGCGGTTCCTCCGTGCTTTGTGCTTGTGCAGTGCATATTTTGGCGAGGTGTTAGGCCATGAGTGATGAAAAGAAAAGGGATTATTATGAGGTGCTGGGCGTAGAAAAGAGTGCCAGTGCCGACGAATTAAAGCGGGCCTACCGAAAGAAGGCCATGCAGTACCACCCAGACCGGAACCCCGGCGACAAGCAGGCTGAGGCAAAGTTCAAAGAGTGTAATGAGGCCTATGAGGTTTTGTCCAACGACGAAAAGCGTGCACGCTATGACCAGTATGGCTTTGCTGGTGTAGATCCGAACTTCAACCCCAACGCTGGTTTCGGCGGTGGTTTTGGTGGATTTGGAGATGCCTTCTCCGGCTTTGGTGATATTTTTGGAGACTTGTTTGGCGGCGGTGGCAGAGGCAGAAACCCCAATGGCCCCCGTCGGGGTGAGGATGTGGGTGCCCGTTTGGAGCTGACCTTTGAAGAGGCAGCCTTTGGAACGGAAAAGGAAGTGCCCGTCACAAGAATTGAAACCTGTGCCAAGTGTAATGGCAGCGGTGCAGCGGCTGGTTCTCAGCCTGAGACCTGTCCCAACTGTCATGGTTCCGGTTCTGTCCGAACCACCCAGAATTTCATGGGTATGACCATGCAGTCTACAGCGGCCTGTCCCAAGTGCGGCGGTACCGGTAAGATTATCAAGGACCCCTGCCAGACCTGTAAGGGTAAGGGCAAGGTGCGTCGTTCTACTAAGGTAAAGGTCAAGGTTCCTGCTGGTGTAGATGAGGGTCAGACCATCCGGGTACGGGGCGAGGGCTGTTCCGGCAGCAACGGAGGGCCCAAGGGCGATCTGCTCATCGAAATTGCAATTCAGAAGCATCCGTTCTTCCAGAGAGAAGGGGCTACCGTTGTGTGCGAGTTCCCCATTTCCTTTACACAGGCTGCATTGGGTGCAGAGCTGGAGATTCCCACACTGGATGGCAAGGTGCGTTATACCATCCCGGAGGGAACACAAACCGGAACTACATTCCGTCTGCGTGGAAAGGGTATTCCTGTTCTGCGCAGTAAGGCTCGAGGCGACCAGTTGGTTACCGTGGTGGTGGAAACACCTACAAAGCTTACCAAGGAGCAGAAAGAGCTTCTGCACCGCTTTGAGGAGAGCACCAACAATTCCGGCAGTCAGCCCAAGATTGCAAAGTTCTTTGAAAAGCTCAAGCAGAGTTTTGATAAATAAAAATAGCGGCTATCTTTCCTGGTGTTATACCGGGGGAGATAGCCGTTTTCTATGAATGTGCAAAATTTTATATTTATTCCCCAAATTAAAAATCAGTCTTAAAACCTTGACAAAAATCAATGGTCGGGGTTAAGATGGTTTTACAATTGCAGATGCATTCTTAATTGTGTTTGCAAATCGCAATGCACCACATTCATAGTTTGGAAAGGAACGTGATAAAATGGAACTGAAGAAAGTATTAAGTTGGACCATGGCGATCACCTGCTCAATTTCTTTGCTGACCGGTTGTTCTTCCAGCAACAAGCAGGCAACGGATAGCACGGAGACGACAGGAATTGTATCAACAAGCCCCTCGGAACCAGAAAAGGGCAAAGATTCCAACCAGAAAAAGAAGCCTGGCAAAGAATCGGCAACCAAACATGATAAAGCCAAGGCTTCTGAGCAGAAGAAGGATGAAAGTAAAACTTCCACAAAGAAAGATGCGGTGCCTTCTCCCTCTTCCCCCAAAACCTCCCCCGAAGAAAGCAAACCAGCGGACAGCAGCTCCACGGATGACAATTCTTCTGGTAGCAGCTCATCCGGAAGCAACTCATCGGGAAATGGCTCCTCTGGAAATAGTTCCTCCGGAAGCAGCTCATCTGGAAGCAGTTCCTCCGGTAGCAGCTCATCTAGCAGCAGTTCCTCCGGCAACAGTTCCTCCGAAAACAAGCCTACAGAAACCAAGCCATCTCATACGCACAGTTATACCAGCACTACAGTATCCCCTACTTGTGAAAGCCAAGGTTATACCGTGCATGAATGCTCTTGCGGCGAAAGTTACACTGATAGCTATACAGATGCGCTTGGTCACAGCTATACGGATACCGTCGTAGAACCTACAACGGAATCCGAAGGCTATACTCTGCATACTTGTTCTCGCTGCGGCTATAGCTACAAGGATGAGTATACCGACAAAGTAGTAGAAACAGAGTACATCGACATCGCTGCTTTGGAAGCATATGCTCGGCAATACGCAACCGACAGCTACGGATATTACGGAACTCCTGGTATCGGCTTCAACAATCATGCTGGTTATTTTCCTCCCGCAACCAAGGATATTACAACAATGGAGGAAGGATACCGTCTTATGCGAGAAGCTGTTGATTGTCAGTATGCCTGCGATGAAGGCATGGGGTATGATGTAAACGGAACTCCTTTGAACGTCTACAT
>CAUWEI010000066.1:0-14497 GCA_963557675.1 uncultured Oscillospiraceae bacterium | reverse complement strand
AGGATGCGCTCTACCGACTGAGCTATAGCAGCATTTCTCAAGCGACCTCGATATATTAACACATTATTTTCACTTTGTCAAGGACTTTTTTTACTTTTTATATTTTCTCTAATCCATTTCAAAACACAGAGGCCTCAGTGCAGTGTTTTTCTTGCACCGAGGCCTCATTTGCTGTTGATTCTACAATCCGTTCCGGATGACATTACAGGCTATTCCAGGAAGTTTCCCAAGAAAAGTCCTCTGTTTCTGCCCGCTTGTTGCGGCTTAGCAATCGGCTAACCGTCTCCCGGACATCCGCGCCTTCATACAGCACCTTATATGCCGCTTCTGTAATGGGCATATCTGCTCCAATGGACTGTGCCAGCAGGTATGCAGACTCTGCCGCAAAATAGCCTTCTACCACTGCCCCCACCTGCTCCATAGCTTCCTTCGGAGGCATGCCCTTTCCAATCAGAATACCGGCACGGCGGTTTCTGGAATGTTGAGACGTACAGGTTACAATAAGGTCTCCCACACCGGCCAGTCCTGCAAAGGTTTCCTTTCTCGCTCCCAGAGCCAAGCCCAATCGGGCGGTCTCTGTTAGTCCACGGGTCATAAGCATTGCTTTGGTGTTGTCCCCAAAGCCTAAACCGTCAGAAATACCAGCGCACAGGGCAATGACATTTTTCAATGCACCGCCCAATTCCGCACCAACCATATCCGGATTGGCATACACTCGGAAATTCTCGGACATAAACACATCCTGCACCAGCTCCGCTACCTTTTTATCCGGGCAAGCAGCCACGCAGCCAGTGGGGATTCCACGAGCCACCTCTTCTGCATGGCTGGGACCGGTAAGAACCGCAACGGTACAGCCTGTTTCCTCCGCAGCAATCTGACTCATGCGCTTGTTGCTTCGAGGTTCAATGCCCTTTGTGACTGAAACCAGAACTGTCTCCTTGTTCAAATAGGGAGCCAACGTCCGGCACACCGAGCGAAACGGAAACGACGGCGATGCCAGGACCACCAGACTACATTCCCCCACACAGGCAGGATCTGCGGTAATCTTCAGGCTCTGCGGCAGAGTTACCCCTGCCAGCATAGGATTTTCCCGGGTTTTTGTCATCTGCTCCGCCTTGGCGGGATTGTGCGACCACAAAGTGACATCATGTGCATTCTTGCACAACTGAATGGCAAGGGCGGTACCCCAGCCACCGCTTCCTGCAACGGTGATTTTCATGCCTGCTCCTCCTTATGTCCAAAGGACAGCTTTCGCTCGTTTCCTGCAATCAGACGCTTAATGTTTCCACGATGCATAAAAATAGCCAGAATCGCAATGACCCATCCCAAAGCACAAACCCAGACATTTTCCAGGTGCAGCACCGTAAATGCAACGCCTAACGTGAAGGCTGCTATCACAGAGCCAAGGGACACATACCGGGTCAGAATAACGATTACTAAAAATACGCCCAGAATCAGAAGGCCCACTCGCCAATCCGCCACCAGAGCAACGCCAAGGCCACAAAGGATTCCTTTTCCGCCCCGGAAGCCCTGGATTGCCGGAAAGTCATGGCCCAGAGAGACCATCACGCCTGCCAGCATGGTGCCTTCGATCCAGAGGCCATAGGGATTCAGCAGCAGTCCACCCATAAAACAGGCAAGAACCGCTTTTCCCAAGTCGATCAGTGCAACAAGTCCGGTCTTACTTACGCCATAATTTCGCATATAGTTGGTAAGGCCCGCATTTCCGCTGCCACGGGAGCGCACATCTTCCTTATCCAACAGACCGGAAATAATAATGGCACCGTTGAGATTTCCCAGGAAATAGGCTGCAAGAACGATAACTACTATAGAACCAATCAGATTCCCCACGGCTCTACTCCTCCTTATCGCCCTTCTGGCGAATGGTGATTCGGATTGGAGTACCCGCAAGACCAAAGACGGAACGAATCTGGTTTTCCAAATATCTCTGATAAGAGAAGTGGAACAGCCGTGCATCGTTACAGAAAATGACAAAATGCGGGGGCTTCACACTGGCCTGAGTCATATAGTAGATTTTGAGGCGGCGGCCTTTATCCGTAGGCGGCTGCACTCTGGCGGTAGCATCCGCCAAAACGCTGTTCAGCGCACCGGTCGTAATTCGCATGGAGTTGCTTTCTGCCGCAGAATTGATGGCCTCATAAATCTTATCCACTCGCTGGCCCGTCAAAGCAGACAGGAACATCACCTGTGCGTAGGGCATAAAGCTCAAATCCTGACGGACTTTCTGCTCCATATCCCGCATGGTATTGGTTTCCTTTTCCACCAGATCCCACTTATTGATCGCAATAATGACGGCCTTTCCTGCTTCATGGACCAGGCCTGCAATCTTGGTATCCTGCTCGGTGACGCCCTCTGTGGCATCAATCATAACAATACACACATCCGCACGCTCAATGGCACTGACGGAACGCATATTGCTGTACCGCTCTACCGCATCGTCCACTTTGGACTTCCGGCGCATACCAGCGGTATCAATAAAGCAGTATTTTCCATACTGATTTTCAAAGTAGCTGTCAATGGCATCCCGGGTGGTACCTGCCATATTGGAGACAATGACACGCTCTTCTCCCAGAATCTGGTTAATAAGGCTGGACTTACCAACATTCGGCTTACCCACAATGGCAACCTTTGTAATGTCCTCTTCTTCCTCTTCCCAGTCCTCATCAGAGAACTGGTCCACACACCAGTCCAGCAGATCGCCGGTACCGTGACCATGGACAGCAGAGACCTCCAGAGGGTCTCCCAGGCCCAGGCCATAGAACTCATAGACATCGGGGTTTACACCACCGGTAGAGTCACACTTGTTGACTGCCAGCAAAACAGGCTTCTTGGCCTTCTGCAAAATCGTGGCAACGGCGGAGTCAGCGGCGGTCATGCCGACCTTCACATCCACTACCATAATAATAGCATCGGCGAGTTCAATGCCGATTTCCGCCTGACGGCGCATAAATTTCAAAATTTCGCTGTCGGTACCGGGTTCAATACCGCCAGTATCCATGAGGTCGAAGGTACGGCCTCTCCACTCACACTGTCCATAGATCCGGTCACGAGTGACACCGGGGGTATCCTCCACGATAGCGGAACGCTGGCCAGTCAATTTGTTAAAGAGCATGGATTTTCCCACATTGGGGCGGCCGACGATGGCAACCAAAGGTTTCGGCATAAAAATCCCTCCTTGTATTCTTAATTTTTATATTATCTCACACAGTTCCCGTTTGGTCAAGCAAAATGCCGGGAGTTTCTGGAAAGACGGTAAAAAAATACTGCAAAGTCCCGGAAAGGGTAAAGAAAAAAGAGGAAGGCAGAAGCACCTTCCTCTTGCTTTCTTTCGCCTCTTACTTAGACTCCACAGCGACAACCTGACGGCCATTGTAATAGCCACAAGCCTTACAGGCTCTGTGGGGCAGGCAGAACTCGCCGCACTTGGGGCAAGCAACCACGCCGGGGGCGGACAGCTTCCAGTTGGAGCCGCGGCGCTTGTCGCGTCTTGCCTTAGAAACTTTACACTTAGGAACAGCCATGCGTGACACCTCCTTAGGTCGAACTGCTTTTCACAGCGTCAAAATTTACTTATCTTTGAGAAGCTGCTTTAAAGCAGCAAAACGGGGGTCCAGTTCGGGCTGACAGCCGCAGGGGCCGTCATTGAGGTTTGCACCGCATCTACAGCACAGACCTTTGCAGTCCGGTGTGCACAGGAGCTTGGAATCCATATTAAGAACGAGCGTTGTCGTTATAATATCATCCAGGTCCGCACTGTCGCCTTCCAGCTGAAAGACCCTTTCATCTTCGTTATCTTCGTTGGCAAATTCCGTCACCAGGACGGCATCGATGGGAAACTCCACATCCCGCTCAAATTCCCGGGCGCATCGATCGCAAACGCCATACAGGCGGGTCGTGAGAGAACCCGACATCAGCAGAACGCCAGCGGTATTACGCACCACACCAGAGGCCCGAACAGGCTCCCTAATCGGACAGCAGGTACCAAAGCGAAGATCGCTCAGATCCACACTGGTCGAAAAGGACACGCTCCCACCGGGGCAGTCTATAATTTTTGACAGTCCTAACAGCATAGTTATCCCTTCCTCACAGTCATGCAATTGATATTATAAGAGATTCCCAGTCATTTGTCAAATGTTATTTTTCAAAAAACCGGTCTTGGGGAAATTTTTCTTGAAATTCTCTCTATAATTTTCGCTTTTTCCGCTTTTTACTCTCCTTTTCCTTCCCCTGTTTTTCTTCCTTTTGCAATTGCAACAAGAATCCAAATCTTCGCAAAGAAAATCCTGTGCATTTTTTTGCACCTCTATCAGTTGACAGTCCTAGACAAAAAATGTTATAATCGGACAGATAAGTTTACATGGAAAGGAGATACGATATGAAGATTCGTTTGAAAAATGTGCAATCCTATGAAGCTTCCGGCTTTCGTCTTCGTGATATGGAACTTTCTTGTGATGTGTCCGTCAGCAATGGCGGTAGTGTTTCTATTGTGGAATTAGATAATTGTTGCCTATTGCCGGCTCTTGTTGATGTGCATGTACATCTTCGGGAACCGGGATTTTTTTATAAAGAGACCATCGCTTCCGGCACTCGTGCTGCCGCCCATGGCGGTTATAGTGATGTGTGCTCCATGCCCAACCTGAATCCCGTCCCGGATTCCTTGGAGCATTTGCAGCCGCAGTTGGATTCCATTCGAGATACCGCTGTGGTTCGGGTTCATCCTTATGGTGCCATTACCGTGGGCCAGCAGGGCGAAGAACTGGCAGATTTGGATGCTATGGCTCCTATGGTCTGTGCCTTTTCCGATGACGGAAAAGGGGTGCAAAGCGAAGAGCTGATGAAGCAGGCCATGCTGAAGGCCAAGTCTCTGGGCAAAATGATTGTTGCTCACTGCGAAGACAATCGGCTGCTTCACGGCGGTTACATCCACGATGGCGAATACGCCAAGGCTCATGGTCATAAGGGCATCTGCTCAGAAAGTGAATGGGCTCCCGTGGCAAGAGATCTGGAACTGGTGCGGCAGACCGGCTGCAAATACCATGTGTGCCACATCTCTACTAAGGAAACCGTAGAGCTGATCCGCAAAGCCAAAGCAGAAGGATTGGACGTATCCTGCGAGACCGGTCCTCATTATTTAATAATGGATGACTCCATGCTCCAGGAAGACGGACGCTTTAAGATGAATCCCCCCATCCGCTCCGAGGAGGACCGCCAGGCACTTCTGGAAGGCCTTCTGGATGGCACCATTGATATGATCGCTACAGACCACGCTCCTCACAGTGCAGAGGAAAAGAGCCGTGGCCTGGAAAAGAGCCTCATGGGTGTCGTAGGTCTGGAAACAGCATTTCCTGTGCTGTACACAAATCTGGTAAAAACCGGAATCATGTCACTGGAAAAGCTGGTGGAGGTCATGAGCATCAACCCCCGGAAGCGTTTTGGCCTTCCGACAAATCATGATTATTGTATCTGGGATTTGAAAGAAGAATATCCCATCGATCCAAAGGAATTTTTGAGCATGGGCCGGGCTACTCCCTTTGCTGGGATGTCTGTGTTCGGTCGGTGCAAAGCTACTATTGTTGAAGGGAAACTCACATGGCTGGAGAAATGAATCGTAAACTCGTATTAGAAAATGGAGAAGAATACCTGGGTTGGGGCTTCGGTGCCGCCTGCGACCGGGTGTGCGAATTGAACTTCGCCACCGCTGTGGTAGGCTATCAGGAGTTGGTTACCAATCCCGCCCTTACCGATCAGATGGTGGTTATGACCTACCCCCTCATCGGAAACTACGGCATGACCGATGAGGATGACGAAAGCAGTCGTCCTTCTCTGGGAGCTTTGGTGGTCCGGGATTACTGCGACGCCCCCTCGAACTTCCGCTGCACCAGAACCTTGTCTGAGGTTCTGGAAGAAGCCGGTGTACCTGGTATCTACGGTGTAGACACTCGTGCCATTACCAGAAGCATCCGGGATCACGGCGGCAGCAAGGCTATTTTGTGCCACATTTCCATGCCCACCGACCGGGCCTTGGAAATCCTGCGGCAGACCAATCTGAGTCTGGGCCGGGTGGCAAAGGTGAGCTGTAAAAAGCCCCGGTATGTCCGCACTGCCAACCACAGATTCCATGTGGTTGCTTTGGACTGCGGTATTCAGAAGAGTCTGGTTACCGACCTCAAGGCAAGCGGCTGCAATGTGACCATCGTCCCCTGGAACACAGAGGCTTCTGCCATTGAAGCATTGAAGCCCCATGGTCTTCTGGTATCCGATGGCCCCGGCGACCCCAATCAGGTCAGCCTTGTGGCTGAAACCCTGGCAAAGCTTCGGGGTAAGTTCCCCATCTTCGGTCTGGGTCTGGGCTGTCAGCTCATCGCCATGTCCTATGGCGCTGCTGTCCATCCCGTAAACTTCCGCCGCATCACCAGCCATCCCATTCGGTGCATGGAAACAAAAGCAATTACCATTGCTTCTCAGAATCTGTGCTATAGCACTGATCCCAAGAGTCTGGAAGGCAAGGATTTGACCATTACTTATGAAAACGTGCTGGATGGTACCGTGGAGGGTCTTATGGACGCTTCCAACCATGTGTCCGGCGTACAATTTTACCCCGAGGGCCAGCTTCTTCTCGCCCGGTTCCTCAACGAGATGAAGGAGGCCAACTAATATGCCAAAACGCAGCGATTTAAAGAAAATTCTGGTGATCGGTTCCGGTCCCATTGTCATCGGTCAGGCCGCAGAGTTCGACTATGCCGGTACCCAGGCCTGTCTGGCCCTGAAAGAGGAAGGCTATGAAGTCATCCTCTGCAACTCCAACCCCGCTACCATTATGACCGACACCACCATGGCGGATAAGGTCTATATGGAGCCTCTGACTTTGGAATATGTCAGCAAGATTCTCCGCCACGAGCGTCCTGACGCTGTCCTTCCGGGTATCGGCGGTCAGACCGGTCTGAACCTTGCTATGGCTCTGGAGCGCAAGGGCGTTCTGAAGGAATGCCGGGTGGAGCTTCTGGGTACTCCCTCCGATTCCATCCGCACGGCTGAGGACCGGGAGCTGTTCAAGAACCTCTGTGAGGAGCTGGGTGAGCCTGTATGTCCCTCCGAGATCGCTTCCACCATGGAAGACGGTCTGGCTGCTGCGGAGCGTATCGGCTACCCTGTGGTTCTGCGTCCTGCCTTTACTCTGGGCGGCACCGGCGGCGGCTTTGCCGACAACGAAGAGGAGTGCCGGGAGGTCCTTCGCAACGCTCTGCGGATGTCCCCTGTCCATCAGGTTCTGGTGGAAAAGAGCATCAAGGGCTATAAGGAAATCGAGTTCGAGGTCATGCGTGACAGTGCCGATACCGCTATCGCCATTTGCTCCATGGAAAATGTGGACCCCGTTGGCATCCACACCGGTGACTCCATTGTGGTGGCTCCCAGCCAAACCCTTACCAAGAAGGAATTCAGTATGCTGAGAGGCGCCGCTCTGCGTATCATCCGTGCCCTCAAGATTGAAGGCGGCTGCAATGTGCAGTTTGCTCTGGACCCCCAGTCCTTCCAGTACTATGTCATCGAGGTCAATCCCCGTGTGTCCCGTTCCTCTGCTCTGGCTTCCAAGGCCTCCGGCTACCCCATTGCAAGAGTGTCCGCTAAAATCGCTGTGGGCATGACCCTGGACGAAATCAAGCTGGCAAATACGCCCGCCTGTTTTGAGCCTGCTCTGGATTACATCGTCACCAAAATGCCCCGGTTCCCCTTCGATAAATTCTATACCGCCGATAACCGTCTGGGTACCCAGATGAAGGCCACCGGTGAGGTCATGGCCATTGGCCGTACCTTTGAAGAAAGCCTGCTGAAGGCTGTCCGGTCTCTGGAAATCGGCGTTAATCACCTGCATATGGCCAAGTTCGACACTTGGACAGAGGAAGAACTGCTGAACTACATCCCCCTTGGCTCTGATGACCGGTTCTATGCCGTGGCACAGCTGCTGCGGCTGGGTACCTCCGTGGAGGCCATTGCCGATTGCACCAAGGTGGACCCCTTCTTCCTGCATAAGATTCAGGCCATTGTGGACATGGAAAACCGCCTCAGAAAGGCTCCTTATGATTTCAGTGTCCTCAAAGAGGCTAAGATCATGGGCTTCTCTGACCCTTGCATTGCCAAGCTGTGGAAGACTAAGGAAATGGAGGTCTTCGGCTTCCGTAAGGAGCACAAGCTCTTCCCTGTCTATAAGATGATCGACACCTGTGCTGCGGAGTTCGGCAGCTATGTCCCCTACTTCTACTCCACCTATGAGGCCGAGAATGAATCTGTGGTCTCTGACAAGGAGAAGATTCTGGTGCTGGGTTCCGGCCCCATCCGAATCGGTCAGGGTGTGGAATTTGACTATTCCACCGTTCACGCCGTTATGACCATCCGGCAGGCAGGCTATGAAGCCATCATCCTCAACAACAACCCCGAAACCGTTTCCACGGACTACACCACTGCGGACAAGCTCTACTTTGAGCCTCTGTGCGTGGAAGATGTCATGAACATTTTGGAACTGGAGAAGCCCAAGGGCGTGATCGGCTCTCTGGGCGGTCAGACCGCCATCAACCTGGCCCAGCCTCTGCTGGAGCGTGGTATCCCCCTCATGGGTACGGACTGCGCCGCCATTGAGCGGGCAGAAAACCGGGATGCCTTTGAAAAGGTTCTGAAGGATCTGGGAATTCCCCAGCCTCCCGGACAGGCTGTTACCGACATTGAGGCCGGTGTGGCTGCTGCTGCAAGCATTGGCTATCCTGTTCTGGTGCGGCCCAGCTTCGTTCTGGGCGGTCGGGCCATGCAGATCGTCACCGACGAAAGCGCCCTGCGGCAGTACCTCAAGACCGCTGTGGAAATCGATGCAGACAAGCCTGTTCTGGTTGATAAGTACATCCAGGGCAAGGAAGTGGAAGTGGACGCTGTCTGTGACGGTACCGATGTGTTCGTTCCCGGCATTATGGAGCTGGTGGAGCGTACCGGTATCCACTCCGGCGACTCCATCTCCGTCTACCCCTCCTTCAGCCTCAGTCAGGAGGTCAAGGACACCATCCTGCAATATACCAAGGCACTGGGTCTGGGCATCGGCATTGTAGGTCTGTATAACATCCAGTTCATTGTGGACGAGCATCAGCAGGTCTACATCATTGAGGTCAACCCCCGTTCCTCCCGTACCGTTCCCTTCCTGTCCAAGGCCACCGGCTGGTCTCTGGCGGACATCGGCACCCGGGTCATTCTGGGCCAGAGCCTCAAGGAGCAGGGTATTACGGAGATTTATCCCGAAGAAAAGAAGCGTTGGTATGTCAAGGCACCTGCCTTCTCCTTCGCCAAGCTTCAGGGTCTGGACGCTTACCTGTCCCCCGAAATGAAGTCCACCGGCGAGGCCATCGGCTATGACGACCAGATGACCAGAGCACTTTATAAGGCACTTCAGGCCTCCGGTATGCACGTTGCCAACTATGGTACCGTCTTTGCTACCGTGGCAAACGCCGACAAGGAAGAGGCTCTGCCCCTCATTCGCCGGTTCTATAACATGGGCTTTAACATTCAGGCCACAGAGGGTACTGCCAAGTTCCTGAAGGAGCACGGCATCCGTACCCACTCCGTGGGCAAGATTCACGGCGGCAGTCAGGAGATTTTCGACTCCATTCGTGCCGGCTTCGTGAACTATGTCATCAACACCCAGGACCCCAACGATGCACAGGGTCTGGCCGACGGCCGGGCTATGCGGCAGGTGGCCGTGCAGAACAATGTCACCATGTTCACCTCTCTGGATACCGTTCGGGTACTGCTGGACGTTCTGGAAGAAATCACCATGGGTATTTCTACCATTGACGCTTAAAACAACTTTCAAAGGAGGCAATTATGAAGCAAGGCGTTTTTACCATTGTGGAGGTTGTGTCCCTGACAAGCAATGTTTTCAAAATGGTTTTGGAGGGAGATACTTCCGCAATCACATCCCCCGGTCAGTTTGTGGAGATTCAGATTCCCGGCCTGTTCCTGCGCCGGCCTATCTCCGTATGTGACTTTTCCCATAAGGACCTCACCCTCATCTTTAAGGTGGTGGGTGAGGGCACCAGGGTCATGGCTTCCCTGAAGCCCGGTATGCAGCTGGACCTGCTCACAGGTCTGGGCAATGGCTATGACCTGTCTTTGTCCGGTGACGCTCCCCTTCTTCTGGGCGGCGGCGTGGGCGTTCCTCCCATGTATGCCCTGTGTAAGGCTCTGCTGGCTCAGGGCAAAAAGCCCTCTGTGATTCTGGGCTTTAACACCAGAGACGAAATCTTCTATGAAGATGCATTCCGTGCCCTTGGGGTCCCCGTCACGGTCACTACCGTGGACGGCAGCTATGGCACCCGTGGCTTTGTCACCGATGCCATGGACATTCCTTACACCTACTTTTACACCTGCGGCCCCCTGCCCATGCTCCGGGCCATCAAAAACGCCTCCCGCACCTCCGGCCAGCTCAGTCTGGAGGAGCGGATGGGCTGCGGCTTCGGTGCCTGCATGGGCTGCTCCATCGAGACCGCCAACGGTCCCCGTCGGGTCTGCAAGGACGGCCCCGTATTCCATAAAGAGGAGGTACTGCTGTGAATACACAAGTAACACTGTGCGGCATTCCCCTTTCTAACCCTGTGATTCCTGCCTCCGGTACCTTTGGGTTCGGCGCAGAATTTGCACAGCTCTATGACATCAACTGTCTCGGCTCCTTCTCCTTTAAGGGCACCACCCGGGAGCCTCGCTACGGCAATCCCACCCCCAGAATCGCTGAGATCCCCGGCGGTATGCTGAATGCCGTGGGCCTGCAAAATCCCGGCATTGACCATGTACTGGCCCATGAGCTGCCCCGGATGAAGGAATATTTCCATAAGCCTGTCATGGCCAATGTATCCGGCTTCTCCGTTGAGGACTATGTAGAGGTCTGCCGGAAGCTGGACGATCAGGAGCAGGTGGGCTGGCTGGAGGTCAACATCAGCTGCCCCAATGTCCACGGCGGCGGTATGAGCTTCGGCACCGACCCCAAAAGCGCAGCCAGTGTGACCAGAGCTGTGAAGGAGGTCACCTCCAAGCCCGTTATTGTAAAGCTGACCCCCAATGTCACCGACATTGCATCCATGGCAAAGGCCTGTGAGGATGCAGGTGCTGACGGCATCAGCCTCATCAATACCGTTCTGGGAATGCGGCTGGATCTGAACCGCAGAAAGCCCCTGCTGGCAAACACCACAGGCGGTATGTCCGGCCCTGCCCTGTTCCCTCTGGCGGTTCGGATGGTCTATCAGGTCTATGAGGCCGTTTCCATCCCCATTGTGGGCATGGGCGGTGTCAGCTCTGCCAGAGATGTGGTGGAGCTCATGATGGCAGGTGCCACCGCCGTTGAGGTAGGTGCTGCCAATCTGGTCAATCCCTTTGTCTGCAAAGAAATCGTAGAGCAGCTGCCCCAGGTAATGGAGCAGTATCATATTGAAACTCTGACTGAAATTATAGGAGGCGCACATCATGGGTAAAGACGTTATTATTGCCTGCGACTTTTCCAGCCGGGAAGAAACACTGAACTTTTTGGACAAGTTCACCGGCAAAAAGCCCTTTGTGAAAATCGGCATGGAGCTGTATTATGCAGAAGGTCCTCAGATGGTTCGTGAAATCAAGGCCAGAGGCCACAAGATTTTCC
Organism: uncultured Oscillospiraceae bacterium; assembly: GCA_963557675.1. Classification (GTDB taxonomy): domain Bacteria; phylum Bacillota; class Clostridia; order Oscillospirales; family Oscillospiraceae; genus Faecousia. Next base: position 2,814 of record CAUWEI010000066.1, on the reverse strand, counting down.
TGGACCTCAAGCTGCACGACATTCCCAACACCGTAAAGAAGGCCATGAGTGTTCTCAGAAATCTGGATGTAGATCTGGTGAACCTCCACGCCTCCGGCACCAAGGCCATGATGGAGGCCGCTCTGGAGGGCCTGACCCGTCCCGACGGCACCAGACCTCTTCTGATTGCCGTGACCCAGCTCACCTCCACCAGCCAGGAGCGCATGGAGCAGGACCTGCTCATCAAGGAGCCTCTGGATCAGGTGGTCATGCACTATGCCAAGACTGCTCAAGAGGCTGGTCTGGACGGTGTGGTCTGCTCTCCTCTGGAGGCAGGCAAGGTCCATGAGGTCTGCGGCGAAAGCTTCCTCACCGTGACCCCCGGTGTCCGGTTTGCCGACGGTGATGTAGGCGATCAGGTTCGTGTTATGACTCCCGCAGAAGCAAAGCGCATCGGCTCTGACTATATCGTTGTGGGCCGTCCCATTACCAAAGCAGAAGACCCCGTTGCAGCTTATGAGCGCTGCATCCGTGAATTTGTAGACTGAGGAGGAACTATCTATGGAACTGTCTGTCAAGATCGCAAAAGACCTGCTGAAAATCAAGGCCGTTTTCTTCCGGCCCAATGAGCCCTTTACCTGGGCCTCCGGCATCAAAAGCCCTGTGTACTGTGACAACCGCCTGACTCTCACCGATGTGGAAGTCCGCACCGATGTGGAAGAGGGTCTGGCTACTCTGGTTCGGGAGCACTACCCTGAGGCAGAAGTCCTCATGGGTACCTCCACCGCCGGTATTGCCCACGCCGCTATCACCGGTCATCTGCTGGGTATGCCCATGGGCTATGTCCGCAGCGGTGCCAAGGACCATGGCCGTCAGAACCAGATCGAGGGCAAGCTCCTGCCCGGTCAGAAGGTCGTGGTTGTGGAAGACCTGATTTCCACCGGCGGTAGCGTTCTGGAGGTCGTAAATGTCCTGCGGGAAGCAGGTGCCGACGTTCTGGGCGTTGTGAGCATCTTCACCTATGGTATGCAGAAGGGTCTGACCCGTCTCAAGGATGCCAATGTGAAGAATATTTCCCTGACCAACTTTGACGTCATTGCCCAGGTGGCAGCTGACGAAAACTATATCCGTCCTGAGGATGTTGCACGGCTTCTGGCCTTCCGCAACAACCCCTCTGACGAGAGTTGGATTGGAGGCTAAACCATGAAAAGAAGTGTTATCAGCATTCTGGATTTGTCCGTGGAAGAGCTGGACGAGCTGATTGCTACCGCCGACGACATCATTGCAAATCCCGAAAAGTACAGCGAAAAGTGCCACGGCAAGACTCTGGCTACCCTGTTCTTCGAGCCTTCCACCCGGACCCGCCTCAGCTTTGAGGCCGCCATGTTCGAGCTGGGCGGCAATGTTCTGGGCTTCTCTGAGGCAGCCAGCAGCTCCGCTGCCAAGGGCGAAAGCGTAGCAGATACTGCAAAGACCGTTTCCTGCTACTCCAACATCATCGCCATGCGTCACCCCAAGGAGGGTGCTCCTCTGGTTGCATCCATGAACGCCACGGTCCCCGTCATCAATGCCGGTGACGGCGGTCACAACCACCCCACCCAGACTCTGGCTGACCTGCTCACCATTCAGCGTGAAAAGGGCCGTCTCAACAACCTCACCGTAGGTCTGTGCGGCGACCTGAAGTTCGGCCGTACCGTTCACTCTCTGGTAGAGGCCATGAGCCGGTATGAGGGCGTGAAGTTCGTCTTCATCTCCCCTGAGGAGCTGAAGGTTCCCAGCTATGTCAAGCAGGGCCTGAAGGACAAGGGCATTGCCTATGAGCAGACCACCGATCTGGAGGCCGTCATGCCTGAGCTGGACATCCTGTATATGACCCGTGTGCAGAGAGAGCGTTTCTTCAACGAGGAAGATTATCTGCGTCTGAAGGACAGCTACATCCTGACTCCCGACAAGCTGACCAACGCCAAGAAGGATCTGGCCATTCTCCATCCCCTTCCCCGTGTCAACGAAATCGCCGTAGCCATCGACGACGACCCCAGAGCCTGCTATTTCCGTCAGGTTCTCAACGGCAAGTATATGCGTATGGCTCTGATTCTCAAGCTTCTGGAGGTAAAGTAAGATGAATATTGATTCCATTAAGAATGGTATTGTCATTGACCACATCACCGCCGGAAAGGGCATGGAGCTCTATCGGCTCCTGAAGCTGGACCAGCTGGACTGCTCCGTTGCCATCATCCAGAACGCCTCCAGCCACAAGATGGGCAAGAAGGACATCATCAAGATCGACTCTGAGATTGAGGTCAACATGGACATTCTGGGCTATGTAGACCCCGATGTTACCGTGTCCATCATCAAAGACGGTGTCACCGTGGAAAAGAAGCAGCTGTTCCTGCCCACCCAGCTCACCAATGTGATCCGCTGCAAGAACCCCCGCTGCATCTCCTCCACCGAGCAGGAGCTACCCCACATCTTCAAGCTCACCGACCCCAAGAAGAGAGTGTATCGCTGCCTGTACTGCGAAACCAAGGCAAACTAAGATTCCTGTTACAAGGGCCTTTCCAATCCGGAAAGGCCCTTTTTTGACGGCTCATGGCGGCGTTTTCTTTGGACTGCACCCCTCACCAGGCCATAATGTATTACAGCACAGGCGACATTATCAGGAGGCAAACCTTTCCCATTGAATTCCTTCTACTATATATCTATATATCCTAACAAAAAAACAGCTTTGCGTCCCTGTCAATCGTTAAATAGCACAAATTTCATGTTGACTTTTTTAAAATATTGTATTACCATGTACATAGTATTAAACATATCATTTTATAATTCCTATGTAAC
>CAUWEI010000065.1:0-14784 GCA_963557675.1 uncultured Oscillospiraceae bacterium | reverse complement strand
ATATCCCACTTATCTTAAAAAAGCAAGTGAACATCCTTAAATTCAGCGGATTCTGGGACAGAACCCTCAATTTGCCCTCTTTTACTTTCCAGACTGGAGCACCACATTTTCTTTCCCCAACAAACGCTGCAATTCCTCCAGCATAATGGGTTCTGGGGTACATACCGTACCTCTACGCACCTTTGTATCGGTAAAATACAGCAAAACAGGACTGCTTCCTGGGAACATATTCAAAATAGCCTTGGTTTTTCCATACTCTCTGCAATTCTCGGTTGGAAGACGCAGATAGAGCTTTCCCTGTGCCTGGGGCACAGGCTGCACCGGCTCCCGTTCGGACGATTCGGTATAGCTTTCAATCGGTACTGCCCGATTGACCACAATCTGAGGTTCTTTTTCGTCTCGGATGGAGAGCCGTCCTATAATAACCACAGCTCCACCTTCCTTAATATATCCGCCATACTGGTTCAGCACATTAGAAAAAGCCAGCATTTCAATAGAAGCTGTATCGTCTTCCAACGTGACATAGGCCATCATGGACTGATTCCGGGTGGTCTTCATTTTTACCTTCTGAATGATGCCTGCTACAGAAACAATGGTATCATCCGGATAGTCAATATCTTCATTCATCAGAGAGCCAATGGTCACCACTCTTGTATTTTTCAGATAGGGTCTGTAGTCGTCCATGGGATGTCCGGACAGGTACAGTCCCGTGGTTTCCTTCTCCAAGGCCATCCGTTCTGCCTGGCTCATTTCCTTGAGCTTGGGAATCGGCACTGAAATTTCGGTGTCGTCTCCCCCTTCCAGCATCCCAAAAAGTCCCATTTGGCCTTCTACATTCCGGCGTCTGCTGTCCGACACCGCTTCCATCGCACCTTCGTACATGGCAAGAAGCTGGCTGCGATACAGTCCAAAGCAGTCCATGGCACCGCATTTAATGAGGTTCTCCACCACTCGTTTATTGAGTTCTCCCTCCCCCATTCTAGTCAGGAAGTCCTCCAAACTCCGGAAAGGTCCATCGGCTTCCCGTTTGGCGGCAATGTTCTGGATAAGGCCCCGGCCCAGATTCTTTACCGCACCCAAGCCAAAGCGAATACCTTCTTTTTCTACGGTAAACTTATCGAAAGAATGATTGATGTCCGGGGGCAAAACCTGAATTCCCATTTCCTTACACTCTGCAATATAGGCAGCAATTTTTTCTGCACTATCCAGCACAGATGTCATAAGGGCCGCCATATACTGCCAAGGATAGTGGCACTTGAGATAGGCTGTCTGGTAAGAAACCACGGCATAACACACTGCATGGGCCTTATTGAAGGCATAGTTTGCAAAATCAACAATCTCATCATAGATGGACTGTGCAGCTGCCTCACTGACCCCTCGAGCCACAGCACCGGGAATTCCCTGCTCCGGGTCGCCATAGACAAACACCTTTCGTTCCGCCTCAATGACCTTCTGCTTCTTTTTGGAAATGGCACGGCGGATATTGTCTGCCTGGCCCATGGTATAGCCGGCCAAAGATTGGAAAATGGCAATAACCTGTTCCTGATAGACAATGCAGCCGTAAGTAACCTTCAAAATAGGCTCAAGCAATGGGGTCTTATACGTAATATTCTTAGGATTCAGCTTATTAGAAATAAACTTTGGAATAGAGTCCATGGGGCCAGGACGATACAACGCCACAATAGCCGTTAAATCTTCCACGGACGTGGGGTGCATGGACACACAGACACCCGTAATACCTGCGGATTCCAACTGGAACACACCTTGTGTCTTACCTTCCGAAAGCATTTCATAGGTTTCTTTGTCATCATCCGGAATATTCTTCATAGAAAATTCCGGTTCTGTACGGCGAATGACCCGCTCCGCTTCATCAATAACCGTCAAGTTCCGAAGACCCAGGAAATCCATTTTCAAAAGTCCCAGTTCCTCAATGGTGGTCATGGGATACTGGGTTACAATGGTATCATCATTGCAAGACAGAGGAACATAGTGATCCACCGGCTCTTTGGTAATGACAACACCTGCCGCATGGGTGGAGGTATTGCGGGGCATTCCCTCCAAAGCACGGGCTGTATCGATGAGGTTCTTGACCCGGTCATCCCCCTCATACATTTCCTTTAGCTGCGGAGAAATCTTCAATGCTTCATCCAGCGTAATATGGGGAGTCGTAGGAACAAGTTTTGCCACCACATCCGTTTCAGCGTAGGTAAAGTTTAAGGCTCGTCCCACATCCCGGATAGCACCCCTTGCCGCCATCGTACCATAGGTAACAATCTGAGCCACATGGTCGGAACCATACTTTCTCATGACATACTCGATGACTTCCCCTCTGCGTTCCTGGCAGAAGTCTGTATCGAAGTCGGGCATACTAACTCGTTCCGGGTTTAGGAATCGCTCGAAAATGAGGGCATACTTCATGGGGTCTACTTCTGTAATGTGCATACAGTAGGCCACAATGGAAGCGGCACCGGAGCCACGACCGGGGCCAACCGGGATTCCGTTTTCTTTGGCATAGCGGATAAAATCCCAGACAATAAGATAGTAGTTTACATATCCCATCCGACTGATAACGCCGATCTCATATTCCAGCCGCTGCCGATATTCCTCAGGAGGATCGGCGTACCGTTCCTTAAAGCCGGTTTCACACAGATGACGGAAGTATTCTTCATTGGTGTATCCCTCCGGCACTGGGAAGGACGGCAGTTTATATTGATTAAAAACAAATTCCACATTACAACGCTGGGCAATGTCTTCTGTGTTGGAAAATGCCTCTTCCACATTAGGAAACAGCGTTCTAAGCTCATCCTCACTTTTGAGATAGAATTCCTCTGTCTCAAACTTCATGCGGTTGGGGTCATCCACCGTTTTACCTGTCTGCACGCACAAAAGCACATCCTGAATGGCAGCGTCTTCCCGGCGAAGATAGTGTGCATCGTTGGTCACTACCATAGGAAGGCCGGTTTCCCGGGCCAAACGCATAATTCCCTGGTTTACGGTTCTCTGCGCCTCAATGCCATGGTCCTGCAATTCCAGATAGAAGTCTCCCGGTTCAAAGATTCCTGCCAGGTTCAGGGCATAGCTTTTGGCTCCCTCATAATCATTTTGCAGCAGATACTGAGGGATAGCACCGCCCAAACAGGCAGACAGGGCAATCAGGCCCTTACTATGGCTTCGCAGCAATTCCAGATCGATTCTGGGCTTTCCGTAGAAGCCATGGATAAAGGCCTGAGACACCATATACGACAGGTTGGTATATCCTTCCATATCCTTGCACAAAAGAACCAGGTGGTAGGATTCATTGTCAATGCCATGCACTCGATCCGCCATAGTACGGGGAGCTACATAGACCTCGCAGCCAATAATGGGCTTAATCCCTGCCGCCTTGGCTGCTTTATAAAAATCAATAACGCCATACATAACGCCGTGGTCGGTAATGGCCACGGCCGTCTGTCCCAGCTCTTTGACACGGTCCATGATTTTGCCAATGCGGCAGGCACCGTCCAAAAGGCTGTACTCTGTATGGACATGAAGATGTACAAATCCCATGCTTATCCCTCCTGTGCCAGCTCTGCCAGCCGCTTCAGTCGATGGCTCATAGAAGACTTGGTAATGGGCGGCTCCATAAGTCCTGCCAGCTCCGTGAGGCTGGCCTCCGGATTCTCAAGCCGGGCCTGTGCCGCCTGCTGGAGCTTCTGGGGAAGAGAAGCCAAAGTGCCGTTTTCTTCCAACCGCCGAATGGCTGCCAGATGGACCTGCGCAGCGTCCACCACCTTGGTGGTATTGGCATCGTCACAGTTACAGCGTCGATTGACTTTGTTTTTCAGTTCCTTCTCCAGCCTTGCCTCCATGATTCCCATTGCCGCTACAGGTGCTCCCAGAAGAGTTAAAAAGTCCTCAATGGAATCACTCTGCTTAAAGTACAGCACATAGTTTCCGGCCCGGGTGGTCTGCTTGGGGTAAACCCCAAGCATTTCCTCAATCAGAGGATACGTTTCCCGACCCACAAACAGATGGGACGTGTCCAATTCCAGATGGTAGCCCTTAATGGGGTCGGTCACGGACCCACCTGCCAGAAAGGCTCCACGCAAAAAGGATGTCTTGCAGCAGTCCTCTTCCAGAACACTCAAATTCACATGAAGGGCCACCGTGTCCTGTGCGCTAAAGCCATAGGTTTCCAATATTGTATTGATTTTTTCCTGTCTGTTGATGACGAAACAGAGCTTGCTGCTGTCTGCCTCCGGCTCTTCATCAAAGCCAAAGCCAAAGGCTTTCTTAAAGAGCTTTGGCAGAATTCCAGCCAACTCCCGGCTTTCCGTCACAATCCGAATCACATCCGAGGAAAAGGTATTACAGAACAGGAGAATCCCGAAGCACTGAGCCCGGCAGCAGCACTTCTGGGTTGGGAGAAGTCTGCAAATCTCACTTTTTACATTTGAGGAAAAGGACATTTCGTCCCGCCTTTCTATTTTTTCGCTTACAGCCGAATGACCTCCGGCTCCAGGGCGATTCCGCTATTTTGCAGAACCTTTTCCTGGATTTTTTCAATCAGGGTCAATACATCTTTTCGGGTTGCACCGCCCAGATTGACCACAAAGCCTGCGTGTTTCTGAGACACCGCAGCTCCGCCTACCTGAAACCCTTTCAGTCCGGCCTGTTCAATAAGGGCTGCTGCATAGCCGCCTACAGGACGCTTAAAGGTGGAACCGGCAGAGGGCATCTCCAAGGGCTGAGACGCTTTCCGCTTGCCCATAAGGGTACGCATGGTATCCCAAATTTCTTCCGCAGGCTTGGGAGTCAGGCGGAACGTTCCGCTCACAATGACACCAGGCTTTCCCGTAAAGGCACTGTGCCGATAAGAAAAGTCCTGTGCCTCCCCTTCCGCTACATGAAGGGTTCCGTCCAAATCCATAAAGACCGTCTTTTCTGCCACCTGCTTGATTTCTCCCCCATAGGCACCGGCGTTCATATACAGTCCGCCGCCTACAGAGCCGGGGATTCCATGGGCAAATTCCAGACCGGAAAGGCCCAAATCTGCTGCAAATCCTGCGGCCCTTGCCATAGAAACGCCAGACATTACGGTAATGGAGGTTTCATCCTCCTGCGTAATGCCCATCAAAGCTCCTTTGGTGCAAACCACAAGGCCCCGCAGTCCTTCGTCCGGTGCCAGTACGTTGGTACCAGCCCCCAGCACTACCGGGACAATTCCTTCTGCCTTTGCCCAGCGAAACAGCTTTTGAAGCTCCTCCACCGTAGAGGGAAAGGCTATTACCTCCGCCGGACCTCCGATTTTGAAAGAGGTATGGTTGCAAAGAGGTTCTTCCATTTTTAACAGCAGGTCGGGCATTGCCGCCTGGATTTTTTTCTGCAATTCAGTCATTTGATCCATAAACGCCTCCGGGTGTTTAATTAAGAATACTATATCATATCCGCAAGGCAGATGCAAATGAATCATTTGTGAAGTTTTTCTTAAGCAAAAAGGCAGCACACCCTGTGAAGGATATGCTGCCTTTCGGTCATTCAATTCTCAACCCACAATGAGACTGTCGTTCATCCCATAGGTCTCAGCAAGAGAATTCATAACTCCCTCCTGCTCCAATTCCGTCAGTGCCTTATTGACAGCAGGGATCAGGTCGCTATTGATACGCATAGCAACTGCCATTTCGTGGCTGCCCAATTCCACATCTTCCAAAATCAGCAGATCTTCGCTCTGTGCTGCTGCCCGAAGGGCCACATGGCGGTCCACCACTGCGGCTGCCGCCTTTCCCTCCTGTAATGCCTCCAATGCGGTCATCTGATTTTCTACTGCCAAAAGTTTACTTTCCGGTAAACACACCTTCACTGCACTTTGGCAGGCAGAGTCAACTTCTGCGGCTACATTCTTACCAGAAAAATTCCGATCTTCTGCATTTTCCTGTAAAACCACCAACACCGGTTTGCTGGCCAAATAGGTCTGACTGAATTCCACCGTCTCTCTCAACTGAGAAACCGCCGTAAGACCACTCCAAAGGCAGTCCACCCGACCCTGCATCAGAGCTGCCATCCGGTCACTCCATGCCACCTCTACAAACTCCGGTTTTAATTCCAGCTTTTGGCATACTCTGGTTGCCAGCTCAATGTCGAAGCCGGAATACTTTTCATCCTCTCCCTTGACGCTATAGGGAGGTGCCTGTGTTACGCCAATTCGCAAGGTTCCCTGCTCCTGAATCACATTCATTTCCTCGTTACGAGGTGCTTCCTTTTTCTTGCCGCAGGCTGTAATACACAACATAAGGCAAAGGCACAATATCAAACTGATCCATCGTTTCAGCATCGTCATTCTCCTAAGTATTAAAAAGTATAACCACCATTGCAGCGGTGAGCTGATTATAGCAAAATTCTTTTTGTTTTGCAACGGTAGACCTATTTTCTGTCATTTTGTCTTTTAAAAGGACAAAATTTTGTTGAGTATTTTGAAGAATCCCAGAAATTTCTTTTATAAATTTCCCTTTGTACAACCAAGGATTTTCCATCCCTGCCCCGTTAAGAAAATGAGTGTGTTCCCGCTCCTATTCTGCTTCAAACTCGAGATTGGCAAGAACTGCCCCTAAAATGACAAACAGTAGACTTGTTTAATGGAAAAATTTGCGATATGATACACTCATCACGGCCCTTAGTTGGGCCAACTGAATCTATGGAGGAGAATCCTATGAAACTGATTCCTCAGCCCCAAAGCATGACCATGCAAGAAGGCTTCTATCGACTGACTTATATGGACCGGGTCACCTTGCGTCCCTGCTGTCCCCCCAACGCCTATGACTATGCCAAGCTTCTGACCCAGGAGCTGGAAGAGGTCAGCGGCATGTCTCTAATGATTGACCGCCGTATGGTGGAGCCTCATAGAGGCATCGTCCTCACCATGGACGCTGCTCTGGGAGAAGAGCACTACACCCTGACTGTCACCACCGAAGGCATCACCGTCACCGGCGGCGATGAGGCCGGTCTTCTCTACGGTGTGCAGACCCTGCGCCAGATTCTCCGTCAGGAAGGCCCTGTGGTTCCCTGCCTCGCCATTTCCGACTTCCCCAATCTGATTGCCCGTGGCCTGTTCTATGATGCCACCCGCTGCCGGATTCCCACCATGGCCTTTATGAAGGAGCTGGCTGACCGCTGTGCTTTCTACAAGATGAATCAGCTTCATCTGTATATCGAGCATACCTTCCTGTTTGACGGCTTCAGCGAAATCTGGAGAGACGACACTCCCCTGACTGCTCAGGACATACTGGAACTGGACCAATACTGCCAAAAGCTCCATGTGGAACTTGTTCCCTCCGTGGCAACTCTGGGCCACCTGTACAAGGTTCTGAGAACCAAGTCCTTCCACCACCTGTCCGAGGTTGAGGAATCCAAGGGTGCTCCCTTCTCCTTCTTCCATCGCCAGATGCACCACACGCTGGATGTGACCAACGAAGAGTCCCTGTCTCTGGTCTATCGGATGATCGATGAGTTTGTGTCTCTGTTCTCCTCCAACCGCTTCAACATCAACGGCGACGAGCCCTTTGATCTGGGTCGTGGACGTGGCAGCAAGCTGGCCAGCGAGATCGGCTCCCACAAGATGTATGTGGATTGGATTGCTAAGATTGCCGAGCATGTGGTAGAACTGGGCAAGCAGCCTATGTTCTGGGGCGACATCATTCTGGCTGAACCGGAAAACACCAAGTATCTTCCTTCCAATATGATCTGCATGAACTGGGAGTATGCTACCGAGGTGCGGGAGGATCACGCCAAAAAGCTGTGTGAGCTTGGAGTCAAGCAGTATCTGTGCCCCGGCGTTCAGGGCTGGAAGCAGACCATCAACCTCTTCGAGCCTGCCTATATCAATATTATGAAGATGGCCACTTTGGCTCACAAGTACAACGCCGAAGGCCTTCTGGTCACAGAATGGGGTGATTTTGGTCATCTGCAAGATCCCGAGTCCTCCATGCCTGGTATCATCTATGCTGCCGCTATGTCCTGGAACAGGGCCATTCCTTCCATGGAGGAACTGAACGAAGCCATTTCTGTGGTGGAGTACGGTGATCCCACCGGAAAAATCATGTCCATCCTTCTGGAACTGAGCAAGCAGGTCGTGGCAAACTGGGGCATTATTGTAGAATTTGCCGAGATTACGCAGGGCCGCATTGTGGACAAGTCCATCACCCGTTTCTGGGAGGACTACCGTCCCTTCATGGACCGCCTCATGCCTCAGGCTGACAAGGTCAACGAGACCATTGATGCCTGTCAGGAAGAGATCTGCCGCCGGATGCCTCAGATGGCAGGCCGCAAGCGTATGCTGCCCTACCTGCTCATGTCCGATGGTCAGAAGCTCCTGAACAAGTTCATGGTCTATGTATCCGGTAGTCCTTCCATCCAGGTAGACCCCTTGGCTTTGGCTGCGGAGTTGGAAACCTGGTACAGAGAATATGCCGCTCTATGGCGTCGCAGCAGCCAGGAAAGCGAACTGTTCCGCAATGCAGAACTTATTTTCTGGATGGCGGACTTCCTGAGAAAAGACCTGTAATTTCATACCATCCTTTGTGGCTGTTCCGCTGATGCAGAACAGCCACTTTTTATGTCTTGCCGTTTCTTCTCATAAAGCAAAAGGAGGCCGCCACAAGCGTGACAGCCTCCAAAAAATATTCGCTTACAGGGTCTTGGCCTTGGTTGCAATCTCCATGAGGCACTTTGCCATAAACTCCTGAGGAGTCATAGCACCCAGATCCTCACCGGTACGGGTACGGACGGAAACCGTGCCGTTTTCCATGTCACGGTCGCCAACCACCAGCATATAAGGAATCTTGTTCATCTGAGCTTCCCGGATCTTGTAGCCCAGCTTCTCGCTTCTCATGTCGCCCTCTGCACGAATGCCTGCATCCTTGAGCTGCTGCACCAGATTCTTTGCGTACTCGTGAGCACGGTCGGTAATGGGCAGGACCTTGACCTGAGTGCCCATGAGCCACAGGGGCAGAGCACCGGCATACTTCTCAATCAGCAGGGCCAGGGTACGCTCGTAGCAGCCCATGGAAGTACGGTGAATGATATAGGGGGTCTTCTTCTGACCATCCGCATCGGTATATTCCATACCGAACTTCTGAGCCAAAAGCATATCGAGCTGAATGGTAATGAGGGTGTCTTCCTTACCAAAGACGTTCTTGATCTGCACGTCCAGCTTGGGGCCGTAGAAGGCGGCTTCGTCAATACCCACGGAGTACTTGACGCCCAGATCGTCCAGAATGGTCTTCATGGTGGATTGAGCCAGCTCCCACTGTTCTGCGGTGCCTTCGTACTTTTCGCCGGCCTTTGCAGGGTCCCACTGGCTGAAGCGGAAAGAGCAGTCTTCCTTCAGGCCCAGAGTCTCCATGCAGTAGTTTGCCAGGTCCAGGCAGTTCTTGAACTCCTGCTCCAGCTGGTCAGGACGGAGAATGATGTGGCCCTCGGAAATGGTGAACTGACGGACACGGATAAGGCCGTGCATCTCGCCGGAATCCTCATTACGGAACAGCGTAGAGGTCTCGCCCAAACGCATGGGCAGCTCACGGTAAGAACGGGCCTTGTTCAGGTAAACCTGATACTGGAAGGGGCAGGTCATGGGGCGCAGTGCAAAGCACTCCTTCTCCTCGTCGTAAGGATCGCCCAGGACGAACATACCATCCAGATAGTGGTCCCAGTGACCGGAAATCCGGTACAGGTCCCGCTTTGCCATCAGAGGGGTCTTGGTCAGGATATAGCCACGCTTCTGCTCCTCGTCTTCAATCCAACGCTGCAAAAGCTGAATGGCTCTTGCGCCGTTGGGCAGCATAATGGGCAGGCCCTGACCGATGCAATCTACAGTGGTGAAATAATCCAGCTCACGACCCAGCTTATTGTGGTCTCTCTTCAAAGCCTCTGCCTGACGGGTCAGATACTCCTCCAGCTCTTCCTTGGAGGGAAAGCCGATGCCATAGATTCTCTGGAGCATCTTCCGGTTGCTGTCGCCACGCCAGTAAGCGCCGCAAGACTTGGTGAGCTTAAAGCCGTTGTGCTTCACACGGCCCGTATGGTCCAGATGAGGACCAGCGCACAGGTCGATGAAATCGCCCTGCGTATAGAAGGAAATCACGGCATCCTCCGGCAGATCCTGAATCAGCTCCACCTTGTAAGGCTCGTTTTTCTCCTGCATGAAGGCAATAGCCTCCTCACGGGGCTTTTCGCTGCGCTCCAGACGGATGCGCTCCTTGCAGATCTTCTTCATCTCTGCTTCGATCTTGGTCAGATGCTCGGGGGTGAAAGAGAAGGGAGCATCAAAGTCATAGTACCAGCCCTCATCGATGGCAGGGCCGATGGCCAGCTGAACCTCAGGCCACAGACGCTTTACAGCCTGGGCCATAATGTGGGAGCAGGTGTGCCAGTAGGTTTTACGGTACTCAGGATTTTCAAAGGTGTACAGATTTTCTTCAGACATAATAACTCCTCCTTTTGATATTGGGGCAGGAGATGCAAAAATCCCACCCCTGAAAAATCAGGGGTGGGATACAAAATGTGTATTCCACGGTTCCACCCTGGTTGCAGTTAAAACTGCCACTCATTGCCGCAGTAACGGGCGGACCCGTTCCGGCTTATCCCCTAGGGTTCAGCCAGACAGCTCGGAAGCGGTTGACAACTTGCACAGGGCCGTAAGATCCTTGCACCAAGTGGACCTCTCTCTGAACGTCTTTCGCAAGTGCCGAACTTCGTCACAGCCAATTTGTGCCTTCACTATAGCACAAATCTCTTTTACTGTCAACCTCCATTCAAAAAATTACATTCTGTTTCTTTCTTGTGAAAATGCCGCCATTTTTACCAAATACAAACATAGAACAGCAAGATATTTCTCTTCAATATGCTTAAAACAAATTGTAATTATTCAGTATTTTTCGCCTAAGTATTGACATTCCGAATTTTTTAGTTATAATATCAAAACGGTTTCAATATGGTTACAAAAGTAACTGATTTGAAACCGTTTATCCATTCATTCTCGCAAGTAAGATGAAGGAGGTATATCTATGCTTAAGAAACTTCATACGCTGCTGCACAGCAAGCGGCTTTTACTCCGTCTGGGAGCAATCGCCCTGACCATCGCTGCTGCTGGAATCGTATTTACCCAAGTTGCTTCTGCACAAAACACTTACCTTATCACGGATGGAGATCAGGTCCTGGTTCACACTACCTATGCCACAGACCCTGCCACCGTGTTGCAGGAAGCAGGATTGCAGCTTGGAGACGAAGACACCTTTACCGCTGAAACAGGAGACGATATTTCCGAAATCCGTGTACAGCGTCTACAGACAGTAACCGTGCGCTATGATGGTCAGATCACAAAGGTTACTACATACGGTTCCACTGTCTCCGAAATTCTGGAGCAACTGGACATTCAACTGGAAAACGGCCACCTGAAAACCCAGCAGAATCCGCAGGATAAAACCTGTGACGGCATGGTGATTGACGTTCTTTCCACTTCTTCTGAGGTGATCGAACACACACGACCTATACCGTACCAAACCCTATACACCACTGATCTCACACTCCCCGCCGGGGAAGAACGCACTCTGGTTGCGGGTTCAGCGGGAGAAATCCAGTATACCACCCAGGTTTTTTATGAAAACGGCAGAGAAGTGGATCGGGTAGATTTGAAAAAAACGGTTCTAAAATCTCCCGTTGATGCCGTTATTGCCCAAGGTACGAACTATACCAGCAAAGAACAGCAAGAACCGCTGCCGTCTTGTTTATTGGACGAAAGCAGCGATTCCGTCACTACCGACAACACCATCACCACCCTTTCCGGTGAAACCCTTACCTACAAAGAAAAGTTCACCGTAGAGGCCACCGCCTACAGTTGTGAAGGCTATGATGGCATTACTGCTACCGGTACACAGGCCCGCTATGGTGCCATTGCGGTAGACCCCTCTGTGATTCCTTATGGAACCGAAATGTATATTGTATCCAATGACGGTGCCTATGTTTATGGCTATGCGGTAGCCGAAGACTGCGGCGGTGCCATTGTTGGAAATCGTGTGGACCTCTATTTTGACCGAATTGATGAATGTTGGGACTTCGGCCGCAGAGATTGCACCGTATATATTCTAGATTGATAATTGAAAAACTGCCTTTCCTCTGGTATGATTACAGAAGAAAGGCGGTTTATTTTATGCTTGATCTTTGTAATGTACAGGAAGTCAAGGCTCTTCTGGCTCGGCATGGCTTCCATTTCTCCAAATCCAAGGGCCAGAATTTTCTGATTGCCTCCTGGGTGCCTCGTCAGATTGCAGAGGATTCCGGCGTGGATGAGAATGTCGGTGTGCTGGAAGTAGGCCCCGGTATTGGCCCTCTGACCCAACAGCTTTGCCTCAGAGCAGGAAAAGTAACGGCTGTGGAAGTTGATCTCACCTTGAAGCCCATTCTGGCTGAGACCTTAGGCGAGTTTGAAAACCTGGAAATCTTATGGAAAGATGTCATGAAGGTGGACATTGCCCAGTTGGTCAAAGAACAGTTTCCCGGGCTGAAACCCATGGCCTGTGCAAACCTTCCCTACTATATCACCTCTCCCGTTCTGACCGCCCTGCTAGAAGCCAAATGCTTCTCCGCTGTCACGGTTATGGTGCAGAAGGAAGTTGCCCTGCGGATGGCTGCAAAACCTGGCTCTGCGGACTACAGTGCCTTCACAGTCTTCTGCAATTACTATGCCACCCCGGAACTTCTCTTCGATGTGCCTCCCTCCTGCTTCATCCCTCAGCCCAAGGTCATGTCTGCTGTGGTACAGTTGAAGGTGCGTCCGGAGCCTCCCTGCCATATTGTCAGCGAAGAGATGTTCTTCCGTGTGGTGCGGGCCAGCTTCGCCCAGCGGAGAAAAACGCTGCAAAATGGTCTGGCTTCCGGCTTCCCCAATCTGGGCAAAGAAAAAATCGGTCAGATTCTCACAGACTGCGGTCTCAGTCCTACAGTCCGGGGCGAAACATTGGACATTGAAACCTTTGCTAAGATTGCAAATACCATTGCATCTTTGTAAGGAGGGGCTATGTTTCGTTTTCTGTTTCTTGACTTAGATGACACCATTCTGGACTTTCATAAGGCAGAATCCATTGCCATTGCCAAAGCCTTCCGGTCTGTAGGGGTGGAGCCTACGGAAGCCCTCATTACACGCTACAGTCAGGTCAACAAAATGCATTGGCAGATGCTGGAACGTGGCGAACTGACCAGAGAAGAAGTCCTGGTTCAACGGTTTTCCTATCTGTTCCGGGAGCTTGGGCTGGATGCAAACCCTCAGACCTGTCAGAAAAACTACGAGGACTTTTTGTGTATCGGACATTACTTCATAGAAGGTGCCGAGGAGCTTCTTCCCTGGCTGGCCTCCCGATTCCAGCTTTATCTGGCCAGCAACGGCACCGCTAAGGTACAGGCTGCACGGCTTAAAAGCTCCGGCATCGGACCGTACTTCACCGAAATCTTTATTTCCCAGGAAATTGGATTCAATAAGCCCAGTGCAGAATATTTCAAGCGGTGCTTTGCCAGAATTCCCAACTTTGACCCCAACGAAGCCATTATCATCGGAGACAGTCTCACTTCCGATATAAAAGGCGGAAACAACGCCGGAATTCATACCTGCTGGTTCAACCCTTCTGCTCAGCCGAGAAATTCTGAAATTCCCTGTGACTATGAAATCCGGTCTTTGTCTGAGCTAAAGGACATTCTGTTATAATCGGACTTCCACCGGTTTTCTAAGCACCATAGCTCCCGGCTCTACCCGGCAATCCATTGCCAAAATCTTCACCCCGGCCTTTTCTGCTTCCCTAAGCGCAGCAGCAAAGGCCGGGTCTGTTTTTTCATTGGGTTCCAGATATTGGACATCCTCCATCTGAATCACAAAGAGTACATAGGCCCCATATCCCTCCTGTGCCGCTTTTGCAAGTCCCTTGAGATGCTTTGTTCCCCGTTCCGTCGGAGCATCCGGGAACCGTACCACTCCATCTTCCTCCAACGTCACTCCCTTGACTTCTAGGAAGCACCTGCGTCCATCCTGCAAGAAGGAAAAGTCAAACCGGGAATCTCCGTGGGTGTATTCCGCTTTCAAGCTTTCCAAGGCTCCCAGACCGCCAGAGCGCAGCCACTCTCCCGCTGCCTTATTCGGTGCCTGAGAATCCATGTTAATCAGTCTGTGGCCCTTCTGAACGGCTATGAGGTCAAATTTTGTTTTTCTGGCCGGATTATGGTCCGGGTGACACCAGACCTCTGCCCCTTCCGGCAGCAGTTCCCGGCACCGCCCCGTATTTTTCACATGACAGATTTCCACGTTTCCATGGATTTCTACATGGGCAATAAATCGATTGGGCCTTTTCAGAAAGCGGCCCTTCACCATTTCGCCATATATCATAGGAATATTCCTTTCTTTTGACTTATATAGAAAAAGGACGATTGCTTTCGCAATCGTCCTTTGGCAGGGGATGAGGGATTCGAACCCCCGCAAACGGAGTCAGAGTCCGGTGTGCTACCGTTACACAAATCCCCTATGCGTTATTTGCTTTTGTTCATCAGCTCGCCGTTTCTTTATCAGGACCGGTTGGCCAACCAACGAGACTTATTATACACCGTTTTCAAAAAATGTCAAGCACTTTTTTGATATTTTTTGAAAAATTTTTCAAGCGTAAAAATCAGCTTTGTTTTGCACCACTATTTTCCCAACAAATGTTTTGGTCTACTATAAAAAGCATTAAAATTTCGCACATTTTTGCCAAAAATTCTTCATGTATTTTTCAACAC
>CAUWEI010000064.1:0-14951 GCA_963557675.1 uncultured Oscillospiraceae bacterium | reverse complement strand
TTGATATACTAAATACGCTATCAAAAAGACGGAGGTAGTAGATTATGAAATCCATCCGTGATATTTATAAAATTGGAAAAGGACCCTCCAGCTCCCACACCATGGGACCGGAACGGGCCGCTAGAATCTTCCTGTCTGAGCATCCTGAGGCAGACCGGATTCGGGTCATCCTCTATGGCTCTTTGTGTAAAACCGGCATCGGCCACGGCACCGACCGTGTTCTGATGGAAGTCCTCTCCTCGGTAGAAAATGAGATCGTGTTCTCCAGAGAAACCCCGAAAGATGTGACCCATCCCAATACCATCGACTTCTTCGCCTTCAAGGGGGAGGAGCAGACCGGTTATTTCCGGGTGGAATCCGTAGGCGGCGGTGATATTGTCATCGTGGGCAGAAGCGCAGATGCCAACGAAGAGGTCTATCCGGAAAATTCCTTTGCTGAAATCATGGACTTCTGTAAGTGGAGCTATGTCCACACCCTCAGCGACTATGTGGAAATGAATGAAGGCCCTGAAATCTGGGACTTCCTCCGACAGGTCTGGGAGACCATGAAAAAGGCCATCCACGACGGCCTCAACACCACGGGTATTCTTCCCGGCGTGCTGAAAATGCAGCGCAAAGCCAAATACCTCTATGAGCAGCAGCTGGATACCGAGGTTGCACAGGTTCGGGAATGTCGTATGATTTGTGCTTATGCTTTCGCTGTGTCGGAGCAGAACGCAGACAACGGCACCATCGTCACTGCACCCACCTGTGGTGCTGCCGGTGTTCTGCCTGCGGTGCTGTACTACATCTATGAAAGCGGACGAGCCACCGAAGAGCAGGTCATCCGTGCTCTGGGTACGGCTGGCATTATCGGCAATCTGGCAAAGCGCAACGCCTCCATTTCCGGTGCAGAATGTGGCTGTCAGGCAGAGATTGGCGTGGCCTGTTCTATGGCTGCCGCCGCTGCTGCTGAGTTGTATGGCCTGAACCTGGAACAGGTGGAGTATGCCGCCGAAATCGCTCTGGAGCACCATCTGGGCCTGACCTGTGACCCCATCTGCGGTCTGGTACAGGTTCCCTGCATCGAAAGAAATGCCGTTGCCGCTATGCGTGCCATGAACGCCTGCAACCTGAGTTATTTCCTCTGCGGTACTCGTAATATCAGCTTTGACATGGTCACAAAGGCCATGTATGAGACCGGTCTCAATCTGAGCCATCAGTACAAAGAGACCAGCGAAGGCGGTCTGGCTCGGTTCTGGAACCGCCACCGTACCACTCTATAACGAGATACAATAAAACCAATCAAAAACAGAGTGCATCCTTCCGCTTTTTGGACGGTTCATGCACTCTGTTTTCTTTTTGGTACAGTCTGCGCTGGGACCTATCTCCTTTTATATACAACAATCTCCGGGGCTGTTCCTCCACATCCATATTCACATACGAGGAGGAATTGCTCGTTTGCCACAATGCCATAGAATCGGTCACTTTCCGGTATTTCGATCTGATTTCCCCAGTACACATGATTGTCCTGAAGAAATTTGGCCATCTGGCCACTGGGAAGCGGATATTCCAAATTCACCAAAAATCCATTGAGCAGATTCAGGTCTTTCACATTGAGATTTTTAATCCCAAGAGCATTAAATTCCGCAATCAAGGTCTTTTTGAATGATGCAAAAGCCTCAAATCCACCTCTTTTGATACATTCAGCTGCAACACACTGTCCCCCAAAGGGGTGCCCATCTGTTTTTACACAGCCACCGCACTGCGCTTTTCTGCTGCATTCTTCACAGCAATCTACTCCACAAATGGATAACATAAATCGCCCTCCTTGATTCTATTTGGGAAGATAAGCATACCATATTTCGTCTTAAAAAGAAAGCAACTGTTCCGTGCGGTATCCATTGCCAATTTCACCGGTATCCGTATTGAAAAAATGTAAGTTTTACGTTATAATAGGAAATTGTGTTAGACTCCGCTTTTTCTGTCAAAAGGAAGGAGTCTTTGAGTGGGCAAAGGAGAGAACCGTCCGAATAACGCCCATACTGTCTCGTGATAACCATGTAAAAACCTTACTAGGATAAAGGAGCAAAAATAGATATGAAATTAGGCATCGTGGGACTGCCCAACGTAGGCAAGTCCACCCTCTTTAACGCAATCACCAACGCCGGCGTTCCTGCTGACAACTACGCTTTCTGCACCATCGACCCCAATGTGGGCGTGGTTCCCGTTCCCGATGAGCGTCTGGAATGGCTCCGGGACCAGCACAATCCTAAGAAGTTCACCCCCGCTGTCATCGAGTTCGTTGACATTGCCGGCCTCGTAAAGGGTGCCTCCAAGGGCGAAGGTCTGGGCAACAAGTTCCTGTCCAACATCCGTACCACCGATGCCATTATTCATGTGGTTCGCTGCTTTGAAGATTCCAATGTGACCCATGTGGAAGGCTCTACCGATCCCCTGCGTGATATTGACATCATCAATCTGGAGCTTATCATGGCCGATGCTGAAATGGTGGAGCGTCGTCTGGACAAGGCACAGAAGTCCGCTAAGGGCGGTGATAAGCGTTTTCTCCATGAAATCGAAGTTTTCCAGGGCCTCCTCAATCACCTGAACGAGGGCAACCTGGCCCGTACCTTTGAGTGCTCCGAAGACGACATGGCCCTCATCGCCACTTCCGATCTTCTGACCCTCAAAAAGACCATCTATGCCGCCAACCTCTCTGAGGATCAGGTCAACAATCCCGAAAGCAGCGTCCATTACTGCAAGGTCAAGGAGCTGGCCGACCGGGAGGGCAGCCAGTGTCTGCCCATCTGCGCCAAGCTGGAAGCCGACATTGCAGAGCTGGATGACCCGGAGGAAAAGGCCATGTTCATGGAAGAGCTGGGCCTCAAGGAATCCGGTCTGGATGGTCTGATTCGCAGCAGCTATGCTCTGCTGGGTCTCATTTCCTTCCTCACTGCCGGTCCCGACGAGTGCCGTGCCTGGACCATCAAGAAGGGCACCAAGGCTCCTCAGGCCGCCGGTAAAATCCACACCGACTTTGAGCGTGGCTTTATCCGGGCCGAAGTCATCGCCTTCGAGGATATGAAAGCTTGTCTTACCATGGCCAACGCCAAGTCCAAGGGTTTGGTGAGAAGCGAAGGTAAGGAATATGTCATGCAGGACGGTGACATCGTCAACTTCCTGTTTAACGTTTAATTTTTTCCACAGGGGCTGTTTCTATTTTGTTGAGACAGCCCCTGTTTTGATTAAGAAGCCGCAATCCTCTTGGACAAAATTTGTTTTTGAAATTTTTACGAAATTGTAACATTTTTGTGGCGTCGGTTGTTTTTCCCTTCGTTTTTTGATATGATGTGCGTTGAGAGCTTTCGCTTTGATTCTAAATCGGAAAGGAGTGTATGCCTTGCGGCTAATTTCCTGGAACGTTAACGGTCTGCGAGCCTGTATGCAGAAAGGATTTATGGATTCTTTTTCTGCTCTGGATGCGGACTTCTTCTGCCTGCAAGAAACCAAACTTCAGCCGGATCAAATTCAACTGGATCTGCCCGGATACACCCAATTCTGGTGCTCTGCCCAGAAAAAAGGATATTCCGGTACGGCAATCTTCGCCAAAAAGCCCCCTGTTTCCGTCACTTACGGTGTGGGAGTGGAGGAGCTGGACACCGAAGGCCGCCTGATTCTCTTGGAGTATGACTCCTGTTATATCGCTACCTGCTATACGCCCAATGCCCAGGAAGGTCTGAAACGGATTGACCACCGTTTGGCCTGGGACAAGGCTTTTCGGGAAAAGCTCTCTTCTTTGGCTACCAGTAAACCTGTCATTGTCTGCGGCGACCTCAATGTGGCCCATCAGGAAATTGACCTGAAAAATCCCGGCCCCAATCGAGGAAATGCAGGCTTTTCGGATCAGGAGCGTGAAAGCTTTACCGCCCTTTTGGACTCCGGCTTTACCGATACCTTCCGGTATCTGCACCCCGATGCCACCGGAGCCTACAGTTGGTGGAGCTATCGCTTCAATGCCAGAAAGAACAATGCCGGTTGGCGCATCGATTATTTTCTGGTGTCCAAAGAGCTAAATCCCAGTATCCAAAAGGCAGAGATTCATCCGGAGATTTTCGGATCGGATCATTGTCCTGTCGAATTGGAACTGAATATGGAGGTATAATCCACGTATGATAAACCAAAAGAAACACACAGCAACCCGTATCCTTTCCCTGCTGCTGGCCCTGATGGTAGTATTTTCCCTGGCTGCTCCCGTAAATGCTTACGGAGAGAGCAGCGGCTGGGCTAAGAAAGAATTAGACGAAATGGACGGTTTAGGCCTGATCCCTCCCTCTTTTCAGGAGATGACCAGCCTGAAGGGAAACATCTCCCGTTTGGAGATGTGTACCATTGCTGTGCATATCTTTGAAACGTACATAGGCGAAGAAATTGTTGTATCCAACCCGAAACCCTTCACGGATACGGAAGATCCCATCGTTGCCAAGGCATATGCCATGGGCCTGACCAAGGGCTATGAAGACAACACCTTCCGTCCCTATAAGCTGCTGACCCGTCAGGAATTCTTCATGTTTATTCAGCAGTTTCTCACTTCGGTGGGCTGGGTTCCTTCCAGCGAGCACTTTGCCGACCTGTCTCAGTTTGCCGATGCAGACGAATTGGCCTCCTGGGCACGTGACGCTGCCAGCCTTGTGGTTGGAATCGGCATTGTAGAAGGAAATGAAATCGGTCTTACACCGGAGCGTCTTACTCCTCGGGAGCAGGGTCTGGTCATGTTCTACCGTGCCTACGTCTTCCTTAATGCACAGGAAGGATTTACGCCTTCCATACCGGACGTCCCGGTGGAGCCGGAGATTCCCTTTGATGAAAAATACCCCAACATGAGCGACTGGGCAAAAAAAGAACTGGTTCCGATGGAGGAACAGGGATTGATTCCCAGAATCCTCATTCGTCGGGATATGAAGACCCCCATTACCCGTAAGGAAATGTGCTATGTAGCGGTGAACGCATTCCTTTCCGCTGCCCCGGATACCGACACCAATGTGGGAGACTCCCCCTTCTATGATGTGGACGACAGCACGATCACGTTGGCCCACAAGCTTGGACTTGTGGACGGATTCCCTGACAACACCTTCCAGCCAGACAATCCCATTACAAAAGAGCAGTTCTGTAAAATTTCCGCAAACTTCCTGACCGTTCTGGGCTATCCCGAAACCGACAATCCTACCGTGGATTTGGATCGGTTCCAGGACGTGAAAGAGCTGCACAACTATGCCCTTCCCTCCACAAGACTGCTGGTGGGTCTTGGAATTGTAAAGGGCAGCGGCGAAAAGTTGAATCCCCAGTCCTCTACCACCTGTCAGGAAGCTCTGGCCATGTTCTTCCGGTCTTACAACTTCTTCAAAGGCTGGGAAGGTTCCAGTGAAAATCCCGATGCCCGTCCTCTGGCGGACGAGCTGGTGGACTTTGCACTGCAATTTGAGGGCTATGACTACGCATGGGGCGGCAGTTCTCCCTCCACCGGCTTTGATTGTTCCGGTCTTGTGTACTATGTCTTCAGCCACTTTGGGTTTGAACTGGGCCGTACCGCTACTGACCAGTGGTTCTACGAAGATGCCGTTGAGGTAGGTCTGGACGAACTTCTGCCCGGCGATCTGGTATTCTTCTCCCCCTCTCAGGATGTAGACGATATTACCCATGTGGGCATTTATGTAGGCGATGCACAGTACCTTCACGCTGCCAACAGTGCCCGGGGTGTGGTAGTAGACTCCACCGAAACCGGTTACTTTGAAAGAGAGTGCCTGGGCGCTAAACGCATTATCCACTAATAGTTATCGGAGCTGTTTCATTTTCTGATGAAACAGCTCCGATTTTGTTTGCTGCCACGAATACACTTTTCTGCAAAACAGGTTGGATCATACCTATCTGTCCAAAGGTCAGAGCTGCTCTGTCAAACAGAATCGCTTGTTTTGAGGAAGGTTTGTCTTATTCATCCTATTTTCACAATTTTCCCGTTGTAGTTTTTCCTTTTTTGTTAAGTATTTCTTTCAAAGAAAGAGGAAAAGGACCGAAATCCCTATTGAAAGAGTAGGAAATATTTGGTAGAATAAAGGAAAGATCTAAACAGGGTCTTTATAAAAATTCATTCTATTTTGAGGAGGATGTAACATGAGAAGCAAGATTTCTAATCGGGTTCTGTCCGTGCTGATGGCACTGGTTATGGTTCTTACCGTGCTTCCGACCATGGCTTTCGCTGCCGAAACCAAGTCGGATGACATCGTAATTCTGTACACCAATGACGTACACTGCGGTGTAGATGCAGGCAAGCCCAAGGGCTCCATGGGCTATGCCAACTTGGCAGCCTATAAGAAAGAGATGGAGGCTACCCACAACAACGTCGTTCTGGTAGATGCCGGTGACGCCATTCAGGGTGAGGCCATTGGCACCCTGTCCGATGGTGACTACCTGGTGGACATTATGAACTTCGTTGGCTATGACTTCGCTACTTACGGAAACCATGAGTTCGATTACGGCATGGATAAGGCTTTGGGGTTGCTGACCAAGTCCAAGGCTACCTACCTTTCCTGCAACTTCATGGACCTGCGTACCGACAAGACCGTTACCGATGCCTATGCCATTGAGACCTATGGCGACGTAAAGGTGGCCTATGTTGGTATCGCTACCCCCGAGACCATTACCAAGTCCACTCCTACCTACTTCCAGGATGAGAATGGCAACTACATCTATGGCTTCTGCCAGGGTGGTGACGGTCAGGATCTGTACGATGCCGTTCAGAAGTCCGTGGATGCTGCTAAGGCAGAGGGTGCCGATTACATCATCGGCCTGGGTCACCTGGGTGTGGATGAGCAGTCCGCTCCCTGGCGTTCCACCGATGTCATCGCTAACACCACCGGCTTTGACGCCATGATCGACGGTCACTCCCACAGCACCATCGCAGGCCAGATGGTCAAGGATAAGGAAGACAAGGAAGTCCTCCTGTCCTCCACCGGCACAAAGCTCATGAACATCGGTAAGATGACCATTTCTGCCGATGGCAAGATTACCACTGAGCTGGTCAACAACTACACCGAAGTGGATGCTGAAACCGATGAGTACATCAAGGGGATTCAGGCCCAGTTTGAAGACAAGCTCAATGAGGTGGTTGCCAAGACCGAAGTTCCTCTGGTCGTAAACAACCCCACTACCGGCAACCGTCTCATCCGCAGCCAGGAAACCAACCTGGGTAACCTGTGCGCCGATGCTTACCGTACGGTTCTGAAGACCGATATTGCTTTCGTCAATGGCGGCGGCATCCGTGCCGACATTTCCGCCGGCGACATCACCTACGGCGATGTCATTGCCGTTCACCCCTTCGGCAACATGGCCTGCTCCGTTGAGGCTACCGGTCAGGAAATCATTGACGCTCTGGAAATGGCTTCTCGTTCCGCCCCCGATGCAAACGGCGGCTTCCTCCAGGTCTCCGGCCTCAAGTACACCATCGACACCAATGTGCCTTCCTCTGTGGTGCTGGACGATGACAAGATGTTCGTTGAGGTTGCCGGTGATCGTCGTGTGAAGGACGTACAGGTTCTCAATAAGGACGGCAAGTACGAGCCTATCGATCTGAACGCCACTTATTCTCTGGCTTCCCACAACTATATGCTGCTCAGCGGCGGCGACGGCATCAATATGTTCATGGACAACAAGGTGATTCAGAAGGACGTTATGGCGGATAACCTGGTTCTGATTACCTACATCCGTGACACCCTCAATGGCGTGGTCGGAAAGGAATATTCCGACATCAACGGTGAGGGCCGTATTTCCTATGTTGGTCTTCCTTTCGTGGACGTTCCCGCAGGCCGCTACTTCACCGAGCCTGTAGCGTTCGCCTTTGAAAAGGGCCTTATGAATGGTATTGATACCACCCACTTCGCTCCCAACAACACTCTGAACCGTGCCATGGTGGCTACCGTTCTGTACCGTATGGCCGAAGAGCCGGAGGAAACCTCCAACGCTTCCTTCCCCGACGTTACCGACGGTTCCTACTATGAAAAGGCTGTAGACTGGGCTGCTGCAAACAACATCGTTACCGGCTATGAGGATGGCACCTTCCGTCCCACCAAGCCCGTTTCCCGTCAGGAAATGGTCACCATGTTCTACCGCTATGCCAAGTACTGCGAATATGACGTTTCTGCTACCACAGAGCTCAAGTTCCAGGATGCCGACCAGGTGATGTCCTATGCACAGACCGCTATGAAGTGGGCTGTGGCCGTGGAGCTCATCAACGGCGTAACTCCTGAGACTCTGAATCCTCGCAGCCTGTCCAACCGTGGTCAGTTCGCCACCGTTCTGTTCCGTTTTTTTAACAATGGTGCCGAGATATTCATCATGAGCACCTCCGACATCCACGGTCAGCTCTATGCGACCGACTACACAGCGGATGTCTCTGCCTCCGGCACCTATTACAAGTCCCTGACCCGTGTTGCTACCTATGTGAAGTCCATGCGTGAGCAGTTTGAAAACACTCTGCTGCTGGACTGCGGCGACCTGCTTCAGGGCACTCCCATGACCTACTACTACTGCTTCAACAAGACCGAAGAAAACGACCCTGCCATGAAGGCTCTGCGTATGATGTCCTACGACATGTTCGTACCCGGCAACCATGAGTTCAACTATGGTCTGGACATTCTGAACTCTCGTCTGGACTATCTGACCAGCGAACCCACCGAAACCGAGTCTCAGGTTGCCGTTTCCTGCGCCAACTATCTGGCTGCGGAGACCAACTCCAACGAAAAGAAGGACTGGGCTACCTGGAAGGGCTATGCTCCTTACGAGCTGTATGACTTCGACGGCATCACCGTTGCCGTCATGGGCATCGGCAACCCCAACGTTCCCAAGTGGGACGTTCCCGCAAACTGGGAGGGCATTTACTTCGCCAACCCCATCGAGACCTACAAGCACTATGAGGCCGAGCTTACCGAGAAGGCCGACGTGATTGTAATTGCCAGCCACTCCGGCATTGACAGTGATGCCGAGTCCGACTACATGGCCCGTCTGGTAGCTGAGACCAACACCATCGATCTGGTGATTGCCGGCCACGAGCACCGCTATGGCGTAACCGAGATTGAAAACAAGGATGGCGAAAAGACTCCCGTTATCTCCCCCTCCACCAAGTGTGCTGCTGTGGGTACCGCCTGCCTCCGCTTCAACCAGATTACCGGACAGTGCGATGTGGATGCCAAGATGGTTGATATTGCCACCAAGGATGAGAACCGTAAGTGGCAGCCCAACTACGAGGTAGATGCAGAGCTGGAAGCAGCCCTCAAGCCTTACGAAGAGGCCACCTGGAATGAGTACATGCTCAAGCCCATCGGCAAAGCCTCCGGCAACTTCTCCGCCTCCAACCTGGGCGGTGCTCCCTCCGCTTTTGTGGAGCTGGTGAACAAGGTGCAGACCTGGGGTGCTTATGACCGTGACGGCAAGAACACTCCCGATGATACGTCCGATGATACCCCCGCAATGCTGTCCATCACCGCTCCTCTGACTTCCGGTAATGCAGAGAACCTCATTCCCGAGGGTGACATTATGCTGGGCGATATGTTCCGCCTGTACCGCTATGAGAACTGGTTCTACCAGATCACCATGAGCGGCAAGGAAGTGGACACCTGGCTGGAATACTCCGCTTCTAAGGTTCAGTTGGCAGAGGACGGCACCGTTTCCATTAACGGCGGCCTCACCTACTACGATGTCATCAACGGCGAGGACTTCTATTACGAGATCGACCCCACCAAGCCTGAGGGCGACCGTGTGACCATGACCTACCAGGGTCAGCCCGTTGCAGACGATTTCGAGTTCACCGTAGTTCTGAACAACTACCGCTATAATGGCGGCGGCAACTACATTGCTTACCTGAACGAGCACGGCTGCAACTTCACCCCCAACGACCCCGACCGCATCATCTACTCCACGCAGTATGATATGATTCAGGGCGAGGACAAGGGTCAGGCCCGTAACCTGCTGGCGGACTACATCACCGAGCAGGGCACCATCCATCCCACTATTACCTATCAGTGGAAGATTCTGGGTGCTAAGTAAGCATATTTGAATTTGTCCCTTTGGGGCCGTCTCTCCGATTGGTGAGACGGCCCCAATTCTTTTCGTAACGCCCTCTGTCTATTGCCCCTCTGGCGCAGAATACAGACGAATCACGCCGTTTTCATCGGCAGCTGCACGAAGCTTTTCCAGATTTTCCAATCCGGGAATGGGCCTATTCGGAGAATAGGGAATCCCCGTTTCCGGCTGAGGTTTGGGGTTCCAATCCGGTTCCGGCTTGGGTTCGGGAGTCGGTTCTGGGTCCGGCTCCGGGGTTGGTTCCGGGTCTGGCTCTTGTTCCGGGTCTGTCTGCGGCTCCGGTTCCATTTCCTGTTCCGGTTCTGCCTGAGGCTTCGGTTCCATTTCCGGTTCCGGTTCTGCCTGCGGCTCCGGTTCCATTTCCTGTTCTGGTTCCGTCTGCGGCTCTGGCTCCACATCCTGTTCCAGTTCTGCCTGCGGCTCTGGCTCCACATCCTGTTCCAGTTCTGCCTGCGGCTCCGGTTCCATCTGCGGCTCCGGTTTCGTTTCCTGTTTGGGTTCTGGTTTGGGTTCCACCTTCTGTTCCGGGGCTTTCTCCGGAATGGGTGCCGCTTCCTCATAGGCCGATACCAACTCTACCCGGTAGGTCTGTCCATCTGGCAGACGCTTTGCGGGAATCTTCTTGGTAAGTACCAGCTCCCCCTCCTGAGGCAATGGGATTCCCAAAGGCAGCGTCCCTTCCTCACTGTGCAAAACCAGCCGCAGGATAAGGCCACGTTCCGGCCCGGCCTGACAATAAAAATGGGCATACAGGCCCCGCTTTTCCACTCTGCACTGTCCCACAGTCTCTCCCTGGTACACTACAGGCCACGTTCCTTCCAATACCATAAAAAGCACCTCCTACGCATGAATATGCGAAAGAGGTGCCTTTTATTCCCTTAGTAACCGTGCAGACCGAAACTCACTGCAATGGCGTTGTCTACCTGATTCATTTGGGTCTCATCCAGACGACCCATATGTTCCCGCAGACGGCGCTTATCAATGGTTCGGATCTGCTCCAGAAGAATCACCGAGTCCTTGGTCAGTCCTACGGTGCTGCCGACGATGTTGATGTGAGTGGGCAAACGGGCCTTTCCAGTCTGGCTGGTAATGGCGGCAGCAATGACCGTGGGAGAATGTCGGTTTCCTACATCGTTCTGCACGATGAGAACCGGTCTGGTTCCTCCCTGCTCACTGCCCACCACCGGGCTCAGGTCCGCATAGTAAATATCGCCCCGTTTAACATTGGAATCCATAGGCTTCACGCTCCGTGAGAAATCATTCCCGCGTCACTTTTTTCTATGTAACGCGGCTCTGATTCTATTGTCCCACGCAGACGCCGGATTTATACCGGTTCCCGCTCCCAATCTATCTTATGCAGACCTACACAATATATTGCAGAATTTCCGTTCTCTTTTTTCCATCCAGATAGATGCGGGGAATTCTCTTACTGATGCCGCAAAGAAGCTCATAAGGAATGGTGTCCATCTCCTGGGCCATATGGCACACGCCAATGGCCGGGTCTTCCCCTGCGCCCAGGACGGTCATCTTATCTCCCACCTTTGCCTCCGGCACATCGGTCACATCCACCATACACATATCCATGCAGATACGGCCCACCACAGGAACGGACACGCCCCGCAGTAAGAACCGAACCTTTCCGGAAAGTTTCCGGGGCAGGCCGTCGGCATAACCGATGGACACTACGGCAATGGTACGAGGCTCCTTGGTCTCGTAGGTTCTGCCATAGCTAATGCTGACCCCGGCAGGATACTGTCGAATCTGAGAAATACTGGTATGTAAGGTGAGCAGGGGCCGCAAATCCAGCCGTCCCTCCAGTTCCATGGCCGGAGCAATGCCATAGGTGGCAACGCCGGGACGAATCATATCCAACGCATACTCCGGGTACAAAATGGTACCGCCGCTGTTGCAGCAGTGGCAAATTTCCGGACGGAGGTTCTTGGCCTGCATACCATCTATAAATTTGTGAAACTCTTCGTACTGATTTCTCGTATAGGCCCGGTCCATGGGGTCCAGAGAATCTGCCACAGCAAAGTGGGTGAACATTCCTTCCACCTGCAAATGGGGCAGCGTACACACCGCCAGCAGCTCATCCAGTGTTTTTTCTCCCTCCTGGCAGAAAAAGCCCAGACGGGCCATACCGGTATCCAGTTTCAGATGGACTTGCAGACGGCAGTCGGTTCCTACCAGACGGGCCTCCAGCTCTTTGGCATAGGCCAGGCTGTGGACTTCCTGCCGGACATTCATTTCTGCCATGTCTCTGGCATAGAGGGCCGGGGTGTAGCCCAGAATCAGAATGGGCAGGCGAACGCCGCCCCGGCGGAGCTGAATGGCCTCTTCCAGATTGGACACCGCCAAAAACTCCGCTCCCAGCTCCTCTAAATGGTGGCTCACAGGCACTGCACCGTGCCCGTAAGCATCCGCTTTTACAACACCCAGAAACCGGCAGCTTCCGGGAACCTGCTGGCGCAGGACTGTATAATTATGGGTCAGATTGTCCAGAGACACATCTGCCCAGGTTCTCTTCAGTAACTTCATAGCGTTCTCCGTTATGTATCGAATTCAAATTCAGAAATAGAAATCCAAAGGATTCGTTCCCTATTATAGCACACTTCCGAAAAAATCGGTACCCCTTTTTCCTGGTCCAGCCAGGTGTCCACCGTAAGGGGGCGTTCTTCAAAGGTGGTTTCCACCGTCATACGCAGGCCGCTGTCATCGTAGCCGGCAGCAGAAATAAAGCCGGTACACCAGCTTCTGGCCACCATATACGGACAGGAGACCGGGCTGATTCGGTTCTCTGCCAGAAGGCCAAAGCCCAGCGCCTTGTCGTCAAAGGTGAGCTTTCCCCCCTGCGCCTCCACCGTTCCTGTGATTCCGGCAATGGGTTCCGGCTCCACTACCTCAAAGGACAGATTTCCTTCCCCGTCTGCGTGACAGTCCACAGTAAACTCCCAGACGTTGTTTCCATAGTCTGCGGTAATTTTTCCTGTAAAACTGCATCCATCTGCCTCCAACAGTGTACTGCGGAAGGCCATCGCCTGTTCCACCTCTCCCGCTGTTTCCTTCCCGCATCCAACCAGGAGGACAATCATCGGAAGCAGAAGCCAGATTTTGATTTTTCCCATGTGGCAACCACCTTTATTTCAGCAGTCGCGGCAAAACCTGCACCATATCCGAAGGGGTCATTCCATACTGTCCCAACTCCTGAGCACATCGGTCTCCGGCGGTTCCGTGGAGCCATGCGGCACAGGCCGCCGCCTCCAATGGGGCCAACCCCTGACCCACCAGAGCGGTCAAAAGTCCGGCCAGTACATCCCCGGAACCACCGGTTGCCATGCCGGGATTTCCCGTTGTGTTCTCATAAACCCGTTGCCCGTCCGTAATGAGGGTTCGGTGGCCCTTTCTTAAAACAATGGCCCCCAGGTCCTGAGCCAAGGCCACCGTATCCTCCAAGCGGTCTTCTCCGGGCTGTTTCAGTCGGGCAAACTCTCCGTCATGGGGGGTCAGAATGGTAGTGCCTGTCCGCTCGCGCAATAAATCTTTATGCGCCGCCATGACATTTATACCATCGGCATCTAAAATAATGGGACAAGTTCCTTCTCTCAGAACCGTAGACACCACCTGAAACACGTCTGGGGACTGTCCCAGACCCGGCCCGATGAGGCACGCATCTGCGGTTTTGAGCCGGGGTAAAATCTCTTCCAGTGCCTTCCGGGACAGCTTTCCCCCTTCCTCCGGCAATGGAAAGACGATTGGTTCGTCCAGCTTCACCGCTTCAATGGCGTAGATCCTCTGGGGCAC
Source organism: uncultured Oscillospiraceae bacterium (assembly GCA_963557675.1). Lineage (GTDB taxonomy): Bacteria > Bacillota > Clostridia > Oscillospirales > Oscillospiraceae > Faecousia. Next base: position 1,040 of record CAUWEI010000064.1, on the reverse strand, counting down.
TCCCAGAAAAACCAGACCGGCTCCTGCTCGAACTGCTGCCCGGGCTGCCAATGCCGCTGCCCCGGTATAACCCACACTGCCGCACAGCAGCAGGAGCTTTCCAAAGCTGCCTTTGTGTGCCCAGGGGTCCCGGTCCGGAAGCAGCTTCTGCACCGATTGTGCATCCAGAACCATTCGCTCCATGGTGTTTCCCTCCCGAAATAAATTTTCTTTATCATACCCCTTTTGCCTCCCCCTTGCAAGGGAAAAAAAGCCCATCTGTATGCAAAAGATGCACAGATGGAGCATTTGGGGGCCGACACTGTTCCGCATATAAAAAGCTGCCCCACCCATCGGTGGGACAGCTATACACACTATTTACTTCTTTGCAGCATCTACAAAGGCCTTGAAAATAGCTCCCTGTTCCTTCTTCCAGAAATATTCTGGGTGCCACTGAAGGCCCCAGACAAAGTCCTTTTCCGGGGCATAAACTGCCTCGATAATGCCATCGGGTGCCACCGCCATGGTTTTCAGCTCCGGGGCCAGCCAGGCAATGGACTGATGGTGATAGCTGTTGACGCCCAGCTCCTCCACCCCTAAAATGTTCCGCAGAGGGGTTCCCTCCTGCAAGGTCACGGTGTGAAACACTCGGTCATAAGGAGCCGTCATATCGTGTTCCATGGCATCGGGCCGTTCGGCGTGGTGGTCCTGATATAAGGTGCCGCCCAGGACCGTATTCATCAGCTGCAAGCCACGGCAGACACCCAGCATGGGTTTATTGCGCTCAAAGGCTGCACGGAACAAAGGAAACTCCAGCTCATCTCGCTGCACAGCAGGAGTACCGCAGTGAACGGAACGCTCTGCACCGTATAAAGCAGGCTCCACATCCTGACCGCCGGGGAACAAAAATCCATCATACAGGTCCAGCACCTGCTCCATGTCGGCTTCGGACATTCTGGGGGGAAGAATTGTTGCCAGAGCACCTGCCCAGGCCAACGCCTCGAGATACTTGGGCAGCATCCAATAGCTGTCCTTGCTGGGGTCATACAAGGGCATTATGC
>CAUWEI010000063.1:0-15390 GCA_963557675.1 uncultured Oscillospiraceae bacterium | reverse complement strand
GCGAACCTGGATTGACTTGCCTATGCGCTATCAGCCTTATAATAAACTTGGCGAAAAATTGATACGGATGTTTTTGAAATAGAAAAAAGGTGCTTCTTACTGTACGAAAAGCTGTAAGAAGCACCTTAATTTTTATGAAAGTAGTTCTGAATCAGACTCCAAATCTTCTTCGTCCTGCTGCGGCATGGTTCCATTCTGCATCTGAGTCCATTGCTCCTTGGTTATCAAAATGGTACGGGGTTTGGAACCCATAAATGGGCCTACAATACCCTTTTCCTCCATCTCATCAACGATCCGTGCAGCACGGGCATAGCCAAGCTTCAATCTTCTCTGTAGCATAGAAACAGAGGCCTGACCGGTCTCTAAAACCACATCTACAGCATTGGGCAGTAATTCGTCACCACTGTCCTCTTGACCGCCAAAATCGAGCCCTGCGTCAGAGGACTTATTCCCCTTACCGCTTTGTTCCGCCTTTTTCTCGATTTCATTCAGCACATCCTGGTTATAATCTGCCACATAGTGCTGTTTGACAAATTCGGCTACAGCTTCCACTTCTCCATCGCTGACAAAACAGCCCTGGACTCGCTTCGGCTTTCCCTTTCCCAAGGGAGCGTATAGCATATCACCTCTGCCTACCAGCTTTTCTGCACCCTGAGTATCCAAAATAATACGAGATTCCATAGCAGATGCAACTGCAAATGCAATTCGGCTGGGGATATTTGCTTTCATAAGACCTGTAATGACATCCGCAGAGGGACGCTGCGTTGCGATGATCAAATGCATACCGGCAGCACGTCCCATCTGAGCAATACGACAAATGGACTCTTCCACTTCTTTGGCTGCTACCAGCATAAGGTCAGCCAACTCATCGATGATTACCACGATCTGAGGCAGCTTCTCCCCTTCTCCGCTGCTTTCTACAATGCGGTTAAAGGAATCCAGATCTCGGACTCCGACATCGGACATGGCCCGGTATCTTCGCATCATTTCTGTTACAGCCCATTGCAGCGATCCAGCTGCTTTTTTGGGATCTGTAACAACAGGAATCAAAAGGTGCGGAATGCCATTGTAAATGCCCAGCTCAACCATCTTAGGGTCCACCATAATCAGCTTGACGTCCTCTGGCTTTGCCTTATAAAGAAGCGAGATAATGATGCTGTTCATACACACAGACTTACCGGAACCAGTTGTACCTGCAATAAGCATATGAGGAAGTCTGGAAATGTCACCCACCACACAAGAACCACCGATATCCTTACCGACAGCAAAGGAAGATCGGGACTTTGCCTTAGAAAATGCAGGAGAGTCAATGACTTCCCGCAGCGCCACCGTGGTTACCAGTTTGTTGGGGACCTCAATGCCAACCACCGCAATCTTATCCGGAATTGCTGAGATACGGACACCGACTGCACCCAGAGCCAGTGCAATATCGTCTTGCAGCGCAGTGACTTTGGCAAGACGAACACCTTGAGCCAATTCCACCTCATAGCGTGTTACCGATGGACCACGGGTTACGTTGCAAATCTGCGCTTCGATTCGGAAGCTTTGAAGGGCTTCGTTTAACCGTCGAGAGTTTTCACGCATTTCGGCTGTTCCGTCCGCAACACCAGAGGAGGCTTGACGCAAAAGGTCAATCGGCGGAAATTGATATTCCGGCTTGGGAGCCATTGCCTGAGCTGCAATTTCCTGGGCTACTTCGTTGGCAGATTCGTTAGCCTCCTTGGCACTTACCTTTGCTGTAGCTGTTTCCAGGACTGCTTCTGACTGAGGCGGATTGATCGGAGGAAGAATCTCTGCTTCTACCGGAATTTCAAGTTCAGGCAAATCTTCTGGACCTTCTTCCGGTCCAGAGAGGACCGCCTCTTCCACAACAGAAGGAATGACAGTCTTTCCTGTAATTGGTTCTTCGTCGAAGATATCCGCACTGCTCTTTCCAAATGGAAGTGCCTTTTGGGGTTTCTCGGCACATTCTTCTGGTTCTGTTTGAGCAGAACGTTTCTTTTTTTCTTTTTTGGGTGCAAAAGGAGGATCATCCACCGGAATGTCTATCTCTGCAATACGGCGTTTCTTCTCGATATGTGCAATTCGCTTGTTGGCAATGGTATTAACCATTCTGGTTGCGGGGTCTTCTTTGGGCTCTTCCGGCTCTTCTTCCATGCGAGGACGATTTTGGAAAGCCACAATAAGGCTAGTAGGAGTAACACCAATGGCACCCAGAAACCAGCAGCAGGACAGGAGAGACAAGATTAGGAAAGAAAGCACCTTGCCTACTGCGAGCTGCAAACCGGTTGCTGCAAGGCCTCCCAGAACGCCACCGCCGTGTCCTAATGTGCCGCTATTGAACAACGCTTTCACCAGGGATTCGCCTTCTTCCTGCACAACCGCAGTCGAAAAAAGGTGCGAAATTCCACCGATACAGATGGCTAACATCCATAAACTGATACTGCGTAACACAATCGGGCGTTTTTGATAGAAGGCCAACATGGCAAACCACCACAAAAACAGGATGGGAGACATTAAAAATATGGTCTTTCCAAACACACCGCATAAAATGTATCCAACGCCATCCAAAATGTACGCACGAGTTCCCAAAATGGAGAACAGTGCCAAAATAGCAATGGTAATCGATAATATTGCAAAAACGGTACGCATTGGAACGGCTATTTCATATGTATCTTTCGACTTTCTAGCCGATGCAGTCTTCTTTGAAGTAGTCTTTTTAGAAGCAGGTTTTCGTTTCCCTTGGGACTTACCTCTTCCCTTAGCTGAAGCCATGAGTTCCCTCCTAACTGATTAAAAAGAGTATAAATGTGAGGATGGCGCTTCCCCACAAAACATAAGCAAATAGGCCGTAGCTTTCTCGCTTGGCCAATTTTTTCATAATACGGATACCACCAAATGCACATAAAGCAGTTGGAATCATTCCCACCAACCAACTCCAGTGAATTTGCTGTGTGATTCCTATGAGATTGATTACCGCTTCCAGGCAGAGCACTGGTCCAGCGATCAGGAAAGCATACCGGAATGCAAACATGAAGTCCAGCCCACAGATTGCTCCCGCTGTAAGGCACAAGCCAACCGCAGGTATACCCGGGATGATTCCAAGTCCATAAGCGAACCCCATCCAAAGGCCATCCATTAACGTAGTATCTTGCAGATTCCGTTCTCCTTTTCCGATACGGTCACCCAAGAATACCACAAAGCCACCAAGCGTAAAAAGCCCAATTATAAACGACATCCGATGGGACAGCACAGCGGCCTGCTGTTGAAGCAGCAGAGCAAGAGCCGCCGGGAAAATACCTACCAGAACCAGCATAAACAACCGACGGTTCAGCATCATCTCTTCCCGACGCTTCAGGTCATTTCTGGGAAGGCTGCCACGAGTTGCTCGAAAACATGCCATATAATCGTGCCGGAAGGCAAACATTATTGTAATGGCTACTGCCAGCATCTGCATAGCGGCGTAACCACGATCTATACTGCCATCCACGGGCAAGCCAAAGACTTTCCGCATAACAGCAAAGAAGCCGGCACTGGACAACGGAAAAACACCGGCAAGCCCCTGGATGACGCTCCATATTCCCTTTTGTATCCAATTCAGTTCCACTCTAGGCCCTCCGATCTGATGTCTCGTCCAACTATCATATCATAAATGGGCCCGTTTTTCCAGTCTTTTATTTCCCTTCCTCTTGATCGATCATTTCATGGAGACAATGCAGTGCATCCGACAGGCCTCCTAATTGATCGATAAGGCCGGAAGATACAGCTTCTTTTCCATAGACAATTGTGCCTACATCGGTTGCCATTTCTCCAGTTGCCATCATATATCCTTCTAACTTTTCCCGGGAAATATTTGAATTCAACGTGATAAAATCCAAGATCTGTTCCTGAATTCGATTGAAGTAGCGAAAGGTTTGCGGCGCACCGACAACCATTCCCGTCATACGAACCGGGTGGATCGTCATGCTGGCAGTCGGTACAATAAAAGAACGTTTCGCACAAACGGCCAATGGAACTCCGATCGAGTGTCCGCCTCCCAGCACCAACGAAACGGTCGGCTTGCTCATTCCTGCTATCAGTTCTGCAATGGCAAGTCCTGCTTCAATATCTCCGCCCACCGTGTTTAAAAGAAGAAGCAGTCCTTTAATCTCTGTGCTCTCTTCAATTCCGGCAAGCAGCGGTAATACGTGTTCATACTTTGTGCTTTTTGCAGTTTCCGGCAGCAATTGGTGTCCTTCAATTTGTCCAATGATTGTCAGCGTGTAAATGCTGCCATCTTTTCCCGCTGTCAGATCCGATCCTAATTCTTTGACCAGATCTCGGCTTTCCTCTGTTGTGCCTACGTTTTTTTGTTCAGATTCCATAGAAAATCTCCTTCCCTATTTCGTCTTTTAGGATGCACGAAAGGAGAAAGTCTATCCATCCCTCTTGCAAGAAATGAAAATTTCGCATATAATAGGCAGATGGTGGTGATTCCAAATGGCAAAAACAAATGCACTCAGGCTGTTAGACCAGGCAAAAATTCCGTATCGGGAAGCTTTTTATGAATACGATGAGGACGATCTTTCTGGACGTCATGCAGCGAAAGCGGTAGGTCTTCCGGAAGAACAGGTTTTTAAAACCCTCGTGGCTCGTACCGACCGTGGAATGATTCAGGTCTTTTGTATCCCCGTGTGCTGCACCCTGGATCTAAAGAAAGCGGCAAAGGCAACTGGGGCCAAAAAGATAGAAATGATTCATGTAAAAGAGCTTCTTGGCCTTACCGGCTATATCCGTGGCGGATGCAGTCCCGTCGGTATGAAGAAAAAGTATCCTACATATTTGGATGAAACCGCCCTCTTATATGAAGAAATTGCAGTTTCCGCCGGAGAACGTGGGCATCAAATGATTCTTTCCCCGGAAGCCTTGATAAACTTTGTTCAGGCGAAGCTGCCAGATCTTATAGAAACAACATTTTAGGAGGAAGATACCTATGCAGTTCCAGTACAAAACGAAGGGCACATGCTCTCAGATGATTACTTTTGACATCGAAGAAGGCAAACTCAAAAATGTAAAATTCTTTGGTGGCTGTAACGGAAATCTGAAAGGCATTGGTGCGTTGGTTGAAGGCATGGATGTGGACGAAGTCATTTCCAAAGTCGAAGGAATCCGTTGCGGTGCCAAGGAAACATCTTGCCCTGATCAGCTGTCCAAGGCTCTGAAAGAAGCAAAAACACATCTCTAATTTATAATATCCGCCGGTGGTATTTTCTTTCCGGCGGTTTTTTATAGCAGAAAAGATTGTTTTTTCATGCAACTATTTTTTATCGTTTCCGTCTTTTTCATCGAAGGCATTTTTATAAAGAAAGAGCAGTGTCCTATTCCGGTGACTGCTTTTTCACTCATCTAGTGGAGAATTACAACTTTTTATAGGTGACTGTGGTGCAAAATCATTTCTGTAATGTTTCATATAACCCCAGAAAGGCTATAGTCCATAATAGCAGTGGTTTTATGCACGCAATCCCATAAAGTTTGTGTATTCTTAGCCAAACAGGATGAGAAAAATTTACTGCCGGCATCCGGCAGATTGGAGTGAATTATGGTATTCTCAAGTCTAGTATTTCTCTACGCTTTTCTCCCAGCAGTGCTTTTAACCTACTTTATAGCGCCAAAGTTTCTAAAGAACACGGTGCTGCTTTTGTTCAGCCTGGCGTTTTACGCCTGGGGTGAGCCCAAATATCTGGTTCTCATTCTTGTTTCTATTGCACAAGGCTATATTTGTGGTTTGCTGATTGAGCGTCTGCGTGGCTCGTTTTGGTCCAAATTGGTGTTGACCCTTTCTATTGTAGGAAGTCTCGGCCTTTTGGGCTACTTCAAATATGCTAATTTCCTACTCACTACAATCAATGAAGTGATTGGGTCTAAAATTCCTCTGCTTAAACTCGCACTGCCTGTTGGCATCAGCTTCTATACGTTCCAGATTCTAAGCTATACCGTTGATGTCTACCGTGGAACAGCTGCTGCACAGAAAAATCCCATTGATTTTGGCGCATACGTTGTTCTGTTCCCTCAACTTATTGCAGGTCCCATTGTTCGTTATCAGGACATAGCGCGTGAGTTAACTGCACGAAAAAGCACACTAAGTGGAGTATATGATGGCGCCGTTCGGTTCCTCATCGGTCTCGGAAAAAAGGTGCTTCTGGCTAATCAGCTAGGTGCCATTTGCGCCGGATACCGTGCCAGTGTAGAACCTACGGTTGTATATGCATGGCTTTCCTCCGTTGCTTTCCTCTTACAGATTTATTTTGACTTCTCCGGATACAGCGATATGGCCATTGGTATGGGTAAAATTCTGGGATTCCATTTCCCTGAAAACTTTGACCATCCGTACACCTCCAAAACTATCACCGAATTCTGGCGGCGTTGGCATATGAGTCTTGGAACCTGGTTCCGAGACTATGTATACATCCCATTGGGTGGAAATCGTGTTAAGAAGCTTTTATGGCTTAGAAACATTCTCGTTGTCTGGTGCCTCACAGGACTGTGGCATGGAGCAGGCTGGAATTTCCTTCTCTGGGGTCTCATGTTTGCAGTTCTGCTCATGGTGGAAAAGCTATTCTACGGCAAGGTTATGCAGAATAGTAAAATCGTTGGTCACATCTATGTGATTGGGTGTCTTTTGTTCAGCTTCGTTCTGTTTAACGGCACTTCAATGGCTCAAATTCGAGCAGACTTTAGCACAATGTTTGGACTGAACTCCTTGCCATTCCTTTCTGTCGAAACCACCTATGCATTGCGCAGTAGTATGGTCTTGTTGATTTTCAGTGCAATAGGTGCCACGGCACTCCCTGTGAAGCTCTATCATCGATTGGAAGTCAGTAAGTTTGGTCCATGTCTTACTGTTTTACAGCCGGTTGGTCTCATTCTAATTCTGCTTGTCAGCACTGCATTTCTGGTAGATGGATCGTTCAATCCCTTCCTCTATTTCCGTTTCTAAGGAGGCTGCAATGAAAAAACGTATTATCACTCTTGTTCTTCTTGGAGCAATGCTTTTAAGCGGCGGCATCTTTATGGTCACAGGTCACAAGGAACTGTCTCTGTCTGAACGCCGCACCTTGGCCCAATGGCCTAAACTCACTTGGCAAAACATCTCTTCCGGAAAATTCATGAGCTCCGCTGAAGATGCTGCTGCGGACCAATTCCCGATGCGTGATACATTTCGGGCAATGAAAGCCTATTATCTGCGCTATGGGCAGCATCAACTGGACAACAACGGTATTTATGTAACAAATGGCAATGCCGCAAAATTGGAGTATCCTCTGCAAAATACTTCTGTCCAACATGCCGTTGCACTTATGGATAAAGTTTATAAACGTTATCTACTTGGAAAACCAGTTAAGTGTTATTACAGTGTCGTTCCCGATAAGAATTACTATTTGGCAGTCCAGCTTGGCTATCCGTCCATGGACTACGATGCTCTTTTAGAAACGTTAGATGCAGGTTTGCGAATGACGTATATTGATCTTTTTGATCAATTGGACGAAAATTCCTATTATAATTCCGATCCACACTGGAGACAGGAGGCGTTGATCCCTGTGGCCAATACCTTGACGCAAGCCATGGGTGTTCCCTCTCCTGAGATTACCCAAACGTTGGATGCCGGTGAATTTTCCGGTGCCTATGCTGGTCAATCGGCCCTTCCTTTGGCTGAAGATCGTCTGCGCTACCTTGAGATTGCAAGTCAAGATAGTTGCAGCGTATTGGATGTAGCAAACAACGTCCAAATCCCAATGTACAATCTGGACAAGGTCGGCAGTCGAGACCCGTATGACTTTTTCCTGAACGGTGCATCTCCTATTGAAATCATTACCAATCCTAACGCAAAGTCAAACAAGGAGTTGGTTATTTTCCGAGATTCCTTTGGAAGCAGCATTACTCCTCTTTTGGCGGATTCTTATGCCAAAATCACCTTAGTCGATCTGCGTTATACCTACAGTGATGTGTTGAGCAACTACATCACCTTCACAAATCAGGACGTGCTGTTCCTCTATAGTACTACCATCTTGAATAACAGTCAGACTTTACACTAATTTTTTCTGTTTATTCGACTGCGTTTTCATGATATAATAGACAAGTTATTTTATAAAGGCGGTGTCACATGAAACGATTACAAAGAGGTCGAAAGGAACCTAACTTTTTACTATTCTCCTTTCTATTCCCCTTCTTGGGCTATGTTGCAGTTATGATATGTAGCGGATATTCACCATTTGGAAGCTCTTCCATTTTGATGTCTGACATGTATCATCAATACTATCCGTTTTTTAAAGAATTTCGCCGCACCCTACTCGCTGGAGATTCTTTGCTGTATAATTGGAATCTGGGTATGGGGGTTGACTATCTGGCCTTGATAGCCTACTATGTGGCCTCTCCATTGAATCTGCTTTCTGTTCTCGTTCCGGAACAGTGGCTTCTTGGATTCTTCTCCCTGCTTGTACCCATAAAGTTAGGTCTGGCAGGTCTGTTCTTCGGAATTTTTCTGAAGAAGACCTTTGAAAAGAACGATTGGTCCATTCCTCTGTTTTCCGCTTGTTATGGACTGTGTGCCTGGGCATTGGGCTATCAGTGGAACATTATGTGGCTGGACACCTTTGCTCTGCTACCTCTTGTAGTGTTGGGAATGTTGGCCCTTTTGCAGCAACGCCGATTTGTTCTCTATACAACGATGCTGTTTCTTTCTATTGTGAGCAATTACTACATCGGCTTTTTTACCTGCATCTTTGTCGCACTGAGCTTTTTGTGCTATGAGATTAGTCAATGCCACAGCTTCAAAAGGTTTCTGGCGGATCTCGGACTGATGGCGGTATTCTCTGCATTGGCAATTGCTCTGACGGCCTTCTTGGAATGGCCCGCTTATACCGCTTTGGGCAATACCTACTCCAGTGTTAACCAGTTCCCCACGGGATTTAAGTTGAATATTGCCAGCGATAACACCTTCTTAGGGCTTTTAGATGGTATGCGTCAGGTGGCTGGCAACACAGCGGGCGGCATTAGCCCAACCTTTAAAGAGGGACTTCCCAATCTGTATTGTGGTATTTTCTCCCTGATCTTGGGAATCCAGTTTTTCATGTCCAAGAAATTCTCCATTCGAGAAAAACTCTGCCAATTTTTCCTTCTTGTTTTCTTTATACTGAGCTTCTTGATCCGGCAATTGGATTATATCTGGCACGGTTTCCATTTTACCAACATGATTCCCTACCGGTTTAGTTTCCTGTTCTCCTTTGTCATGCTGGTAATGGCATACAGAGCCTATCTTATTCACGATGAATGCCAGACATGGAAAACCATTCTGTCCGGTTTATTGGTTCTTGGTATTGTGCTCTGTTCGGATCTTCGGACTGACCCTGTCTTTTTGATTTACAATCTGGTGTTCTTGCTTGCCTATACCGCTCTGGCTCTTGGACGAAAGCGTACTGCCAAGGAAGCCGATGAAAATTCGGAGGAGCAGGTTGTTGCCGAAGAAACTCCGTCTTCCAAAGCCACACTTCATTGGAATCAAACACTTTCCACTTTGGTCCTTTTAGCCATGGGACTGGAACTGGGATGCAATCTGGTGAACTTTGGTGTCAACTTCGGAGGGACAGATATTTCCCATTATCCAAGAGGAAATGGAGGTACCGCTCAGGTCATCGCACAGATGAAAGAACGGGAGAAGGACTCTGATTTCTATCGCACCGAATTCCTTCACACCCAGACACTAAATGATGACGCACTCAATGGCGTCTCTGGTATCACCATGTTCTCCTCCTCTGCTAACGTCCGATGCACCAAGTTTATGGCAGCCCTTGGCTATGGCGCAAGACCGAATTATAATCGCTATAGCTATGAAGAAGGTTCCCCGGTATCGGAACTCTTCCTCAATCTTAAATATTTGATTGCACGAAACGAAACTCCTCTTGACAGTGCATTCTTTGAAAAGGTGTACAGTGTTGATGGAATACATCTGCTTGAAAATAAAGCTTACCTTCCCCTGGGCTTTGCCGCTCAGATTGGTTTGGAAGATATGGATGTAGAAAGCAATATTTATGGTACCTTTGCCTATCAGAATCAGCTTTTCAGTGCTGCAACAGGAATCAACAAGGATGTATTTCAAGTGATTCGGACCTATACCGCCGAACCTGCCCCAGAAAGCACAGGCAAAATTGAAATCGCACAAAAAGATTCTGGAGGAGAGGTCACCTATACCACCACTGACACAGAAGAACACGTGGAGGTCTCTTTCGTAGTTCCGCAGGATGGAGATGTTACCATTCGCATTTCGGCTCCTAAGCGCAATAACCTCAAGGTATATAAAAATGTGCACACAACAGAGGACCGAAATGCGCCATTATTCTCTGAAAAGATCTCTTTGACCCAAATGATGCATGTGGGCAATTGTGCGGAAGGAGACGTAATCACAGTTTCTTTCCAGTGTCCCGCCAACGAAACCGGTACCGTAACTCTAACGGGAGCAGTGCTCCATAACGACCTGTATCTGGAAGGGGTTCATCTGCTGCAAAACTCTGTTCTTGATATAACAAGTATGGATGGAACAAAAATGACCGGCACAATTTCTGTTGACAAGAATAGCCTCCTATATACCTCCATCCCATACGATGAAAATTGGGTAGTGGAGTTGGATGGTACCAGAATTAACCCCATTGCCGTAATGGACTCCACGGTTGGTCTGTATCTGGAACCGGGTACCCATGAAGTAACTTTCACCTACCACAATACCGCCTTCTACCAAGGCAGCGTCATTTCTATGGTAGCTTTGATCCTGTTCTTGGGAATTACAGCACTGGTCTATTCTCGTAAAAGAAAAGGAAAATTTGAATAATAAATGATGTGCTCCCCTCCTATAAGACAATGAATGGTAAAATCATTGTTGCATTGGAGGGGAGCATTTATGGAAAGGCTTCAACAATACCCCGCTACATAAAAAGCGGCCAGCAGATGAAACTGCTGGCCGGATAAACCTTACATTATTTCCTTCTTCTTTTGACAGGTTGCAGTCCAATAGCCTCCTGCAACAAACCGTCTTAAGGCTCGAATTTTACTTTTATAGATCTCGAACCTTTTTATCCTTCCCAAAGTATGCATTGATATAGCCTGCAAAAGCAACCAGCAGAGCAATCATGCAAGCACACACTAAGACATCCACCGCACCAGGTGTAATGTCTGGGAATAGAACCAGGATAATCATACTGACAAACAAAATCGCAGTACAAACTTTCCCGCTGAACAATGCACCATCCAGCATCTTTCGTTTCCGCAGGTTAACCAGGCCCATAATCAGCATGAAAGTCTCCTTCACCACAAAGAGACCAAATACATACCAAAGATTGCTATGCCGAATGGACAAACAAATAAGCAGTGTACACTGCGTTGCCTTATCTGCAATGGGGTCCAACACGATGCCAACTCGGGTAATCATATTGAATCGACGGGCAATCTTACCGTCAATCAAATCTGTAAAGCTAGAAAGCGCCAGAATACCAGCTGCGATCCAGTAGTCTGTACGATCTTGCGCTTGAAGAAATAAAGTCGTATATACCGGGATCAGCAGCAAGCGAAACATACTTAAAAGATTGGGGATGCTGAAAACTTCTTTTTTCCAGTTCTGCATTCGCATTACACTCCTTGAAATTCTGAATACCATAGTACCACTCAAATCCAAGAATGTCAATTGTTGCAATACTAAAACTGCGAAAAATAGAAAATAATTCCCAATGAGTTCACTATTTTTCCATTTCGCTCAGGCAGAATTCGACGCACTCAGTTTCCAAGGATGTCATAAGGCGTTAAGATACCAAGCAGCTTCTCTTTTTTGTTCCCATGGGCAGTTAGAAGGAACATACTAACTCGCTTTCCTCGCTGAAAACTCCCCTCAAAAATTGCTTCTGCTTCTGCAAGGGTTGCTGTGATAGAAAGGTACCGATATACCTCGGAACGTCTTGTTGGAGCATCCAGATACTGGAGCAATGACTGAAACCGAAGATCCTCTTGCAGATGATTCACTTGCTCCCGAACCAAATAAGCAAACACAGTACTTTCACTGAAAATGCCCACAACACGACCGTTTTCCAAAATTGGAACATGGGATAGTCCTCGGCGGTCCATTGTCAACATTGTGGCTGCTACAGGATCGCCTAAATGTCTGGCGTACACCTGATCGATGGGTGTGCATACATCCTGACATAGAACCGGCTCTTCAACCTGTCGCAGGACCCTCCGAAGCAATTCCACCATAGCAGTGCTAGGCTCTACTGCATAGTTCCCTTCTATCAAGCAATTGTGCTGTAATAAATTTCGCACCTCACGGCAGTAACGAAGCTCTGAACGAATCTCCGCAAACTGCGGACTTCGTTCCAGGCGACACACAATTCGGCCATCTTCTTCCCAACCATATGCAATGGCGGCAGCCTGCTCCAATTGCTTATACAGATCCAGGAATTCTTCTGTTCTGGTCATAGTATTCACCTCAGGCATAGTCTATCTCTATTATACCGCCATTTTCTCAATTCGCAAGTAAAAAACTTATATAAGCTGCACTTTATAACGCTCCAACCAATGGTTTACCTGAAGCATGTAGGCAATGGTTTGAGGTCCAGCCATCAGCTGCCCGTACCAGGGCCATGGGTGCTGTTGTGTTAAGAGCATACGCAGTGCTTCTCGGTCCGCAATTTGGAAGATTGGGGCGTCCGGCTGTTCCAAGAGGGCTTCCAGACGCTTGGAGACGATTTCCCCATAAGCAGGATTGTGGGTCTTTGGATAAGGGCTCTTCTTTCGCCAGAGAACCTCTTCTGGAAGCCACCCTTCCATAGCACTTCTGAGAAGGCCCTTCTCTCTTCCCTGCCAGTCTTTGTACTTCCACGGAATGGTATACAAATATTCTGCAATTCGATAATCGCAGAACGGGACACGAACTTCAAGCCCCGAGTACATGCTCATTCGATCATTTCGCTCCGAAAGAGTCTGCATAAACCATTCAAAATTCAAGTTGACCATTTCCTTCATTCGCCGCTCTTCCGCGGACTGACCAGGAAGAACGTGGCTCTTCCTACAGGTTTCTTCATAGCGAGACTGGACAAATGATTCTGGATCCAGCACATTTCGATATTCTTTTTGCAAAAGCGTACCACGCCATGCTGTGGACTGCGCCCACGGGAAGCCTGCTTTGCTGCGAACTTCTGGATCTCTGTACCAGGGATAACCTCCAAAAATTTCATCGGCACACTCACCAGACAGTGCGACCGTGGCATGATTCTTGACTTTCTGGCACAAAAGCAGCAATGAGGAATCCACATCTGCCATACCAGGCAGGTCTCTTGCCTCTACCGCCAAATCCAATGCATTTGCAAGCTCCTCGGTATCCAGAACGACCCAATGATGGTCCGATCCCAGATAGTCTACCATCTTGGAAATATAATAGGAATCGCTGTTTGGCTGGAATTTCCCAGGGGTGAAGTACTTCGCATTGTCCCGATAGTCTACCGAGAATGTAGTAAGCTTCCCCCCAAATTCCTTTGCCGCCACAGCAGAAATCACGCTGGAGTCCAGGCCACCAGACAAGAATGTGCCTATTGGTACATCGGCAACCAGCTGGCGTTTAATTGCATCTGTGACCAGCTCCCGCACATGCTCCTTCACTTCCTCAAAGGATTCTGTATTTTCCCGATCTTCCAGTTTCCAATATTGTTCCACTTGCAGCTTGCCATGCTGGTACGTCGCAAAACACCCGGGTTTCAATTCCTTAATATCCTGAAATACACCGCACCCCGGTGTACGACCTGGCCCAAGAAGCATGATTTCGCCCACACCTCTTGCGTCTACCTGGGGCGGAACCAGTCCACTGGCTAACAGGGTTTTGATTTCTGAGGCAAAGAGGAAGTAATCTCCTTTTCTGGAATAAAACAACGGCTTTGCTCCAATACGATCACGAGCCAAAAACAGCCGTTTCGGTTCCTCTTCCCAAACAGCAAACGCAAAAATTCCGTTCATCCACTTCAAACAATCAGCACCCCATTGTACATAACTATGAAGCAAAATCTCTGTATCGGAACAACCTAAAAAACGATGTCCTAAAGCCTCCAACTCATGGCGAAGCTCTCTTGCGTTGTAGAGTTCTCCGTTGTATACCAAGTCGTAATGTATGTTCCCCCATAAAAGCTGCATAGGCTGTCGTCCCCCATTGGGGTCCATCACAGCCAATCTGGCGTGGAGAAGCACCCCATCCTCCAAAGTCTGTACCCCACTTTGGTCCGGGCCACGCCGCTTCATAGTTTCAAGCATAGCATCCACTGTTTGCAGTTCGGAACCATGTCCAAATACTCCAGCAATTGCACTCATAGAAATCTCCCCTTTCTGAAAGCTAGTGTATGCAGATATAAGGAAAAAAGTGATAAAAAATGGACGTATTGCAAAGCAAGTCATTTTGCAACACGTCCATCTTAATTTTACAGTTTTACAATTCCTGCATCACAAAGCTTTTGCAAGCTCATGAGGATGCCCAGCTTGGCATGATACCAGGTAAGGCCGCCCTGGAAATAAACGGCATAGGGCTCACGGATAGGGCCATCGGCAGACAGCTCAATGGAGGAACCTTGTACAAAAGCACCAGCCGCCATAATCACCTTGCTGTCATATCCGGGCATATCCCAAGGCATGGGGGCTGCAAAGCTGTCTACGGGAGCAGCTGCCTGAATACCGCTACAGAAAGCCACCATAGCCTCTTCACTACCCAGCTCGACCGCCTGAATAATATCATGACGGCTTTCCGTCGCATTGGGAACACAGTGATAGCCCAGAGGCTCATAGAGGTTTGCAGCAAATACAGCGCCCTTCTCTGCTCCTGCAACCACAGTGGGGGCCAGGAACAAGCCCTGGTAGAATGCCGGCATAATGCCCAGGTTGGCACCAACTTCCTGACCCAGACCAGGAGCCGACAGCCGGAACGCACAGCGAGAAACGCAGACGTTGGTGCCGCAGATGTAGCCGCCGATAGGGGCCAGACCACCGCCGGGGTTCTTAATCAGAGAACCAACAATCATGTCTGCGCCCACATCAGAAGGCTCAATGGTTTCGACAAATTCGCCATAGCAGTTATCCACCATGCAAATAACATCGGATTTCACAGATTTCACGAAGGCAATCAATTCACCAATCTGCTTGACCGAGAAAGTGGGACGGGTATCGTAGCCCTTCGACCTCTGAATGGTCACAACTTTCGTTTTTTCATTGATTGCTTCCCGGATTTTTTCATAGTCAAAGGTTCCATCCGGAAGAAGGTTTACCTGGCGATAGCTGACACCGTACTCCTTCAGAGAGCAAGGACTCTCCCGGATGCCAATGACTTCCTGCAAAGTGTCATAC
>CAUWEI010000062.1:0-15516 GCA_963557675.1 uncultured Oscillospiraceae bacterium | reverse complement strand
TTTCAATCCACCCACCCCTTGTGGGGTGGGACGATCCTTGATTGTGCAGTTCGTCTTTACTCCCAAATTTCAATCCACCCACCCCTTGTGGGGTGGGACGCCCTTTCCATTAACAGCAACCTTGATACCCGTATTTCAATCCACCCACCCCTTGTGGGGTGGGACAGGGCCTTGGGCTTGGGTGGGATATAACTGCCCTATTTCAATCCACCCACCCCTTGTGGGGTGGGACTGACTATCTGCTGACGGGCCGCCTGTTCTGCGGATTTCAATCCACCCACCCCTTGTGGGGTGGGACGGCTCCTGTGGGACTACTACAACCTGCAAGACCTATTTCAATCCACCCACCCCTTGTGGGGTGGGACATGTTCAGCTCGAGCTCAGACTTGCCGACCTGCATTTCAATCCACCCACCCCTTGTGGGGTGGGACTTTCCTCGTTCAGGTCGAAGCCCTTGGACTTCAGATTTCAATCCACCCACCCCTTGTGGGGTGGGACGCCGAGAAGCAGAGCGACGAGCTGCTGCTGAAACTATTTCAATCCACCCACCCCTTGTGGGGTGGGACGTTTTCCTTCATGTTTTCAAAAACCTTCAGGTCTATTTCAATCCACCCACCCCTTGTGGGGTGGGACCTTTCCGCTATGATGAATTTGAGCACCTTGATGAATTTCAATCCACCCACCCCTTGTGGGGTGGGACGTGTAGGGGCTGTCCACGGCCCCCAGGTAGTCAATATTTCAATCCACCCACCCCTTGTGGGGTGGGACTGGAAGTTGCCGCCCATTGCACCGGCCTGATACTATTTCAATCCACCCACCCCTTGTGGGGTGGGACGGCTTATGGATGGTGTACCGGCTGGAAGGCTTGATTTCAATCCACCCACCCCTTGTGGGGTGGGACTTCAGCGGGATCACTGGTTTTGCTCCACAGGCTGATTTCAATCCACCCACCCCTTGTGGGGTGGGACCGCCTTGCCACGGCAAAAGCGGCAATGGTCACCGGATTTCAATCCACCCACCCCTTGTGGGGTGGGACAGTCCACCGTGGCCGGTTTCCAGGCCACAAGCTATTTCAATCCACCCACCCCTTGTGGGGTGGGACTTCCAACTACGGAATTGGCAAAGACGGAAAAATCGATTTCAATCCACCCACCCCTTGTGGGGTGGGACCGATATTTCCGGCAATTCCGGTGATGATGCAAAATTTCAATCCACCCACCCCTTGTGGGGTGGGACATATCGTTCTTCAAGGCGAACTCGTGACACTCACATTTCAATCCACCCACCCCTTGTGGGGTGGGACATGAACGCAAGTATGTGTACCCGGACAATCTGCATTTCAATCCACCCACCCCTTGTGGGGTGGGACGAAAAAGCTCAAGGACGCTGACCCTTCTAAGGAAATTTCAATCCACCCACCCCTTGTGGGGTGGGACCCAAATAGTGCAAATCCGAACTCATTCTTTTTCGTATTTCAATCCACCCACCCCTTGTGGGGTGGGACCATCAATCCTTGAGCGTTCTACGGTCTTTCGCAATTTCAATCCACCCACCCCTTGTGGGGTGGGACTTGACCTCCGGGGGAACAATGTCACCCATGAGGATTTCAATCCACCCACCCCTTGTGGGGTGGGACTTGAAGCCTACTGTCGTTGGTATGGCTATTGCGTTATTTCAATCCACCCACCCCTTGTGGGGTGGGACAGGTCTGACAGGCGGCAACGGATTTCATAGAATCCATTTCAATCCACCCACCCCTTGTGGGGTGGGACGACTCTGACCCATATCTTATTAACTGTCTCAACGATTTCAATCCACCCACCCCTTGTGGGGTGGGACGCGGCTTCTGCGTCCTTTGATCTATCACCTTTACATTTCAATCCACCCACCCCTTGTGGGGTGGGACGACATGAGGAAAGACGCTGTGATGGTGAGTGGGATTTCAATCCACCCACCCCTTGTGGGGTGGGACAACCAGCCTTGATATAGCTGTTGTACATATTGTATTTCAATCCACCCACCCCTTGTGGGGTGGGACATCGTAAATCTGTGACTTGGAGTAGCCTTGATTGTATTTCAATCCACCCACCCCTTGTGGGGTGGGACCGGACTTATCGCAGAAAGCTCCCATGTGATAGCATTTCAATCCACCCACCCCTTGTGGGGTGGGACTCGGGTTATCCACCTTGTAGCAAGGGCGGTCTCCATTTCAATCCACCCACCCCTTGTGGGGTGGGACTCTCGAAATCAGACCATGTTTCCGGGTTGGTGGAGATTTCAATCCACCCACCCCTTGTGGGGTGGGACTTCAGTATGAAGTGGGTCACAGGCTCTCTCGCAAATTTCAATCCACCCACCCCTTGTGGGGTGGGACCGCTTATTCAGCATATAAGCGGCAATCTCGATTTATTTCAATCCACCCACCCCTTGTGGGGTGGGACGCGCTTGCTTTAGGCACAAAAGACGATTTGATCTATTTCAATCCACCCACCCCTTGTGGGGTGGGACCGCTTGGATATGGCGAGGGAACGCCTTAAAACGATTTCAATCCACCCACCCCTTGTGGGGTGGGACCAATCACATTGATATAATTCTTCTCAATTTCACATTTCAATCCACCCACCCCTTGTGGGGTGGGACGTTTTTGTTCCTCTACATTGCGTAGCCATTTCTATTTCAATCCACCCACCCCTTGTGGGGTGGGACTACTTCGTCCGGGTTGCTGTAAAGTGTAATCTTATTTCAATCCACCCACCCCTTGTGGGGTGGGACCTTCCTCGCTCTCCTCTCCCTCGTGGGCTTCGTATTTCAATCCACCCACCCCTTGTGGGGTGGGACGTTCTACATGAAAGACTAAGGAGGACACACAAATATTTCAATCCACCCACCCCTTGTGGGGTGGGACCTCCAAGGAGCAGCGGCAGCACTATGAGCATCTATTTCAATCCACCCACCCCTTGTGGGGTGGGACACTGCCAGGCGGCCAGGTGTGGTTTATCGAGCTATTTCAATCCACCCACCCCTTGTGGGGTGGGACCCGCAGAACTCGGCCATCATGTCAGGATCAGCATCATTTCAATCCACCCACCCCTTGTGGGGTGGGACGGCGTAATTCTAAGCAAGGAGCAACTAAGAGATATTTCAATCCACCCACCCCTTGTGGGGTGGGACCTGAACGGCTGCACGAGGAGCGGGAGCAGCTGAAATTTCAATCCACCCACCCCTTGTGGGGTGGGACATACGGCGGCGGGGCTGTGTATGTGGTTATAGATATTTCAATCCACCCACCCCTTGTGGGGTGGGACCACAGCTTGAAGGGCTGATTTCCCTTTCCGATGTATTTCAATCCACCCACCCCTTGTGGGGTGGGACTTATGGCGATTCGGGCTATACCACAACGGGAAAATTTCAATCCACCCACCCCTTGTGGGGTGGGACGATAGCCGTAACATTTTAGGCGTGACAGGTTGCATTTCAATCCACCCACCCCTTGTGGGGTGGGACCATTACACCCCCGGCGATTGCCCCGCCCACACTTATTTCAATCCACCCACCCCTTGTGGGGTGGGACGCGGGCTGTTGCCTTGCTGACTCTCTCAAAAGTATTTCAATCCACCCACCCCTTGTGGGGTGGGACAGCAAAAGAATACAAATTCAGAATCTATATCTTATGCGCTATGACAAATTATAATCATCTCTGCTTCCTATGAACCAGTGACCCGGATCGGCTCATAGAAAAATCTATTACTTTCACCGATTTTCGAGGTGCGAACCTCCCGGTAGTCTTCTGTGTGCTTCCGCTTCGCACACTATACTATCAAGACACCTTCCGGCTCATAGGCAGGCTTTGCTCCAAAATGTTCAATCTTTGTCCGATACTGATTGCCCAGATAATAAAACCGCAAACTGTCTTTTTCCTCATCCATGATTGCACAGAGTTTATGCTGCAGCTGTTTGCACTGGGACGCATCCATCACACACTCAAAAACAGAATTTTGCACACGCTGCCCATAATTCACGCACTGCTTTGCTATCTGCCGTAGACGCCGGCGGCCGGCGGTATCCTCTGTGTTTACATCATAGGTAATCAGAACCATCATAAAAATCCCTCATTTCCATAAAAATGGCGGATAGGCCTCCATATCTCCCCGCAGATAGCGAGCCAGCAGTAGAGCCTGGACATAAGGCACCAGTCCCCATGGTATCTTTTCTTCTAGATAGGGATGTTTAATTTGTTCCTGTTTGCGTTCCTGCCAGCTTTTCAAAAATTTCCGCCGGGCAGTGTCCGTCAAATGAACCGCACCACTTTCTGATTTTTCAAAATCATCCCTGGACAGCACACGGTTATTGATGATCGTCAGTACAAACCGATCTGCCAGACAGGGCCGCAGTTCCTCCATCAGATCCAGTGCCAGGGATACCCGTCCCGGACGATCCCGGTGCATGAATCCAACATAAGCATCCATGCCCACGCTTTCCAGGGCTGATGCACAGTCATTGGTCAGCAGGCTGTAGGCAAAGGACAGCATGGCGTTGACATTATCCAGAGGCGGCCGTCGATTTCTTCCGTGATAATAGAAATCTTCCTTCTCTCGCAGGATCATATCATCGAAGACAGAGAAATAGGCATTGGCTCCGGCGCCCTCCAGACCACGCAGGCTTTCCATATCTGTCTCCTTCATCACAGTCGGAAGCAGACCCTGAATGGTCTGAGACGCTTCGCAGAATGCCTGCTCATTGATTCGCAGTTTATGATCCCGCCGGGTGCGTTCGATACTCCAACGGCTGTTGTAAAGCTTACCGAAAATCATATTCCGGGCAATGTAGCAGCTGTGGACCAGATCATCCGCTACCCGATACTGGGTACGGCGCAGCAGCACATTGCCGCCGCCCATACCATTGGTCCGGGCCAAGAAGCGACCTCTCGGCGTACAGAAGGCCAGATTAATGTCACGCTGTACACACGCTCCCATCAGTGCCGGGGATGCTCCGGCGTAGGAAAAGGACAGGATGGAACACAGTCCATGGAGTGGAAATCGGGCAATTTCCTGTTTTTCCCGGTTGACCACCACATTTTCTCCTTCCAGACTCAGATAAGCATCTTCTGTTGTAATGAACAGGGTATTAAGTAATTTTCTCATGGCTCATCCTCCAGATGATCCTGCAGATAAGCGCCCACCGATTTCCGTTTCATCAGCTTCGGTACACACAGCTCCTTCAGGGAGCAGGCATTACAGGATTTTGTAGGTTTGACCTTTGGTGTATGCTGCCTGTAGTAAAGCTTGTGCATTTGGAGTAGATCCTCCCGGACCTCCTGCCGAAGTTCTGCTGTAAACTGCACTGTTTCACGATGCCTGGTTTCACCGAAATAGAGGGCTCCTTCCGAGATCTCGCAGCAAAGCATCTCCTCCAGGCACATAGCCTGAGCGCAGAGCTGCAGTTCGTTGGCATGGTCCTGCCGGGGCGCACCATGTTTGTATTCCACAGGATAGGGCTTCCAGCGTCCCTCCTGCCCCTGTAGCGGCACTCCAGAATCGCTGCGGTGAAATTCCACCACATCACAGTTTCCGCTGATCCCCAGACTGGAAGAAAACACCTTCATGTCCCGGGTAATGAGTAGTTCTCTGCGACGCTCCTTCAAAGAGCCGTCGTGCGCCTTTTCGTGGAGGAGCTTTCCCTCTACCGTCCGCAGGTTTTCAGCCCACAGCTGCTCAATATGGATCAGTGCCCACTGGCGACAGCAGAAGGAAAAATGCTGTAGGCCTGAAATCTGGAGGAAATCCTCCTCAGCGTAGATCACCCCATCCGCTGACAGGTCACGCCCTCCGGAATGGAGGCTTCGTCTACTGTCACCTCATAGTCGGCATATGCACGAGCAGGGGCCGCATCAACTGCGTTCTTCCGTGTGACGTGCACCGCATCAAAAAGCTTCCAAGCAGGAGCATTGCCCAGCTCGCTGTCATGCTTAAAGACGATCAGTTCCCGGACGGCCATCTTTCCCCGGGCAGCGGAATGGTCATGCTCGAACATATTCAGGATCGCCTTCCACAGCAGCTGCAGGTCCTCTTCCGAGAAACCTGTGGTCTTTCTTGCCAGATTTGCAGACACATAGCCTTCACAGCGGTAAAGGCCATAGGGAACAATAAACTTCCGCCCCATCTCTGTGCCCTTCTTCTCTGCATCCGCTTCCGTGGTGATGGCCACACGGGTAATGGTAACTTCCTGGGGATAGATTGGTTCCACGCTCCGGGCAAACCCCAGCTGTACCGGTCCCCGAACCTGACCGCAGTTCAGGGCCGACTTAACAAAGGTTGTCATGACGGCGCCAAAGGTACGGATATCGTAGAAATTGGCACACATCCAGTCCCGGATCCGCGCATCAACAGAAGGATCCTTCTTTTTGATGTCCTTGATCTTCTTTTCGTCGAGACCCAGAGTTACATAGGCCTCATTATCGCTGCGATTCAGGGGAACCCCATCCTTGACATAGATGCGGTAGCCGGTTTCATCTTCCTTTACCGTTTCCACATAATTTCTAATCTTACGCTTGAGACATACATCTGTGACCAGACCCAAGCCGGTATCCGGATCCACTCGGGGCATATTGCCGGCATCCGGGTCGCCGTTGGGGTTGCCGTTCTCCACGTCGAACAGGATCACAAATTCATAACGATTTTTAATAGGTTCAGCCATTTTCATTTTCCTCCTTCATCTTTTTACCAGTGTAACGGGCCTGCGTCTGGTGATAATAGCCCAGCTGGAAGGCACCCTGCTGGGGAATGCTCAGGTGGTTGGGGTAAGCTTCTTCCAACTTGCCAAGAAGTTCCGTCAAGAGCTTGTCATAGTGGATTGCCAATCCCGCATCCAGTTTTTTCAGGTGCTTCTGTGCCAGGTTGATCAAAGTCGGAAAAACATGGGCAGGGGTCGCAGATGCAGAACTGAAATACCGATCCTTGATGGTGGTATTGATGCCGGGATTGGCTGCAGACTGGATACTCTCCAAAACCGAGAACAGTCGGCCCAAGATATAGGGAACATTAACACTGTTGGGATTCAGGGACACGGTTAATACCTCCTCTGGCACATCGCTGTGCCTATTTTTCAAATAATACGCCTTGATGATTGCCGCCCGGCCTCGACTGATCTCTCGCTCTGCCCGGATACGTAGCTCCACACCGCTAAGCAGCTGGGCCGGGTAGGGTGCATCGTTCAGGACGGAGCGGAGGGTCTCTCCGGCCAGGTTGGGGACCGGGGATTTGTTTCTTGCATTCTGATTGACCGTTTCATCCAGCATTTTCCACAGTGGGATCAGTTCGAACTTATCAAAGGCCGGGCGGATGATCTCCATCCGCTGATGGTGAGCCTGTACATTTCTCAGGAAATTGCCGAAGCTGTTTTGCAAGAAGAACCGAACGGATAATCTAGCTGAATTGGGAGACAGGCCCAGAATATAAAACCGCATTTCCGGATCCAGAAGTTCTTCCTCGAACTCCACTGCCATCCCCTGGCAGAGTTTGCCGCAGACATCTCGGAGTTCATTTTCTTCATAATGCGAGGACATCCCAAAGGCTGCCATGCCCATCAGTTCCTGATAGGGTTCTTCCGCACTTTCTGCCCAGAATACCACCGTAGCATCTCCCATGCGGAATACATGCTTCCGGTCTGCCAGTAGATGATTCAACGCTGTCGTGTAGGCAAAGGCTGCATACTTGCCAACCGGCGCATTATAATTCTGCGTTTTTCCATAGGAGCAGAATGCGTCTGCGTTAAAGGACACCAGGGAAGCGCCGCTGGACTGAGCGCCCTGCACTCCCTTGATGGATGGATGAACAGGCTCAATCATATCCTCATGTCCCGTAACCAGACAGATTCCCATGCCGCCCTCTTCCTCTGTCCGACTGTAATAGGCATCCCAGGCCTGACGGATGGCGGGATCGTTGTGAATATAGTCCCCGTCATAGCGGAATACCAGATTAGCTCCGGCCTCAATATTCTCCATCCCATCCAGCAGCACCGGATGGGATTCTGCCATCTCTGGATCCCAGCTATCGAAGAAAGCCAGTAATGCCTTAGCCGCCGGTGTATCCACACCGCTTAGGATCTGGTGATGAAGCCGCCCGGCCTCGGCGAAGCAATCTCTGGCTCGCTGGGACTTTCCCTCGCTGTCCACACCCAGAAAATAAGCAGCATTATCACACAGGAAATTAGGGACTATGCCGCTGGATCGTTTCACCGGTGCCGGGAGCCGCATATTCTGTCGAACCAGCACCGTTTTTTTACCACGCTGCTGTTCTGTTTTTACACAGATCACCTGTTCGAGAGCTCCCACATCGTCAATGCACAGAGCGTAGGATACGCCCACTTGCCCCCATCCCGGGGGAGAGATCTGTCCTTGCTTCAGCAGCGCCTCGTAATGATTCACCAATGCCTGCAGAATCATCCCAGCACCTCCTGACTGTTCCAAGGTGGAATTTCCAACACCCCATCCTGAAGTGTGGCTTTAAAGAAACGGGGGTGAATATTTTCCGGGTCGGAATAATCCATGTCGTAAAGCATCCAGCCCAGGTCTTTCCTGCCTTTTAATTCCTCCGGACAAGGTGGACGCTCGGTACAGAGCTTAAACTTCGCCGGACACTCCCGACAACCAAAATATGGCTGATGATAGCACTGTCCTCGACCGGCCCGACGTGTGATCATCTCCTGAAATTTTCCCGGATTATCCCCAGGGGCTGCCCGTTCTGTCATTTCAAAATGAGCTTCAATGACATAGTGGACATCCCGCAGCATCATCGCCGCCCTCTGCTGGATATCCGCATGGGTATCGAGATACAGATTCCCCTTGCCTTGCGTCATCACCGATTTGGCATTTCTGGCACTGAGAACAGACTTGACCTCGTTGCGGCGCAGATTTGTGAAGCGGATCGGCGCGCACACATGGATCCGATCGATCCGCCATACAAGACCGGGGTGCCAGAAAATTGCTTCCAGCAGGCCCCGGGCCGCTGACGGGGTCATGACATCATAGCTGACACGCTCCGTCTTAAACTCCATCCGGGAAAAGCACGCAAAATTACCCATTACTTCTATACAGACCGCCATTTTTTCACATCCTTTCGCTACAGCTTTTTTGCTGTAACTTTACTATACACTCTTTTGCTGTCGTTGTCAACATCTTTTCCCTTTTTTAATCCATGAATTTTTATTCCCGTTTTTTAAAAAGTACAGTTCTCTCTTGTATTTCATACTAAAATCGGATATACTCTTACCGTCGCAGAAATGCGTGGATTGAAATATGGAATAAAACAGGGAAGATTCCCAGCGGTGCGAAGTCAATCAGACTTCGCACCGCTTTCCTTTTATACAAAATAGGCACTTCCGCTGTCTGCCTTCGGTGCCAGCCCCATTTGCGGATCATACAACTTGACATCCGTCAGCACCGCTGCTCCATTCTCCAGTAGCTCCATCGCCCCAGCTTCATTTAACGAGCGGAACTGGGCCTCATAAATCGAAACGCTGTATTTTCCCAGCTGCCGGAACAGCGCCTGACTTCGTTCTCCGTCACGCAGCCGTCCGACAAGCGCTTCTCCGCTATGCAGCGGGATGTATACGGTCCGTGTCTGAGAATCGATCATATGAAACCGTTCTGCGATCCGACGGAAGGGGAAATTTTCCGTTTCTATCATAGAAAGGATTTGCGCCGCATCCTGTGCATCTCTTCCTTTGAGCTCCAGCAGTCTGCGGAAATAGTCTGTGACCGCCTCCTTGCTGCTGATAGCTTCGAATTTCTCCATTGTTTCCCGCCCTGCATGGATCGGGATGGAAAATAACGGAGGCGGCGGTGTTTCAGCTTGAAAAACCGTAACGATACTCTCCTCCGGATTTCGCTTTCCCTCCCGGTTGCATCGGCCCGCTGCCTGCAACACAGAATCCAGGCCTGCCTCTTCCCGGTACACAACTGGAAAATCTACATCCACTCCCGCTTCAATCAGCGAGGTAGACACCACTCTGCAGGGCTGACCGTCTTTCAGTCTGCAACGGATCTCTGTCAGGATCTGTTCCCGGTGAGCCGGATACATCAGCGTAGACAGATGGAAGCACCCCTCCCCTTCCAGTCGGGAAAACACTTCTTGGGCACCTTTTCGGCTGTTGACGATACAGAGCACCTGGTTTTGTTCGTTCAGTTCTGCTGATAGCTCATCCCAGGATTTCTTTCCCGTCTTGCGAAAGGTAACACGGCTGAAAACAGAGGAAGTAAACACAGATGCAGGGCAGAGTTCCTTTGCCTTGATCCCGGGCAGAAATTCCTCAAAAACAGGAATCAGTGCCGGTTGTGTTGCCGTACACAGCACCGCCGTGGCCCCAAAATGTGCAACCAGCTGAGAAATTGCATAAACACAGGGACGCAGCATCGGAACAGGGAGCATCTGCGCTTCATCAAAAATGATCACACTTCGGGCCAGATTGTGTAACTTTCTGCATTTAGAGGAACGGCTGGCGAACAGAGATTCAAAAAACTGAACTGCTGTCGTCACCACCACCGGCATATCCCAGTTCTCCGTTGCCTTGGCCAGACGCAGGGAATCAGGGTCCGCCTCCTGCTCCAGGTCATACAGAACACCGCTGTGATGCTCCAGAACAGCCTTCTCTCCCAGAATCTGTCGAAAAACCCCCGCATTCTGCTCAATAATCGAGGTATAGGGAATAACATAAATGATCCGATCCAGTCCATGCTTTTTCGCATGAGCTAATGCAAAAGCCAGAGAAGATACGGTCTTTCCACCGCCGGTCGGTACTGTCAGCGTAAACAACCCCGGTTCTTCCGTCTCGCCCAGCTTCCGGCACTGCTGCAAAACGGCACAGCGCAACGTATTAAGTTCGCCCTGCGGCGGAAACCACGGCGCAACATAATCATCCAGTTTCTTCTCCAGTTCCTCCATTGGGATGTGAGGGGCCGCCCTGTCATAGCCCGACATAAAGCGCTCCGTCGCCAGAAAATCTGCATCTACCAGGCAGGAATAAAGCATTCTGATAAAAAAGGTATAATTCAATCGGGAGGTTAAATTGGTCCGCAGGTAGGCTGGCACGTCTGCTTTCGGAAGGGAAAGATCTTGCTTCCATACGCTACAATCAGGCAACTTTCCCTTTCGTGCTCTGTTCAGCCGCCCCCACAGGGTCGCCTGATCCACATGATCTGTCCTGCTTCCTCCATCCGGCAGTCCACCATGATGCCCGGCAACTGCAAAAGCCGCCGGCAACTGTCCCAGTTTGGCACATTCTGCCGCACCGGCAGTGGCATGGTCCACACGTTTGGGATCCCCCCGGATATGGCGCTGAAAATCATGGCTGTATTTTCCGATATCATGGACCAGGCCAGCAAGCGCTCCCTGTTCTTCTGCATCGAACTTTGATGCAAAAGAAGCCGCCATACGGGCTGTATTCTCCAGATGCGTCTTTACCCTTTCCTCCCGACCGTCCTCACTTAAGTGTGCTAAATAACATTCTGTCATCTCTTCACATTCTTTCCGTATGATTCAATTAGAATCTTCATGCTATACCAATTTATAGTACTGAGAGGCTACATTCAATACTTTGCATTTTCATTTTACCACTTATGCACAATATAGTCAATTTTAATGTGGTATCGTCATTTATTTTGCACATTTTCAACAAATCCAAAAGCGTTTTCACCATTGGTTCCACGTTTGTATCTCAAAAACTCTTCACATGCTTTCCCTCTGCAGCTGTCAGCTTTCACTTTGCGCCGTCTCAGAAGTAAAATAGCCACCGGGAGTTTAATTGGCCGAAAGTGCCACAATCATGACCACTGAACTGCTCCAGTTTGTACGGACAGCACATAAAGCCCCTTGATAGGATAATATAAAATTATAAGCAGAGTGGCCAGCATTGAAGTGACACCAGATAAGGAAGTCATTTAGAAAACTCTAAAAACTTTTCAATCCGGCAATGCAAGGCGATGTAAAGTAAAAATTCCGAGGAAGGTTCAAAGCGAAGTGAACCAACCTCGGAATTCTTTATATTCGGAATCGCACATTCGTATTTCAGAACAACCTCCTGTAAAATGTAGATACAATCAACACAAGAATAATAGAGTATGTAGAATTTCATGCTTATTTCATTCTGTCGCCGCTTACTGCAGCGGTGAGCTTCCGATTTTTCTATGCAGGGAGATTCCCTGCTCATCCGCTCAGCAACCCTGCCACAAAAGTTCCGGCAAAGCATCCGGACAGCACTGGCTACGGGACAAAGATTTTGCAGGATATTGCGTATCGGTATGATGGTGATTTCCAAGCAGAATTTTCTGACGGAATTTTTACTGCACGGCTGGTTTTGCTGAGTCAGTCATAAAGCGCAGTGCAAACAGCCCTCGAAAACGATGAATGACTCGTCCCGAGGGCTGTTATTATTTGAGGAGAAACCAGCACCGAAGCGGTGCTTTGCACAGGCTCCAGAAAGCTATTCAGTGTCTTCTCTTAGAATGTTGTATGGAAATACGAATGTGCGAATTTATTATAGAAATGCTCATTGTCCTGATTTCAGTAATCCCGAACACAGACCGGTATGGATTCTGTCAGAACGGATTTCTACTGCAGCATCAGAAGCATCATCAGCCATTCCCTGCCGCCCAGCAGCCAGAAGGCCGCACCGGAGGCTGCCGCTGTAGCCAGTGCCAGCAGCACAATCAGTAGCCACACCCATGCTCCTACAGGCCGGACCTCAGGCATCTGCATCTCAGCCTCCTGTCCAAACACCGGTGGCTGCTCCAGAGGCTCCGCCACTTCCAGATTGGAAGCACACTGAGCGTCCGGACCGGTATGAAACGACTCTTGTACAGGGGCCGCACACGCCGGTGGCTCCGTGGACCTTCCGCACACCTTGCAGAATTTTGCATCCTCCTCCATCCGGGTGCCGCATTTTGTACAAAACATATCCTCTACCCCTTATTTTCCCGCTTGTTCCGCTTATTCAGCAGAACTGTCAGCACAATCATCACCGCCAGCACACCGGCTCCTGCCAGAGAGATCTGCCCAAAGATCTCCTGCAGCCGCAAATGGCGGATGGCAGCCTGCTGTGAACGCTCCACAATATCCAGAAACGCCAGAGAATTGCTCTGACGCACATAAAGCATGTAGAGCACCACACTCACGGTCTCCACAAGCCCCACCAGCACATCCCAGACTATCAGCATCTTCACACCGTTTTTTCTGCTGCTGTGCCGCAAAAATGCCCAGGACACCACCGCAATCAATGCACTGGCCAACAGCGCCGCCATCAGCGGCAGATACCGGACCCACAGGGGTCGGGCTTCTCCGTGCTCCACGCTCACGCTGTCCGGCTCCACAGTCATGCCGCCGGGCCGACAGATGACGGTCAGGCTCATCAGTGCTTCGTTGCCGTTGGGATCTGCCGCCCGCAGCTCCAGCAGATTCTCCCCGGCGGTCAGGGACACCGTGTGAGAGAAATCGCCGTTTTCCTGCAGCTCCACCTGTTCGCCGTTGACCGTCAGCGTCTCGCTGCTCACCACACGGCCGATGAGTTGGAATCTGTCGGAGGTGAAGATTTTTCTATCCAGATCCTCAAATAGCTGGATTTCCGGTGGATACACATCGCTGAACAGCCGGGTGTCGATCACATAGCACACAGAATCCGCCACCGTCATGGCGGCATAGAGGCGGTTGATGTCGGGATGCAGCGGCACGGAGACAAAGCCGCTGCCACTGACTTCCAGAGTGTCCACGGCCTCACCATCCACCCACAGCTTTAGTGTCCGGAGCTCCGTCACGGAGTAATCGAGAATTGCCTCACCGCCGCCGGTGATCTCATCGGTCCGCAGGCTCAGACGTTCCCCGTTTTTCAGATCCACCGTCCGCACCCGAGGACTGGACCAGAGGCTGCCGCTACACCACTGCAGCTCGATACGCAGCACCCCGGTATCGCTGGGGTATACGGCACTGTCCCGGGTTTCCCTAGCCTCAGGCTCATGCTGATAAATCAGCGTGTCCCCGTCGCCGTAGACAGACAGCCGGTAGCCATTGTGCTCATGATCCGCAAAATCCTCCCAATCCACAGTGACGGTGTGGTTGAATGGATCGATCTGCGTATAAAAGCCGGCAATGGTCCCGGGCTCGTTGGGATTCTCATAAGTGATTTCCTCGGAGGTCATGGAATCGAACAGCTCCGCATCTCCGGATATTGCAATGAGATCGATCCGGATGGTGTAGCTGCCAGAGGACAGGGTCTTCTCCCCTGCTGTAAAGATCTCCTCCTTGTCCACCAGGGCACTGCCGTCACCCAACTTTACTGCCTTGGTGGGATCTGCCGTGGAGACGGCATAGACCTCATAGTTATAATAGCTAACATCCCCGGACTTGGCCAGAAACCGCACCTGCACTGCACCGTCTGCTACCTGGACCTTGACATACTGCAGCCAGGCACCCAGATTCTGCCGGATAATGGAGAAGTCGATTTTCTCATTGGCACCCAGATCGTACTCTACCTTCCACTGGCCCTGTTCGGCATTGGAGATTTTATAGGTCCGCCAGAGGTCCCCCTCTGCCATCTCCACGCCGGCATCTCCATATCGCAGGACGGTTCCCGACGGGGACAGGAAAGCGATATCCACATTTTCACGATCATACTGGAACATGACCACCAAATCGCCGGGGTGCTCCAGGTAGGTCAAATTGGCCTGCTTCGGCTCTGCCGCAGCCGCCTGCTGCCCCGGCAGGAGCAGCAGTACACACAGCAGGGCCAAAATGGCTGGAAGAAATTTCTTCATCTTCATGTCCCCTTTTCTAGTTCAAGGTTCCGCCGGAGCCGCAGCCGCTGCTGTCAATATAGTACAGTTTACCGCTGCGAGTACCGGTGGAGGAATAGCTGGAGGTCGCCAGAACAAAACGCAGGTCTCCACCCGTGGTGATGTATACACCAATTGCAAAATTACCTGTGTAGGCTTCATTGATATTCAGCATCCACCAATCAAACCGGTAACACAGATTTCCGAGACATTCCAGTCCCACAAACCGGCTGTGAGCCGAAAGCTCTGCCTGACCGGTCAGATTGACGGCAGCCCGCTCTTGCATCATATCGCAGGCAATATCCAGACCTGCTTTGGCATACAGGCCGCAAACCTCCGTCTGACGAAGCTCCAGCAGAGGACTGTTCATCTCAAACTTGCCCAGCTTTATGGCAGCATTCGCCAGCTTGATGTCCTTCAGAAGATACAGCGACGCATCCAGCTCTACACCCAACGGGACAAAACGCAGCGATGCGGCCGTTTCCGGCATTGACAGCAGGGACATATCATCGCCTACAAATTTCTCAAGCCATGGTGCATATTTGCTCACAGGCAGAGTCTCCAGCGACACCTTTCCCGTAAATTTGAGACCGGCCCAGTTGCCGGTATCTACCACCTGCTCGATGTCCTCGGCACCGAATTCAAAGTCGTTGGCATCAATAGGAATCTTGGTAGGCAGTCTCACAGGCTTTGCCAGATGC
>CAUWEI010000061.1:0-15554 GCA_963557675.1 uncultured Oscillospiraceae bacterium | reverse complement strand
GCTGGTAAACAAATTCAGTGTCAGTGGTAAAGAAATTCATTGACATTTACAACTGCTGGCCAGAAAACTCTGTAATTATTTTGTTGGGTGACGATCCATTACATACACAGCAGCTTCTACACTTTTACGGATTTATTCCGCCAGAAACGCTGCAATCTTCTGTCCATCTCCATAGCCTTTCTGATACAGATGATCTAGTGCCGTTTTGTCTCTGGTCAAAGTGCGTACACCACAGGTGTCATCCGGGGCCACAATCAGTGCCCTTCCCTCTGCGGCATATTGCTGCGCCACAGCAACCCCTGTATTATACCGGTTAGCCCGCTGACACAGTTTTTTTGCTGCTTCGGGATAATGGCGGCGAATCAAGTGTGCCATTTTTTCGTCTTTTTCAGATGTCCGAATCTCGCTTTCCGGCTTTGTCAGAAGGACAACAACTTTATCACAGCCCAAATCAAAGGCTTTCTGTACTGGGACAGGGTCGGACAGTGCTCCGTCAAAATAGAAGGTCTCCTCTACCGGGTAAGGATGGCAGACAAAGGGAATGGCACAAGATGCCTTCATTACATCATAGTGATCCTGAGAAATATCTCCTTTCTCAAAGTATCGGGGGTTTCCGGTCTCCGCTTCCGTTGCAACCACATACAACTCCATGGGATTCTTTACCATAGCGGGATAATCAATGGGGTATTCTCCATCGGAATTACTAAGCGTACTGCCAGCATAGTCCAAATCAATGAAAGTTCCCTTTGTAATGAAGTTTTTGGCTCCCGCATACTCTTTTCGGAGTCCATACTCTGTATAGAATTGATAATTCCGCCGCACTTGTCCTGCGATATAGGAAATCAGATTGGCACTGCCTGCGGAAACACCAATGCCCAGGTCAAAGTGAATCTTTTGGTCTAAACAATAATCCAATACCCCAGCCGCATAGATACCACGGTAACCGCCACCTACATCAACCACACCGATTTTCATAATCTTCTATTCCTCCATACGATCCCACAGATATGAGCTTCTTTGTACAGATAAGTATACCATTACGAAGGTCATATGCAATGGACAATTCTTCCGCTGTGCCTAAATGCCGGGAGTCCGACCAAATAAACCAGACCACCTCTCCCTGTATGTCATTTATTTCCAATTCCCCATAGAATAAACACCGATGTTCGGCCTCTATGTTCTCCGAACATCGGTGCTATTTTTATACAGCTTTATTGGTATAGTACTGTGCCTGAGCATTCCATAGCTCACAATATTTACCGGTTTCGTCTGCAAGCAGTTCCTCATGGGTTCCCTGCTGAATCAAGGCTCCTGCATCAAACACCAAAATTTCATCGCAGAACTTACAGGAGGACAGACGATGGCTGATGTAAATAGCTGTCTTATCTCCGGCAATCTCATTGAACTTGCTGTAAATTTCCGCCTCCGCAATGGGGTCCAGAGCTGCGGTAGGTTCATCCAAAATGATGAAGGGCGCATCTTTATAGAGTGCTCTGGCAATGGCAATCTTCTGTGCCTCACCGCCGGATACATCGACACCGGACTCTTCCAAGTCTCTATACAAATAAGTATCCAGTCCCTGAGGCATGGCATTAAGCCGCTCACCAAAGCCTGCATCGATTAACGCCTTCCGCACCCGTTCCCTGTCATAGGTCAAACTACCCGCTACATTGGCTCCCAGAGGCTGAGAAAGCAACTGGAAATCCTGAAACACTACAGAGAAAATATCCATATAATCCCGGTAGTTATATTTCCGAATATCAATGCCATTGAGCAGAATCTGTCCCTCTTGAGGGTCATAGAGTCTGCACAACAACTTGATAAAGGTAGTCTTTCCGGAGCCATTTTCTCCTACGACTGCAAGGCGTTTTCCAACCTGAAACTTTATATTTACATGACTCAGAGACCATTGACTGGAACCGGGATATTTGAAAGAGACATTCTTGAATTCCACTTCGTAGTTCCGGTCTGCTCGTTTTTCTGTGGTGAGACTTCCCTGATACATCGTATTGGGAATATCCAAAAACTGGTATGTGGTTCGCATAAACGGAACATTGCCTTTCATGGTTCCGATGGTTTCAATCATCAAGGAAATGTTCTTGGAAAGAGCCGTGACAGCCCCTACATACTGCGTCACAGAACCCACGCTAAATGCCCCCGCCCAGGCTTTCAGGCAGACAAACACATAAACTACACCCGTCAGTCCTGCACTGATACAGGCAGAAGCAGCGGTCCATGCTCCTGCAGGGCCTGCTGCGAGCTTTGACATTTTTCCGCCGACACTAAAGGTCTTATCCATATTCATATAGTGCCGTGCTATAACCTGCTGGTTATACATACGAATGTCCAATGCTCTTGAGCGGTCGGTGGACAGAAATCCGAATGCACCAAAAATGCGATTGCCAAAGCGTGCATCTTCTGCGTAGGTTACCTCATAACCCACCACTTTATTCTTACACATTGGGCCTAATCCAGTGGCAAGAGCAAGCACTGCAATAAACACCAAAATGAAAACCGGATGATTCAGGACAGTCAGTGCTCCTGCTGTTTCAGGAACTGGCATGACAAACAGACTTACTGTCAATGCAATGGCTCCCAAAATACCAAAGACACTTTGCAGAAAATCTGCAAAAAATGTGAAAAGCCGATTCAATCCCCAGCCCGTCCACTGCTCATTTTGCTTGATTTGTGACAAGGTATCATGGGTTTCTGTTTTGTCGATGTCCGCAAAGTCCATAGACATCATCTTATCAGCAAAGATGTAATTCTTTCGGACACTGTACTTGGCACCCATGGCATTTTTATAACGAAGAAGCACCCCGGCGAGAAGTGCAAGCAGTGCTGTGCTTCCAATGGTAAGCAGCACCAGAGGCCACAGTACATCTGCTCTTCTTAGCCCTGCCAACTCGTTTATAATCCGAGCAGACAGATAAATGGTCACATAGGGACTTAGAGCACTGACAATGGAATGAAGGGCAGTTACAGTAAAGATTCCGGGGCAATACTTTCGGATGTCCTGAAACGCTCTATAGTGAATCCTGAAGGTTTCCCGCAATGTGATTTTCTCAGATTTCTTCGCCATCATAATCCCATCCTTCCTGATAATAGCGAGCCTGTACCTCAAACAGATTGGCATATCCGCCACCCAACTGCATCAGGCTCTCATGGGTTCCTTCTTCCGCAATCACGCCATCTTTCAGGAAAAGAATACGGTCACAAAAGCGGGTAGATGCCAGTCGATGGGAAATGAAAACAGAGGTTTTCCCCGCTGTCATCTCACTGTATTTTGTATAAATGTCATTTTCTGCAATGGGGTCCAGAGCTGCGGTAGGTTCGTCCAGAACCAGAATGGGGCCATCCTTATACAAGGCTCTTGCCAGCATTAGCCGCTGATTCTGGCCACCGGACAGCTGGACGCCGTCCAAATACACTTTCTTTCCCAGGTGGGTATCATATCCATGAGGCAATTCCTCTACCTTCTGGGTCAAGCCCGCCTTTACAATGCAATCTTTGACCCGCTCCATATCAATGTTTTCAACGGTCTGAGAAACCGTCTGCGCTACCGTAACATCCAAGTCAGAAAATTCCTGAAACACCGCAGAGAACATTGCATAGTACTCTCTGCGATTGAATTTCCGAATATCAATGCCGTTGAGCAATACCCGTCCCTTGTCCGGGTCATAGAGTCCGCACAAAAGCTTCACCAAGGTCGTTTTACCTGCACCATTCAAGCCCACAATCGCCAGCTTCTCACCGGGGTGAATAGTCAGATTTAGGTTGTGAATGATTTCCTTATCCGTATTGGGATAACAGAAGGTCACATGTTCCAAACGCAGTTCATAATGCTCCGCTTTGGGAATGGAGATTCCGCCTTCAAAGCAAAACGGCTCCGGCAAATTCAGATATTCCTGTACGACAGAAATTCTGATGCTCTCTTTATGCAATGCAGCGCATTCATTCAGAATTCCAGTTACCCATGTGGAAAATCCGCTAAACGCTGTAAAGTACAACAAAAATTCGGATGCAGCAAGATTCTTATTTAAGGTCAAATGGATTAAGTACAGATAGGCAATTCCATTTCGGCAAAATCCAAGTACAACATCCGCAACACAGGCCAAAATATACTTTTTTTCTTTCCGCATGATGAATGCATCGTACAAATTCAAGGTGCTTTCATAGATCGCATTGAGCCACGGCCCCAGGCCGAAAATCCGGATGTCTTTGGCTAAGGCTACCGATTCCGTCTTTTTTCGGATATAGCCCATCTTTTTGTAATATTGGGCTTCTTCCTCCCGATGACGGTATACCCACTCGTTCACATGTCTGCTGACAAAAAATCCGGCTGTGGTTGTCACCACCACAATAATGCTCAAAGCGATGTTCAGCTCTGACAGCAACATTAAGTAAATGAAGAATCCAACGATATTCAGCAGCAAAGAGGTCAGTGTTGTCCATATATACTCGGTAGGTTCATCATTGCCCTCACAAGCATTCATCGCATTTTCTTGCATTTTCAGGATTTCGGGGTCACGGGTATTGGGATAGGATGTAGTACACGCCTTATAGTTGATGTCATTGATGATATTAGCTCGGATGTCAACACGTCCAAATAGCGTGTTTAAATCCACATACTCCCGCAATCCGTTCAGCACAACTAAGATCAACGAAAATAGTCCTATGGTTCCAAGGAGCTGTGTCAGTGGAGCCAATTGTTCTACTTTTTCCAAGACTGCCGGTGCAATGAATAGCTGTGCCAAATTGATTCCGACTTCCAATACAGCGTACACAACGCACAGCACCAAAACACTTTTGTGTATTTTCCACGCTCTTCTTAACATAAATCCGATGTTCTGGGCCATACTGTACTTTGGTTTTTTCGTTTCTTTCAATGTCCTCACCTCTTGGCTTATCATAGCATAAAAATTCGCCCCCGCATGATTCTGGGGACGAATCGTTAAAATTGGGGGACGAATTGCAAAAATCAGCGTTTGTAGGCCGTTTTCACCGGGGCGCAACGCAGTTCATCCGGCTGTAACCACTCAGTATTGTCACACCTGAGGGATTAAAATTTCTGTTGTAAAGGCTCCATCCTCACTGTTGCGGCTGAGGTAGCCATCCAAGCGCTCAACGATATTATCCATCCGAACAAGTCCAAAGCCGTGGCCGTCACCTTTCGTGGTCTTAAAAAGCTTTCCCATCTTTTCCATTTTCTTAGAGGAAGTAAAGTTGGTAAAGGAGATATAAAGCTGGGTGTTCTTCATATCCATATACACCCGAATCAGGCGCTGTTCCTCCGGAAGGGACAGGCTGGCATCAATGGCATTGTCAAACAGATTTCCGATGATACAGCACAAATCCAGCTCAGACATTTTGAGCTTCACCGGAATATGTGCATCTACCTGCACCGGGATGTTTTTTGACTTTGCCAGGGAAATTTTACTATTCAAAATGGCATCCGCCATACTGTTTCCAGTCTTGACCACCGTATCTACCGTATTGAGGTCCGTGTCCAGCTCATCCAGATAGGACTTGATTCCGTCCATATCACCGTTGGCAGCCAACACTTTCATGGTTTGGATATGGTTCCGATAGTCATGCCGCCAGCCACGAATCTGGCGGTACATATTTTCCACCTCCTGATAGTGGGTCTCAATCAATTCTCGCTGATAAGCAGCAATTCTCTTATCAATTTGTTTTGAAAACAGGGACATATTGCCCTCCTATCCGACTTTTCTATATACTGGGAATACCTTCTGCTTTGATATATTCCATGATAGCATTGAGGTAGCGATAGTCGTTTCTCCTTATGTATGTGCAATAATCGCCCGGTTCAGAGGCTCATAGGCCCCTCTTGGCAACGAAAGAATTGTTCCATCCGATAGTCGCACCTCTGTTTTTGTCACCCGCTGGATATATTTGAGATTCAGTATCATTCCTCTGCCTACTCGACTAAATCGGTCGTCCAATTCTTTCTCAAAGTCTCCCAAGGTACGTTTCACCGTGTAGTGCTGTTTTCCATGGACGGTGACATAGTTCTGGTGGACATCCAGATAGCGAATCTCATAAAATGGCAGCCGCACCATTTCCCCGGACAGCTCCAGATACAGAAAACGCTCATTCTGCTTTCGCTTCTCCAATGCCCGGTCCAGTACCGTAAGCAGCTTTTCTTTGTTCACCGGCTTCATCAAATAATGAAGAGCCGCCACTTCATACCCTTCTGCAATATAGTCGGAATACCCGGTAATAAATACAATTTGCACAGCCTCGTTGTCCTGCCGTACCCGTTTTGCCATTGTAACCCCGTCCATGGCTCCCATTTCAATGTCCAGCAGGAGAATATCATAGTCTTTGTCTTCTGCATAATGGAACAGGAAATTTTCCGCACACGGGAACACCTCAGTCTGAACCTCAATTTGTCGTTTCGTTGCCCATGCCGTCAGGATTTCCTGCACATACAAAGCATCGGTTACACTGTCATCACAAATCGCAATACGATAAGCCATCCATCCACCCACTTTCTCTTTCGCTCATTATACCCAATCTTTCCAGCAGATGCAAGGACTACCCCTCAACTCTCTCCCACTTGGGCAGTGGGAAAATGACAAAACTGTAATGGAAATATCGGAGCAAAAATGCTATGATAGGAAAAAATGGAGGTGTTATCATGGATCGATTATTGCTTGTAGAAGATGACCCTGCAATCATTCGGACCCTTAGCAGTTTCCTTTCCAGCGAAAATTTTCAAGTTTCCTCGGCTACAGGTCAAAGTGATGCCATTGCTATGCTGGAAGATCAGCATCCCGATCTGACCCTGGTAGATATTTCTCTTGCGGAAGGCAATGGCTTTGCCGTCTGCGCCCACGCCAAGAGACTGGGAATTCCCGTTATTTTTCTTACCGCCTCTGGGGATGAATATAGCGTGGTTACTGGTCTGGATATGGGAGCAGATGACTATATAGCCAAACCCTTTCGTCCCAGAGAATTGGTTTCCCGGATTCGGAGTGTTTTGCGGAGAACCGGAAAACGTCAGCGGACTGTCACTCTAGGCGATATGGTCGTAGACATGGACAAAGGAACCGTAACACGAAACGGTCAGGACCTTTATCTTTCCGCTTTGGAGTACAAGCTGCTTCTTCTATTCCTCAATCGGCGTGGACAAGTGCTGAGCCGGGATATGTTGTTAGAGGAAATTTGGGACTGTGCCGGTGATTTTGTAGGAGACAACACCTTGACGGTGTATATTAAGCGACTCCGGGAAAAAATCGAACCGGACCCCAAAAATCCCAGATACATTCATACCGTCCGGGGAATGGGCTATAAACTGGAGGACTGACCATGTTTTCGGATAACAAGGAACTGCACCGTGGGTTATGGCTTATTCTGCTTGTTACGTCGGTAACCTCTGTCGTTGGGTATACGATTTCCCTGTCCTGCGCCTTACTGGTGTTGACCGCCTGTGCGCTGATTGCCAGCATCTACTTGATAACAGAACGCTTTCGCTACAAGCAGCTCCAACAGCTCAGTGAGAATTTAGAAAATCTTCTTTTACATGGCACGCCCCTGCCCATTCAGAAATACAACGAAGGGGAGTTGTCCATTCTTGCCAGCCAGATTCAAAAAATGACTCTGCGGCTGACGGAATCCGCCGAAGTGAGTAAGACTGACAAGATCTATCTAGCCGATTCTCTGGCGGATATTTCCCATCAGCTGCGAACTCCTTTGACCGCTATGAATTTAGTGGTTGCCATGCTGCGGACTCCCAACTTGTCCAACGAACGGCGTTTCGAGCTTTCCAGAGAATTGAGCTCTCTTCTATCTCGTATGGACTGGCTGGTGGAAACCCTGCTGAAGTTAAGCAAGCTGGATGCCGGCACCATCCAAATGGCGCAGGATTCCATTCCCGTTGCTCATTTGATTTCACAGGCTGCTGCTCCGCTTGCAATCGGGATGGATTTACGGAATCAGTCTCTGATTGTACATTGTGAAGATGAACGATTCCATGGGGATTTTACCTGGACGGTAGAGGCACTGGGAAACATTCTAAAAAACTGCATGGAACACACGCCGGATGGCGGTTCCATTACGATTACCGCTCAGGAAACACCGCTTTTTACTAAAATTACCGTGGAGGATACGGGGCCCGGCTTTGACCCTGCGGATATTCCGCACCTGTTTGAGCGTTTTTATAAAGGTTCCAATGCTTCAGGGAACAGCTATGGCATTGGTCTGGCCTTGGCCCGCTCCATCATTCTCTCTCAGAACGGAACAATACAGGCACTTAACAGCGATACCGGTGCTGTGTTTATTGTGAAGTTTTATAAGCAAATTATATGAATCCGCTATTATGACAAATGTGTCACCTGGAAGTCACTTGCTTGTCACTTTGCCCTTGTATACTAGGAGCATAAACCATTAGGAGGTTATCGATATGGAAATTTTACGGGTTGAAAACCTTTCAAAAACGTACGGCAAGGGAGAAAATCAAGTAAGTGCTTTGGATAACGTTTCTTTCTCTGTGGAGAAAGGCGAATTTGTGGCCATCATCGGCCCTTCCGGCTCCGGAAAGTCTACCCTTCTGCATATTCTTGGTGGCGTAGACCGTCCCACCTCCGGAAAGGTATATCTGGATGGTCAGGATGTATTTGCCCAAAATGAAGACCAGCTTGCAATTTTCCGCCGCCGTCAGGTCGGTCTTATTTATCAGTTCTACAATCTGATTCCGGTCCTCAATGTGACAGAAAATATGACTCTTCCGGTTCTGATGGACGGCAGAAAGGTCAATCAGGAGCGGCTGGAAGAACTTGTGGGGATTTTAAAGCTGAACGGTCGGGAAAAGCATCTTCCCAATCAGCTTTCCGGCGGTCAGCAGCAGCGTGTCTCCATTGGACGAGCTTTGATGAATTCTCCTGCTGTTGTTTTGGCGGACGAGCCTACCGGCAACCTGGATTCCAAGAATTCTCAGGAAATCGTGGAGCTTCTGAAGCTGAGCAACAAGCAGTATGGGCAAACGCTGATTGTCATTACTCACGATGAATCCATCGCTTTGCAGGCAGATCGAATCATTGCCATTGAAGACGGTCACATCGTAAGAGATGAGGTGATTCGATGAAGATTATGAATCACTTCACTTGGCGTTCCATGTGGCAGAATCGAACCAGAACTTTAGTGACCATTGCTGGCATTATTGTCTCTGCCGCCATGTTCATCGCCGTAGTTACTCTGGGTGCCAGTCTGTTAAATTTCATGATTGAGGAGCAAATTGAATACTCCGGCGACTATTTTTTGGAGTATGATTACGCAACCGACGAAGATTTGGAAGGTCTAAAGAAGGAAAAATCCGTCAGTGAGATTGGTAATCTGAAAACCCTCGGCTTTACAAGCTTTCAGACGGACGATATAGGCAAGCAAACTTTCATAATGAGTGCCGGTGATGAAACGTTCTTTGACATGATGAGCTTTCCTCTTCTGAAAGGTCGTCTGCCTCAAACCAGTGATGAAATTTTAATCACGCAGGACCTATATGAGACGTTCCAGCGTGCCGGTGTGCCTTGTTCCGTTGGTCAGAAGTTGGAATTGCAAGTTGCACCGAAATATACAGGGGAGGATCATACAAATAATACTGTGGAGCTCCCTGCATCCGATGCCAAATTTTTCACAAAGCAGTATGAACTGGTCGGTATCACCACTCGCTACAGCAATGTGTATGACCAGGCTTATTATTTTAATAGTTTGCTGACCTATGCCGACGGGCAGGAAGAACCTTCTGCGTGGCAGCATTTTTTTGTTAAGACCAATTCGCCCAAGGAAGCCTATGATTTGAGTGAACGGTTCTACGGACAGACCTGCAGTGTCAACAGTTCTCTTTTGGATCTCTATGGTGTCAGCAAATACAGCAACATCAATTCCATGGTCCGTTCCCTTTGCATCGTTCTGATTGCTATTATCATGGTTGGTTCGGTCAGTTTGATTTACAATGCATTTTCCATTTCCATTTCCGAACGGACGAAACAGTTTGGTTTGCTGTCCAGCATTGGAGCAACCAAAAAGCAGCTGAAACGGAGCGTATTTTTTGAGGCTCTGTCTCTATGTAGTATTGGAATTCCCCTGGGAATCCTCTTTGGATATTTAGGAATTGCTGTGGTTCTGTATTTCTGCAAAGACATTCTGCTGGATTTGTTCGGCGGCTTTGCTGGCAGCGAGGTCTATCTCAGAGCCATTCCTTCTTTCCCTGCTTTTCTGCTGGCTGGCCTCATTGCACTTCTGACCGTGCTGCTCTCTGCCTGGATTCCAGCCAAGCGTGCAACCAAAATTGCTCCGATTGCCGCCATTCGCCAGACACAGGAATATCAGATTCCGGTGAAAGCCGTCAGCCTTAGCAGGCGAACTTCAAAGCTCTTTGGTTTGCCGGGAACGCTTGCAAAAAAATATTACACCGTCAACAAAAGGAAATACAGAGCTACGGTAATCTCTCTCACCATCAGTCTAGTCCTTTTCATATCGGCCACAAGCTTCTCTAATGAGCTGAAAAAATCGGCTGCGGAAAATCTGACTACCTACAACTTTGATTTATTGGTCAATGTTTCTTCCCAGGAAGATCTACAGAAAATCCGCTCCAATCCTGCTTTTGGGGATAGTGCTCTATTGACCGGCAGCATTTTTTCTACCTTCATTCCGGAGGACAGCTTTTCTCAAGGCTATCAGGACTTATGGAACCGCCGCTATGAATCCACTGAATCCACTCAAAGCATGAACGAAAAAGCTGTGCAGATTTTTTACCTGGAGGATGACGTATTTCGGAATTATCTCACACAGAATCACATCGACCCCGCTCCTTATTTCAATCCAGAATCCCCCTCTGCACTGGTATGCAACGCAGAAATTGCCCTGTATGAGTATGATGACGCTACGGATGAGGTCACTCGAACTGTTTTCCGCGAAAAAATATTTAAGGACAATGCCGAATCCATACAACTTTTTGAGTTCAATCTACCTCAGGAGGTACAGCAATCGATCGAATCCATCTCAGAAGATTTTGCTTACTCCGGTGCGTTCCTCTATGATGATATGCCGGTCTATGCCTATCGATCGAATCCAGAAATGCCTCTTCATATAAAAACACCCAATGATTTTATTATGGAGGACGGCAGCATCAATATAATTGTCCGGCAAGAAAATCGAAATGGTTCCGTAAGCAACTGCTACTATCTCCTGAACCCCAAAACCGGAGAAATGAGCGCAGAGCCACTGTTTACAAGTTCCGTTGCAAACGAAATCCGACGTGTAAAACTTGGGGCACAAATTGAGGAGCTTCCCATTGGCATAACACACCCTGGTG
Source organism: uncultured Oscillospiraceae bacterium (assembly GCA_963557675.1). Lineage (GTDB taxonomy): Bacteria > Bacillota > Clostridia > Oscillospirales > Oscillospiraceae > Faecousia. Next base: position 4,219 of record CAUWEI010000061.1, on the reverse strand, counting down.
ACGAACATTCTATTGTATTGGTAATGCCCTTATCCATGTCTCACCGTTCCTTTGACTCCATGGCTGTCCGTGTAACGGATTATAATTCGGCTATTTCTTTTCTGGACACCGAGGAATACCAATACACCGATTATCTTATAGAGCAGATTCGGAATCGGAACCTCATTGCTATGGTCAATACCTTTACCTTTGGATTCATTGTCCTTATTTCGTTGATCTGCATTTGCAACGTGTTTAATACCATTTCTACTAACCTCTCCCTGCGACAGAAAGATTTTGGTATGCTGCGAAGCGTTGGTATGAAATCCCGTGAGCTATATCGAATGATGGCCTTTGAATGTATCCAATACGGCCTCAAAGCATTGCTCTATGGAATTCCCCTCAGCCTTTTGATCAGCTACGGAATTTATCTGAACATCCATAGTGGTTCTTACCAGATTCCGTTCACCTCCCTGCTCATTGCAGCAAGCTGTATTTTCTTAGTCGTATTTATTACCATGTTCTATGCCGTATCTAAATTGAAGAAAGGCAGCCCCATTGAGGCTGTCCGAACAGAGGGTTAAGGAAACACCGCAGATTGGGAATCCCCCAGTCTGCGGTGTTATTTGTCCATAACAAGATTTCTATCTTGCGGCAGAATCTTCTTCATTACTGTGTGCGCTTGCGTTCTGGCTCACTTATGGTATAATGGTATACACTATTTTGTATGGGCGAAAGGAGTTCCGTTCTATGGCAGATTTTACAAAGAAGGCCATTCGCAATTCATTTGTAAAGCTACTCAACGAAAAACCACTGAAACAAATTTCCGTTCGTGATATTGTGGACGATTGCGGTGTGAACCGGAATACCTTTTACTATTACTTTCAGGGCATCCCCCATCTGGTGGAAACCATCATCAAAGACGATGCCGATCGAATTATCATGGAGCACCCTAAAATCACTTCCATTGAGGACTGTCTGGAGGCAATCATTGGATTTGCCCTCACAAACCGAAAAGCTGTGCTTCATATTTATCGTTCTGTGAATCGGGATGTCTATGAACAATATCAGTGGCGTGTCTGTGAGCATGCAGTTACCGTCTATATTGATGAAATTCTGATGGGAAAAACGGTTTCTGAGTTTGACCGAAAAGTGCTGATTGAGTATGTCAAATGCGTGTGCTTTGGCCTCGTTATTAGCTGGCTTGAAAAAGGAATGACCGAGGACATCCAGGCCTTCGCTCACAGAATTTGCGAATTGAAGCAGGGCGATCTGGAAGCAATGATTGAACGGTGTCAGGAGACTGCCGCTTGTTGATGTACTATTATAGAGAATTGTGCATTTCATACATTACAGTTGGACATGGTTTGTCTTTTTCTCCAGAATGTGGGATATTCCCTTCATTCTGTCTGGATTAAGCGAGTCATGTCCCTTTTTATGCTTCATACGCACCAAAAGGTACCTACTAGTCATCGTTTCTAAAATGTGCTATACTGAATACACAATCAAAAAAGTTCAACTTCGGAGGTTTCCATGAAAAAATGATTCACATTTCCGCTGCTTATCTGATTTTCGGTCTGGCAGCAGGTTTATTTTACCACGAAGCAGCCTATTATACTGGTTATACGGGTAAATCTGTATTGGCTCTTGTACATGGTCACGCACTTGTCCTGGGAGCACTCGTTTTCCTTTTGGTTCCCGTATTCATGCAGGTATTTCATCTGCAACAGCACAAGACATTCCATCGATTCGTTTGTACCTACAATACTGGCCTCATTCTGTCTCTGGCCTTTATGACCGTGCGTGGCACGGTTCAGCTCTTTTCCCTTCCCATCAGCAGCTTCTGGGATCATATGATTGGTGGTTTAGCCGGAATTGGACATGTTATCCTTAGTATTGGACTTTACTTCCTGTTTCGATCCCTTTTGGCAGCAATCAAAGAATGACCAACTTCGATAAGGAGGATCCTACCCATGATTACATCTATTTTGCATGTAGGTCTTACTGTAACTGACATGGACCGTTCCATTCGCTTTTATCGGGATACCCTGGGCTTCACTTTTCAGGGAGAACTGACCATGGATGGCAAAGCCACCGAAAAACTGTTTGCAAAGCCAGACTGTCGAGCCAGAGTGGCATATCTCAACGGAAGCGACCATTTGAAAGGTCCTTCTGTGGAGCTAATCCAGTTTACCTCTGAGACAGCCGTTGCCAAAAAGTCCGATCTCTTTTCCACTTCCATTTCTGAACTCTGCTTCCTCACCGATGATTTATGGCAGGAGTATCGACGGCTCTGTGCTCTCGGAGTGGAGTTCTTATCCGAGCCTCAGGACTTCGATTTTACAGCAGATGGTTTTGGAAAAAGCAAGGCTGTGTATTTTAAGGACCCCGATGGCATTATTTTGGAATTGATGGAAGCTCTATAACACGCATTTTAAAACCGAACATTATAAAGACTGGAGTGGTGTGCAGTGTACACCACTCCAGTCTTATTTTACTTCTTTTGTATCGATCTGCTTACACAATCCAGAGAAATTTTAGTTTCCCGTGTCTGTCAAGATAGAATGGCTGAACATGAAACGGCACTCATTTGATACGGATTACTGCATATCGTCCTGCTCCATACATTCGTCACACAGACAATCCTCAAACAGCTCCAGCTTCCCTTGCAGAACCATTTCCAGTCTACTAATTGCATTGAGCATAGAGCGCACGGATTTGTTTACCGCCAGCATTTCACCTGCTGTTACGGCATTTTCTACGATCTTCTGGATTTTATCGCCCTCTACATAAATGATATGAGAGAGGGCCGCCTGTTCCAACGCTACACTTGAGATAATATCGGTAATGGCCTGACATCTGGTTTCGGTTCCCGGGGTAATGATTGGCATACTCATAATCAATCGTTCCTTATAATTGATAGGTTATTCTGGAAACTTACATTCTTTACCGCATGGACAATTACAGTATCATCGTTGCACTGCAATGCCATTTCTGTGGTTGTAATTGCGATTCCGCAAATCCACCTCTTTTCCGAAGGCTTTGGGTGAAGCACACCCTACTCCACCTTATGCAGCTTTCGTCGGAATGTGAATGATGCTTAGGCCTTGCAATCGTCCGGTGGAGCTTTACAATCATCGCAAAGGCCACAATCTGACAACGCACTGAGTTTTGCATACAGCGTATGCTCTAAATGCGTTGCATTCACGATGGTTTTATTCACTTCCCGATTGACGCACAGAATTTTATCTATGTCATCTGTGCTGCTAAGCACCTTTTGTATTTTCTCTCCTTCTGCGTTTAGAATATGAGACAGTGCGGTTTCCACTAATGCAATAGACTCCATAACGTCTTCACATGGTGTATGACACGACTTTTCCTCGCAGCAGCACTCTTCGCAAATTCTGTAGTTACAACGGCATGGCTTAAAGCACAAGGAACCTAAAGAAAGACTACATTTACATAGATAGGGATAACAGTTCTTTTTCAAAACAAATGCACGGATTTCCTCCCTGGGACAATTCGATTCGCATGGATTAAATATTAGATTTTGCGGCTTATCTGGAGAATCCAGGCAATAACAGCCTATTTTTTCTCCCCATCAATTGAGCACTTGAATATAGTAATGGCCGTTCTTTAATACCGTAAGCAGTATTCCCGGGCAGATACTCAATACATCTACAATCCAATATTTTCTGGTCGTATACAGCACGCTGGACTTTTCACTTTGCTTGTCAACTTCTACCACCGAGCAAAGATAGGAAACAAGCAATGCATCTTTACAGCAGTTATAGGAAACGCCTGTAATAACGTCATTTTGACCCGGTGTACAAATAGGGATGCAGTCTATTTCGTTCATGCTGCAATCCAGCTTAAAAAGCTTGTTACCGTTCGTTCTTGATGAGGTCCAAAAACAGTGGTCGCAGTAGTCATAGCAGATACAATCGTACTCTCTGCTTGTGCAGTATCTGTGTACCCTCTGAGAACATGGGTCAAATCGAATGATTTCACATTTGCATCGAATCGTACAGAAATAGTCACAGCCATCAAATGCAACATGGTTTATTGAGGTACCAGATTCGACAGGTATTGGTACGCAGGAACTAAAATGTTCCATAATTTCCCCTCCTGTTTTCCATTTCCATGATGTGCTTATACGCACTGCTATATTCTATTCGGGTTTGGTCGTTTGGTGAAAAATTGCGTAAAATCCTTATAAAATTTTAACACTTTTACACGA
>CAUWEI010000060.1:0-15750 GCA_963557675.1 uncultured Oscillospiraceae bacterium | reverse complement strand
GGTGAATACCCCCTCCACTCATTTTAGGGATTGACTTTTAATAGTTAATCTTTCTTTGCTACAGGCGTATCTTGCCCTGTTTTCCCATAAGATACCACGGGCAAATGCGCCACGTTCTTTCCATTTTATGGTATACCCCTTAAAAAAGTCAAGCCAATTTCTCCCATTCCATGACAGAAAACGGGGCGGTCTCTTTTGCTTTGAGACCGCCCCCTTTGGTTACTCCACCGACTTCAACGCCTCTGCCATATTGATCTTTTCCAGTTTGAAGTACAACAGTACATCCACCAGAACGAAAAATACAAAGGTGAGGACTGCCGCCAGCAGATAAGTAAGAATCGAGGCTTGGGGGGTAAAATAGACCATATCCACCCGAATGTTGCGGATTACGAAGTTCAAGAGGAGTTTGCCGGCTCCCAGACCTACGATACAGCCCATCGCCGTCAGGGCCAAGCCCTCCCGGAACACATAGGCGGCCAATTCCATGGGATAGAAGCCCAGCACCTTAATGGTTGCAATCTCCCGAACCCGCTCCGTAATGTTGATATTGGTAAGGTTGTAAATCACAACGAATGCCAAGGCCGCAGCACATAACACAATCAGGGCCACAATGTAGTTCATACTTGTCATCATGGTTTCGATTCGGTTGTTCATATCCTGACTTATTAAAGTGGCCACCACATCGGGCTGTGAACCCGCCAGCGCACCGGCCTCATAGGGGTCTTTGTCCGGCAGCAAGGTCACATAGGCCGTGTTTTTCTCTGCCTCGTGGCCCCATTGCTCCACCGCCGTGTCCTGAGAGAGAATGACATAGTTGTTGATGATGTTGTCATAGATGCCCCCAATGGTCAAGGTCAGTTCTTCCAAATTCGTGGTGCGAAGAGTCAATGAATCTCCCACATCCAGTTCCAGATTCCGGGCCAGACCGTTACTGATGAGGGCCTCCCCCTTTTGGGGCATGGGAACTGGCGTTCCTTCCCGGTTGAGATTCACAAACCCTTCCATGCTGTCTTGGGTGACAATCATCTGAATGGTCTTGGTTTTGCCTCCGGCTGTCATATCTGCCATGCTCTCATGGAGGAACAGGGCATCTTCACAACTTTCTGCCATGGCCTTTTGGAAGGCTTCCTGTTTGGCCTCGTCCTGTCCATGTCCAAAGGTGACTGCCATATCATAGAGGGTCACTTCGCTGAACTGCTGAGAGGCAATGTCTACAATGGAGTCCCGGAAGCCCAGACCCGTCACCAACAAGGCCGTACATCCACCCACACCAACCAGCATCATAATCAGTCGTTTTTTGTACCGGAAGATGTTCCGAATGGCCACCTTCCGCAGGAAACTCAGGTGTTTCCAGATGGGCAGACGCTCCAGAATCAGCCGTTTTCCGGCCTTGGGGCTCTTGGGACGAATCAGCTCCGCAGGAACCTCACCCAGTTCCTTGCGGCAGCACAGCCAGCTCACCAAGAGCATACACAGTGTAAATCCACCGCAAATCCAGGCACATTGCCAGGGGTCCAGAATCAGCTTCACCTTGTCGCTGAACTGGTACATGATTTGATAGCCCTTAAAGATAACCGTTGGGAATACCACCGCACCAAAGGCTACGCCGATGATACAGCCAAGCAAAGAAGCACTTCCTGCATAGAACAGATACTTTCGGCTGATGTCCCAGCTGCTGTAGCCCAAAGCCTTCATGACACCCATCTGGGTTCGTTCTTCATCCACCATCTTGCTCATGGTGGTAAGGCACACCAGTGCCGCCACCGCAAAGAAGAACAGCGGGAACACCCGTCCTACACTTTCCACGATGGAGCTGTCGCTTTCATAGCAGACATAGGCCACATTGGTGTTCCGGTCCAGCAGAAAGACCTCCGGGGATTGCATGTCTTGCAGCTTCTGTGCGCCGGTTTCCAGAAGGTACTGACTGCCTTCCAGCTTTCGCTTTCCTTTGCCCAACTGGTCCATGGCCTCTGTGAGACCTTTCCGGAATTCCATATAGCCCTCTTGCCATTGGGCTCGGCCCTCTTTTAACTGCTGTGCACCGGATGCCAAGGCTGCCCGGTTGTTTTCCAGCTCTTTTTTCCCGTTTTCCAGTTCCAATTGTGCAGCGGTCACACTGGCCTCTGCCGCAGCAAAACGGTCATCCGCCTGACTTCGTGCGGATTTCAGACCGAAAAACCCGTCCTCTACCTGTGCAAGACCGTTTTCTGCCTCCTGCTTCTTGGCAACCAAATCCTGCCGCTGTGCTTCCAAATCCGCTTTCTTGGTCTCTAATTCCTGCTTTTGGGCAGTAAGCTCGGCCTGTTTGGCCTCCAGATCGGCAACTTGGGTCTCCAACTCCGGAATTTTAGTTTCCAATTCCGCCTTGGTCAGCAAAAGGTTTTGATCCTCCGGGTTTTCTTCCAGAGCCTGATTTACCGTTTCTAAAAGCTCTTGTGCACTGGTCAGCGCAGTTCGGGCCAGATTCAGGCTCATTTCCAGCGGTGCCTCTGCCTGCTCGATCTGCTGCAACCCACTGTCAATCTGTGCAATGCCGTCTTCCAGCTTGGGAAGGCCCGTTTCCAACTGCCGCAAGCCCTCTTGAATCTGGTTGCGTTTGTCTACCAGAAGGGCTTCGTTTTTGGCCAGTTCTTCATAGGCCTTTGCCTTTTGCTCCTGCAAAGAAACCCGATTCTCTGCCAGTGCTTTCTCCCCTTCTGCCAGTTTCTTTTCGGCCTCGTCTATGGCTTTCTGGCCTTCCGGCAGCTTCTTTTCCTGCTCGTCCAGAAGCTGTTTGCTGTCCTGTAAACTGCGCCATCCCGTGCGAAGCTGGCTGACGGCTTTGTAATGTCCTGCCTCGTATTCATTCATTCCTTTGGTATACTCTGCCCAGCCATCTTGCAGTTCTTTGGAAGCATCCTGTACAAGCGTATCATAGCGTTTCTGGGCCAGCTCCTGAACCTGAGGCTCTAAATCCTCTTTCCAGTCCTCCATAAAGGTCTCATACTCTGGAGCATACATGGTATAATCCTGCTCCAGCTTGAGAAACACTTCTGTATAAACGCCGTCGGTGTCCAAGGTTCCGTCTGCCACATAGACATAAGCAGCCAGAGCACCATTGCCTACCGTAGTACTTCCCCGCTCAAAATTCATAAACAAAGGGGAGGTACACAGGCCCACAATGGTAAGTTCCCGCTCCTTTACCCAGTCCAGCGAGTCCTTTTCATTGGATTCACAGACCGAAAGCGTGGTTCCCAGTGCCTTTTCGGAAAAATACAGGCCGTCCACCAGACATTCTCCCGGTTTTTGAGGCAGCCGTCCTTTGGTAACCACAGGCACATTGATGTCCTGGGGCATGGACATCACCCGGACGGCCATTTCTTTTTCCGCTCCCTGGGGCAGCATCAATAAATCCATGGATACGGCCCCTTCTGCACTTCTCAGTTCCGGCCTCTGCCCAAGAGCCTCCACTTCCTCCTGGGTAAAGCCGTATGGATTCAAAATCCGAAGATCAAACAGGGCCTGATTGTCCACATACTCCTGGGCCGTAGCCAGCATTGCCGGGGTAGTGACCTGTAGGCCCACCAGGAAACCTGCACCCAGGGCAATAATGGCCACAATGGCCAGAAAACGGCCCATTGATTTTCGGATGGAGCGGCGCAAATCCCGCCCCATAGCAGTCTTTTTCACCATTCAATCTCCGCAACTGGCTTGGGGGCCGGATTCACTGCGGTGGAGGCCACAGTGCCATTTTTCACATGGATGACTCGATCTGCCATATCGGTCAAGGCGGAATTGTGGGTGATAATGATAATGGTCATTCCCGTAGAACGGCCTGTATCCTGTAAAAGCTTCAAAATAGCCTTGCCGGTGTGATAATCCAGAGCACCGGTGGGTTCATCACAGAGCAGAAGCTTTGGATTCTTGGCCAATGCTCTGGCAATGGCCACTCTTTGCTGTTCGCCGCCGGAAAGCTGAGCCGGGAAGTTTTTCATCCGGTCCTGAAGTCCCACGTCCTTTAGCACCTGCGCCGGGTCCAGAGGATTCTTACAAATCTGGCTGGCCAGTTCCACATTTTCCAACGCCGTCAAGTTTTGAATCAGGTTGTAAAACTGGAACACAAAGCCCACATCCTGCCGCCGATAGGTGGTCAGCTGTCGCTTCTGATACTTGGAAATCTCCTGTCCGTCCAAAAACACCTGTCCGGTGGTAAGGGTGTCCATACCGCCCAAAATATTCAACAGTGTGGTTTTACCTGCACCGGAAGGGCCGACTATTACGCAAAGTTCCCCTTTTTCCACCTCAAAGCTGGCGTTTTTCAGGGCCTGAACTTGAACCTGTCCGGTACCATAGGTTTTTCCCACATCCTTAAACTCTACAAATGCCATCGATTATCATCTCCTATGGGGTCGTATAGTTAAATTATACACCACCCCATCTTCTTTTTCATAAACATTCTGTGAAGGCATTAAGAAAAGATTTAAATTTATCGTGCATCTCATAAGTGGAATTTTTCTACAAGATATGATATAATACTCAGACAACTCAGCTTTGGAGTGGAACAGACATTCCAGCTGAACAGGAGGGGTATTATGAAAACAGCATTGGTCATCTTAGCCGCCGGTATCGGTGCCCGCTACGGAAAAGGAATCAAACAGCTGGAACCTGTAGGACCAACAGGGGAACTTATCATCGATTATTCCATCCATGATGCCGTCGAAGCAGGATTTAATAAAATTGTCTTTATCATCCGCCGGGACATTGAGGCGGACTTCCGGGAAGTCATCGGCAACCGGATTGAGGCCATCTGTCAAAAACTTGGCGTTGAGATTGCCTATGCCTATCAGGACCTCCGGGATCTGCCGGAAGGATTTCAGGCCCCCGAAGACCGGGTCAAGCCCTGGGGCACCGGACATGCTCTGCTGGCCTGTCGGGAAGTGCTTCACGAGCCTTTTGCCGTCATCAACGCCGATGACTACTATGGCAAGGAAGCCATGGTGCAGCTCTACAATTTCTTGCAGGACTACGACGAAAGCCGTGCTTTTGAATTTGCTCTGGCTGGTTTCGTCCTGCGTAACACCCTGTCCGACTTCGGCGGTGTGACCCGTGGCGTATGTCAGGTGGATGCCAAGGGCTTTTTGGAGGGGGTCAACGAGACCCGCAACATTATGAAGCTTCCCCAGGGACCGGGCGCAAAGCAGGCCGACGGCAGCTTCCTGCCTCTGGACCCGGATTGCTATGTATCCATGAATATGTGGGCTATGACTCCGGCTTTCTTGCAGGAGCTGGAACAGGGCTTCCGGGCCTTCCTGGGAAATCCCACCCTGGACCCGCTCAAGGATGAATTCCTGATTCCCATTTTTGTGGATCACCTTCTCAAAGCCGGAACCGTTCGGGTAAAGGTTCTTCCCACGCAGGACAAGTGGTTTGGTGTCACCTACCACGAAGACCAACCCGCCGTGGCTGAGGCGTTCCGTCAGCTCATTGCACAGGGGGTTTATGGGCAGAATCTTTTTGAAGATCTGCTTTCCAGTGCCACCTAAAACTAAAAATTTACGGCGGAGGTTGTCTCTTTGAAAGACAGCCTCCGCCGTTTTTATGATTTTTAGCCCTTGGGTTCTTCCTTGACCTCTGCCCATCCTCTGGGCTTTTGGCAGACGGGACAATGTTCCGCCGGACTTGTGGCACTGTAGGTGTAGCCACAGTTGAGACATTTCCACTGAACTTCCTTGGGTTTGTCATAGATGGTTCCCTGCTTGAGCTGGGATTCATAATCCGAAAAAGTCTTATGGTGCTCCTGTTCCACGGATGCAATCCGGGTAAAGAGCTGCGCCACCTCCGGGTATCCCTCCTGCTGGGCCTTTTGGGCGAAGGTCGGATAGATGTGGGAAAACTCCTGTTCCTCACCGTGGGCGGAAAAGCCCAGATTTTCTACGGTAGTTCCCAAGGGGAAGGGATAGCCTGCATCCAGATTCACATTTTCCTCATCAGGATGACCCAGCTTCTTCATGGCCTCCAGGAATTGCTGTGCATGGGCCAGCTCATTTTCTGCGGTCTGCTCGAAGATACGGGCCAAATGCTCCTGTCCCTGCTTTCTGGCCACATCTGCATAGATGGTATACCGGTTTCTTGCCTGAGATTCTCCGGCAAAGGCCCGGGCCAGATTGGTTCTGGTTTCTGACTTCAAAAAATCCATAAAACATCGCCTCCAAAACGTTCTCATACACAGAATGTCCAGAGGCGAAGCGTTTTATCCGCAAATTACAACTAATTTATGCTGCGGTTAAATATGGATTTGAAATGCTCCAAATTCAAAGATTCCCTGTCCCTGCTGAAGCTTGCCTTCTTTTTCCAATCCAGCAAACGCCTGTTGGATTTCGTCTATGAGCTGGGGAGACACATCCAGCGAATGATGTCCCGGCAAAATCCGTCCAATGGGAAGCTTTTGCATTTTTTGAACCGACTTCCAGAACTGCCTCGGGTCAGTGGTGGGATAAAAGGCATCAAGACAACCTTTGTAAATCAAATCTCCGGAAAAAAGATTTCCTCGTTCCGGCTCATAGAAACAGCAATGCCCCGGCGAATGACCCGGTGTGTGAATTACCTGAATTTGTCGATTTCCCAAGTCGAACCAGTCTCCATCTTGCAGGATTCTCTGTGGGGTTCCATGAAAAATCTGATACTCTTCCGCAGAAAACCCTTGGGGAAACACACAGGGCTGACGCAGCAGGTTTTGTTTCACAACTGCCAGCGGTATGGGGAATTGGACTGCAAGCCAATCCCGCTCCGCTTCCTGTACGGCGATATAGGGAAAGAATTTATGCCCTCCTATGTGATCCCAATGCACATGAGTGGTCACCACCATAACCGGAAGGTTCGTTAAACCGTCAACCACTTCCCTGATGTTGCAAACGCCCAACCCGGTGTCAATCAAAAGGGCACGTTCTGACCCGCACAGCAGATAACAATGCGTCTCTTCCCAATGCTGATATTCGCTGATTGCAAAGGTATCTTCTTCGATTTGTTCTACCGTAAACCAGTTTTCCATTTCCTCACCAACTTTATATCCTTTCTGCTGATTCCGATAAAATGGATTCCATCACAGCTACATGATTTTTGCTTTCGCCCAGGGGGACAAATCCGTTTTTTCTCCAAAACGTATTGCTTTGCGGGGTCACAAAAGGCGGATGATACTGATAAAACAACGGGTTTCCGCTGCACAGCTCATAAATCTGCTCCACATCTTTGGGCTGCAATTTTCTCACCTCAAAGAGATTTGACAAGCACTTTATTTCTATCATCCCATTCTCCCTCGCTCCTGTTTTTGTAACTCTGATTATAGCATACAGAACTGTGATTTCCATATAAAAATACCCGGTACGCAAGAAAACTTCCTGCGTACCGGGTTTTTATCTCATTAAATGGGCTATTTTCCCTTACTCTTCCACATTGATTTTGATGTGGACATCATCCAACTGCTTCTGCTCGACGCAGCCGGGAGCACCCATCATCAGATCCTGTGCATTCTTGTTCATGGGGAAGGTAATGACCTCACGGATGGACTCCTCACCGGTAAGCAGCATCACGATACGGTCAATTCCGGGAGCTGCGCCGGCATGAGGGGGAGCACCGTAGGTAAAGGCGTTGTACATAGCGGGGAACTTGGCCTTTACATCCTCTTCGCCCAGACCCACCTGCTGGAAGGCCTTGACCATGATCTCAGGGTCATGGTTCCGGACTGCACCGGAAGCGGTCTCATAACCGTTACACACCAGGTCATACTGGTTTGCATTGATTTGCAGCAGCTTTTCCACGTCTCCCTGTGCATCCTCCAGAGCCTTTACACCGCCCTGAGGCATAGAGAAGGGGTTGTGGCAGAACTCCAGCTGACCGGACTCTTCGCCCATCTCGTACATGGGGAAGTCCACGATCCAGCACAGAGCGTACTGATTCTCGTCAAAGTGACCGGGAATCCGGGTACCCATCAGCTTCCGAATCACACCGGCAGTCTTCTGAGCGGCGGCCTTCTTACCGGCAGCCATGCAGACAAAGGAACCGGGCTTCAGATTCAGCTTGGCAGTCATAGCATCCTTGCAGTCCGCCAGGAACTTGGACACACCGCCGGTAAAGTTGCCGTTTTCGTCTACCTTCACCCAGCAGGCCTTGTTTCCGGTGGTGACTTCTACATCCGCCAGCAGCTTGTCGATCCACTTTCTGCCCTGGTCAAAGTTGTCCACGGCCACGGCCTTAATGGTGGCATTCTCGAAGGGGCCAAAGCCGCAGCCCTGCACCTCATCGGTAATGTCCTGAATCTCCAGATCGATTCTGAGGTCGGGCTTGTCGGAACCATACCGCTCCATGGCCTCCTTGAAGGGGATGTGGCGGAAGGGAGCCTCAGAGACCCGCTCATACTTACCGAACTTCTGGAACACAGGCCGCAGAACCTCTTCCAGGGTCGTGAGCACGTCTTCCTGAGAAGCAAAGGCCATTTCCATATCCAGCTGATAGAACTCACCGGGAGTACGGTCCGCACGGGCATCCTCATCCCGGAAGCAGGGAGCGATCTGGAAATAGCGGTCAAAGCCGGAGGTCATGAGCAGCTGCTTAAACTGCTGAGGAGCCTGAGGCAGAGCGTAGAACTTGCCGGGATGGTTCCGGGCAGGTACCAGATAGTCACGAGCACCCTCAGGAGATGAGCTGGTGAGGATGGGGGTGGTGATTTCCAGGAAGCCGTGCTCCGTCATAGCCTGACGAATGGCGGCAACCACATTGCAGCGCAGAATGATGTTATTCTTAACGGCAGGGTTCCGCAGGTCCAGGTAGCGATACTTGAGACGGGTGTTTTCGTCGGCCTCTCTGGACTTGTTGATCTCAAAGGGCAGCTGATTGTGCTGGCACTTGCCCAGAACAACAATATCAGTGGGGGCAACCTCAATGTCACCGGTGGGGAGCTTGGGATTCTTGCTGGCTCTCTCCCGGACGGTGCCGGTGACAGAAATGGTGGATTCTTTGTTGATGGACTTGATAATCTTCATCATGTCCTCGGTCTCTACCACGATCTGAGTGGTGCCGTAGAAGTCCCGCAGGACCAGGAAAGCGAAGTTTGCACCCACTTCCCGGACATTTTCCAGCCAGCCGGTGAGGGTCACCTGCTTGCCGGCGTCGGAAAGGCGCAGCTCGCCGCAGTTATGGGTTCTGGATTGGAACATATGGATTCCTTCCTCCTGTAAAACTGGCCCCGCAGGGCCCAAATTTTGATTTATTGTCTCACAAATCGGGGCGGTTGTCAATCATTTTCAGTACGCAGGGAATGATCTCGGAAACCTTGCGATACCGCTCCTGTCAGAGAAAATACCGCCGCAGTACTTCCGGCTCACCTATGCCATCCGCTCATGCTTATGATAAGGGCTGATAAACGGAGCGGAAGTAACGCCTTCAAAGCCGTCTTCTCCCCTATTATACGATACTTTTTCAAAAAAAGCCAGTCCATAAGCCGTTGACAAAGTACCGAAAAAATGATACCATAATTGTATATTGGAGAAAGGCAGAGATGGGAAGAGTACTTTACCCATGGCCCGTTCAGAGAGCCCCGGCTTGGTGGAAAGGGGTACGGTGCAAGGTGGAGGAACATGGCCCCGGAGCCGTCCGGCTGAATGGTTAGGCCGGGCCGGATGCGTCCGTTATCATACGCAGGAAGTCATTGGACTTCGTAAGGCTTCGCACCGTGAGGGCGGAGCAAAACAAGGTGGTACCGCGGTCTTTTCCGCCCTTGAGAGAATTCTCAAGGGTGTTTTTTATTCCCTTTTCCCCTATTTTTAAGGAGGTATATTCTATGTGCGACAAATGCAAAGAGCGTTTCTTTATCACAACCCCCATCTATTATCCGTCCGATAAGCTCCACATCGGCCACACCTATTGCACCGTGGCAACCGATGCCATGGCCCGCTATAAGCGGATGCGTGGCTTTGATGTGTGCTTCCTCACCGGCACTGACGAGCATGGTCAGAAAATCGAAAACAAGGCCAAAGAGGCCAACACCACCCCCAAGGCCTTTGTAGATAACATCGTAGAAGGCGAAAAGGGTGTTAAGGACCTGTGGAAGCTCATGAACATTTCCTATGACCGGTTCATCCGCACCACCGACTCCTATCATGTAGAGACCATCCAGAAGGTTTTCAAGAAGATGTACGAAAAAGGCGACATCTACAAGGGAACCTATGAAGGAATGTACTGCACTCCCTGTGAGTCCTTCTGGACTGCCAGCCAGCTGAAGGACGGCAAGTGCCCCGACTGCGGCCGGGAGGTTCAGCCCGCTCAGGAAGAGGCTTACTTCTTCCGTCTTTCTAAGTACGCCCAGCAGGTTCGGGATCTGCTGGTAAACACCGACTTTTTGGAGCCTCGGAGCCGTGTCAATGAGATGGTGAACAACTTCATTGACCCCGGTCTGGAAGACCTGTGCGTGTCCCGTACCTCCTTCACCTGGGGTATTCCCGTGGACTTCGACCCCGGTCATGTGGTCTATGTGTGGCTGGACGCTCTGTTTAACTACACTTCCGCTCTGGGCTTCTTGAATGACCACTGCGACGATTACGAGAAGTACTGGCCCGCCGATGTCCACTTTGTGGGCAAGGAGATTGTCCGGTTCCACTCCATCATCTGGCCCGCAATGCTCATGTCCATGGGTATGCCTCTGCCCAAGAAGGTCTTTGGTCACGGCTGGCTCCTGCTGGACGGCGGCAAGATGTCCAAGTCTAAGGGCAATGTGGTAGACCCCTACCTGCTGGCAGAGCGTTACGGCACCGATGCCCTGCGCTTCTTCCTGCTGCGGACCTTCCCCTTCGGCTCCGACGGCAACTTCTCCAACGAAGCTCTGATTTCCTGCATCAACACCGACCTTGCCAACGACCTGGGCAATCTGGTTTCCAGAACCATTGCCATGGCTCAGAAGTATTTTGGTGCCTCCCTGTCTGCCAATCAGGTAGAGGATGCCGAAAAGGACGCAGAGCTTGTTGAAATGGTTTCCGGTCTGGCCGGACGCTATGAGGAGCAGATGGAGAAATACGCTTTCCAGAACGCCCTCAGCGAGATTTTCAAGGTCATTGGCCGTGCCAACAAGTATATTGACGAAAACGAGCCCTGGCGGCTTGCCAAGGACGAGGCCAACTTCCCCCGTCTGGCTCGGGTGCTGTACAACCTGCTGGAGACCGTCCGCATCTGTGCCGGTCTGCTGCGGCCCTTCATGCCCAGCACTGCCGATGAGATTGCAGCCCGTCTGGGCGGTGCCAAGACCGACTGGGACAGCCTGACCACCTTTGGCCTTCTGCCCAGAGATGTGGCTACCGTTGCCGGTCCTGCAATGTTCCCCCGTATCGACATGGAAAAGGAACTGAAGGAGCTGGAGGCCGCCATTGCAGCCCAGGCCGCTCCTCAGGAAGACCCCCTGCCCGAACCTCTGCCCGAGATCACCTTTGATACCTTTGAGAAGGTGGAAATGACCGTGGTAAAGGTGCTGAACTGCGAAAAGGTGAAGAAGAGCGAAAAGCTGCTGAAGTTCACCCTGGACGACGGCACCGGCACCCCCCGTCAGATTCTCTCCGGCATTGCCAAGTACTATCAGCCCGAGGAACTGCTGGGCAAGACTCTGGTTGCTGTGACCAACCTGGCTCCCCGGAAGATGATGGGTCAGCTCAGCAGTGGCATGCTGCTCAGTGCCGAGCGTGGCGACAAGCTGAATCTGGTCATGCTGGATGACAACATCGCCGCAGGCAGCCGTTTGGTATAATTGAAAAAGTAGTCCACAGGGCCTGTTGCAAACCGCAACAGGCCCTGTCTTTTTATGCAATTCTCCGTAAGATTGGTACGACTAAAGGATTTGATTATTTTCCATAATAATGGGTGCCAACTCCGTCTTATCGCCGTACAAATCCGGTCGGTTCAGCAAATATTGTTTCAGCTCTTCCCGGTTGTGGAATTTGGTAGCCTGGAACGGATACAAGGGGCCATACTTTTCCACAAACAGCAATCCGGTGTCTGTTTCCACCAGAACGCCTGTATGCCCCACAAAGCGGACTTCATCAAAGGTCGAGTGCAAATACACACAAATAAGGGAAATCCCTTCCCCCTCGATTTTGATTTCTCTGTCCGCCCAAGCATTTTGTATGGCGTTTATATGCTCATCCATGGTGTTGCAGCCTTTGACCGGAACCCAGCGAAACAAGGATGCAAAGTCCGCTTTTTCCTTCTCGCTGAGCCGGAACGGTTCGTACTCCTCCACCGCCTCCATGTCAAACATCAAAATTGTGTCATCTTTTGCCGAAGTTCCATTGGTTTGGATGAAATTTTTCAGGAGCAAATAACTGGTCAATCGGCAATTGGCTTCCGGATCTGGCTCTTCCCCCTTTGACTCTTTGCTTTCCACAATCAGACCACTATAGTCAACGGAATTCTGTTCCATAACACGAAATCCCTCCGATGGTGCAGCGGATGTGATGCGAGAATTGAAGTCATTGGCCCAGGAAATCAACGTTTCCGTCTGCTGTTTTGTAACGCCATGGCGTTCCAGGGAATCAGCGACTTCCTTTTGGGAGGAAGAATCCATCAGATTGGAATAGACCACACTGGTTTTCTGGTTCGGTTGTGTATTGCTGCATCCGGTACATAGAAGCACAAACGCAAGCATTGCAATCCATTTTTTCATAATAGCCTCCTTTGTTTTTTCCAAATCGTATCATTGTTCGAGATCTGCGTCAAGTCATTATCATTTTATGTCGTAATCAAATAAACATCCGTCAGTTTTTCTTTTACCGCTTCCCGCAGATTGTGCGTAATAATGATGACCCCTAAATCCGGCGTATTTACTAAGCCCGTCTCAATTTCCAGAGCGTTTGCATCGTCTAAGGCCGAAGTTCCCTCATCCAGGATGATAAACTCCACCTTGCGAATCAGTCCACGAGCAAGGGCGATTCTTTGCCGTTGCCCACCGGAAAGATTTTTCCCGTTTTCAGAAATAATGGTATCCAGTCCCCGGGGAAGAGAATCCACATATTCTTCCAGATGGCATTGCTCCACCACTGCTAGGATCTCCTCATCCGAATACGGTACACCTAAAGTAATATTAAATCGGAGCGTATCCTGAAACAGATATATCTGCTGCTCCACATAAGCTACACGGCGATACAAGCTCTGTAAATTGCTCTCTCGCTGTTCTACATCACCATAGTAGACTTTCCCGCTATAGTCCGGCAACAGTCCCAGGATGATTTTTGTCAATGTGGATTTCCCGCAGCCGCTTTCTCCCATAATGGCATATTTGCCGCCGGCGCAAAATGTAACGCTTTTGTTCCGCAGAACATCATGGTTTCCATAGCGGAAGGATACATTTTTCATTGTAATCGCAGGTAATTTTTGAATTTCTTTTTTCTGCGCCATATTCTGGGATTCCTCGCTCTGGAATTTCTGCCATAGAGGTTTTGAGGCCCTCACCGTCAAAAACTCCTTTACAAAGGCACCAGCACCCTGAAAGAAACTTCCGGCAAGGTTTGCCACGGATAAAACCGCACCGGGAGAGGCCGCTCCGATAATCGTACAAAACAGCGTAACAAATAAGAGAATGATCTGTCCGATCAGGCTCACGGAAGAAACCATAATCTGCGTCGTAGCGTTCGTGCGGTTAAATTGGTAATTACTCT
This sequence comes from uncultured Oscillospiraceae bacterium, assembly GCA_963557675.1. GTDB lineage: Bacteria > Bacillota > Clostridia > Oscillospirales > Oscillospiraceae > Faecousia. Next base: position 2,083 of record CAUWEI010000060.1, on the reverse strand, counting down.
TTTCTGCTCTTTGGGAAGCCCGGACAATTCTCTCTATAATCCGTTCCCGTAAATTCGTAAGGAAGAAAATAGTACTTCCCATAATTGCATCCTGATAACACTGTGTACTGGTCTCCATTGCCGCAGACCGCTCTGCGTTGGCTTTCTGAAGTCGTTTGCCGGTAATCTGAGGAAGTACGGTGATAACTCCCAGCAGAATCACTGCCGCTACAGCGATACGCCAGCCTAAAAGCAGCAGGGCACCAAAAGAAAAAACAGTGGTTGCTAAATTAGAAATACCAGAAAACAACGCCCGAAAAGACTGCTGATAAATCTGCTCTACATCATTGGTCAGCCAGGACACAAAATTTCCACAGTCCCTGTTTGTAAATTCTGCATATTCCATGGCTGCAATTTTGGTTCCGACGATTGTACGCAGGTCATTTTTTATTTTTTGCTGGATCTTGGCTTGTGCCAGCAAGGACAGATAATAAATGCCCATAGCGGCCAGCCATATTGCCAATACAACCACGAAAGCAAGCAGCAACGCTTTGGTCTTGTTTCCCTCGTATTCATAGGCAGCAAACAGGAAAGACAGGGAATACCCTGCAAATACCATTGCAAATGCAGTGAGAACATCCAAAAAGACTGTACTCAAAACACTGCAAAGATTCTTTTTCAGAATTGTCCTATACTGTTTCATTTCCCGCAGCCTCCTGTTTAACTTCCTTCCAAATCACAGGCAGCTGCGGCACGACTTCGGCATCCACCCAAACACGGCGTTCAATTGCTTCCATCGCTGTCCCACCATAGTCGTCATAGTGCTTTTGATTCTTGAGGCCCAGTTTCATAAACAGACTTGCCTCATGAATACTGTTTTTATTTGTCCGGTCAAATTGGAGCGCCTGTTTTGCCGCCTCATACAGAGACTTCCGGGCCAATCCCACATCCCCCATCATACAGGAAACCTCTGCACACAGGGACAGCAGCACACAGTCGTATTTATGAAACCAGGTGATTTCGTCGGGCTGCTGACTGTTTTGCAGTATGTTACGCAGCCACTGAATGCAAAGAAGAGCCGTTTGGAAATCGCCCTTTTGGACAAATACATTGATGTACCCCATCAGAATGGAATCCAGGTTCTCCATATGTTCTGCAAAAGCGATTGCCAGATATTCCATCGCCTCATCCGGCTGATGAAGACAGTCCGCCAAAACCATTCCGATCATGGCATTATTGATTCCGCAGACATTGTGTTTTTTCAACAATTCCACGCAGGTGTCTATGTGCCCAAGACGAAGATGGATGCGGGCGATCTGATTGCGGATTGACAATTCACTGATACTGTTGTCAGAATTCTGTGCAATCAGTCCACAAGCCATTTCAAACAGTACCAATCCACGGGTCAACGCTTTATGGTCCTGTGCCTCATTGCCCTGTTCTGCGTAAAGCAACGCACTCTGATACACAATATCGAAACAGTTTGGGTATTTTTTCAGTGCTTTTTCCGCCTCCTGCATACCATCTTTGTACCGTTTTTCCTTGCGGCAGGTGACGATCTGCTCCAATGCTGCACCCATACTGCCATTGCGCCACTCATACCCCAGCAGCACATCGGTGGAAGTTTCAAACAGATCTGCCAATTCCGCAATTAGACGCAGCTCAGGTGCGGACTGTCCGGACTCCCATTTATGCACAGCCCCCACTGTGACGCCCATGGCCTCTGCCAGCTGTTCCTGTGTCATTTTACATTCTTTACGGAATGCTTTAATATTTTCTGCAAGTTTCAGTTTCATGTTTGTATCACCTCGTGGTTTCATTATAGCACGAAGAAACTTTTCGCTGAATACACCAGCTGTACATATACTAAAATTACTTTTATACTTCTGGTATAAAAATATTGGGTCAAACGTATCCCCTGACCCCAGCATTTATTATGGAACCAAAAAAGAGAACATCCAAAAGATGCTCTCTAATGTGTCGGCATTATCTATCTTTCTGACTAGGATGAGTATTATCACACAGAGGTCAGCTTTTTTATGCAGGTATAAAAAAAGGGGCTGTACAAAAATGGCCCCGACTAAAATTCAGAGGTCCCGAATCG
>CAUWEI010000059.1:0-15759 GCA_963557675.1 uncultured Oscillospiraceae bacterium | reverse complement strand
GCTCAGGATACTGCTGAGCTGGTCAACGCTGCAAAGTAATTTTGTCTTTTCAAAAAAGCGGAAGCCCATGGGCTTCCGCTTTTTGAGAATAAAGGCTGTTTGTTTTTCTCTATAATTTGTTTTGAAAAGGAGAAGATTTCCATGGAAACTGTATCGGAACGTCTTTTGCGCTATGTCGCCTTTGATACCACCTCCAACGAGGACTCGGAGACCTGTCCCTCTACCGCGGGACAAAAGGTTCTGGGTGCCGCTCTGGTAGAGGAAATGAAAGCCATGGGCATTGAGGATGCCTGCATGGATGCGGACGGTTACATCTACGGCACCGTTCCCGGTGACCCCAGCAAGCCTGTGATTGGTCTGGTGGCTCATATGGACACCGCTCCCGATATGAGCGGCACCAATGTCAAGCCCAGAATTGTGGACTATCAGGGCGGTGACATTGTTCTGAACGAAAAAGAGAATATTGTTCTGTCTCCCAGCCAGTTCCCCAATTTGAACCGTAATATCGGCAAGCACCTTATTGTCACTGACGGCACCACTCTTTTGGGTGCGGATGACAAGGCCGGTGTGGCGGAGATTCTCACCGCTGCCGAAATCCTGCTGTCCAGCAAAGAGCCGCACTGCACCTTGCGGATTGGCTTTACCCCGGACGAGGAAATCGGCCGTGGTGCTGACCGCTTCAACGTGAAGGACTTTGGGGCAGAATTTGCCTATACCGCCGACGGCGGCACCATTGGCGAATTGGAGTATGAGAACTTCAACGCCGCCGGTGCTACGGTAGTATTCCACGGCCGGAACATCCATCCCGGCAGTGCAAAGAATCAGATGGTCAATTCTCAGCTTATTGCTATGGAATTTAACGGTCTGCTGCCCGTCAATGCCCGTCCGGAGTATACCGAAGGGTACGAAGGCTTTGTTATGCTGACCTCCATGGAAGGAAGCGTGGAGCTGACTCAGCTACGCTACATCATCCGGGACCATGACATGGAGAAATTCCAGGCCAAAAAGCAGCTTCTGGAAGAAATTACCCGGTTCCTCAACGCCAAGTATGGCGAAGGTACTGTAGAGCTGACCGTGAAGGACAGCTACTACAATATGAAGGAAAAGATTCTTCCTGTGATGCACGTCATTGAGCGAGCCAAAAACGCCATGAAGGCTGCGGGCATGAATCCCGTAGAGGTTCCCGTCCGTGGCGGCACAGACGGTGCCAGACTGTCCTATATGGGACTGCCTTGCCCCAACCTGTGTACCGGCGGCGAAAACTACCATGGAAGATACGAGTACATCCCCGTTGAGGACATGGAAACCTGCGTGAAAATGCTGGTAGAGATTCTGAAGTAATGCGACATTTTGCTGTCTCCGGCAGACTCTTTGTTTGCTGGAGACAGCCTATTTCTTCTGTCCATGCGTACCAAAAGGAGGACATTTCATGAAACTTGAAAAAATCCCGGAGTTCTGGCAAAAGAACACTGGAAAGCCAAGTGTTTCCTTTGCTCTTACAAAAGAACCGGTCAGTCGAAGCTACGTTGGCGGCCCCAGTCTGGGACCTGTTCCGGTGGATGCACAGGGAAACCCCATGCGTCAGCTCTGCGCTCTGTATTGCAGTGAGCTGCCTCCCATTCCGGATTTCCCCAAGAAGGGAATTCTCCGCTTTTTCCTGACGGATAATGACGATATGGCATTGGATTATGCCAATCCGACCAGTCAAAACTGGTTCCGTGTTTTGTATCAGGAGGAGGAAGATTTGCTTCCCGGCGACTGCCCCTCGGTCAGTGAGTTTTTCCCTGTTCAAGACCAGTATTTCCTGCAATTTACGCTAGAACCGAACCAGCCCATGACGGTTTGTAACTGGGATTTTGAGGACACCTGCGTTTCCTTGAAACTTCCTGAGGATAGCGACGAAATCATGGAGCTTCTCGAAGATACCTTTCCCTCTGAGGCGCACCGAATTGGCGGTTATCCCAATTTCACCCAGGATGATCCACGGTATAAAGAGGAGCTTCAAAAATTTGACACGCTCCTATTACAGTTAAACGCCGAGGAGGATATTGTGGAAATTGGGGATTGTGGAGTACTGAACTTTTTCATTCCCAAAGAGCACTTGAAAAATCTGGATTTTTCAGAAGTTCTGTATTGGTGGGACTGCTACTAAAAGGAAATCGGAGTCTGGAAGCAAACATCCAGACTCCGATTTTTTATTTTTCCACAGGGCATTCTTTTGCCAAGGGATTCCATTTTCCCGTCCGATAACAGCCCAGGAACAGAACAAACAGCAGCAGGTTGTGGAGAATCATACAGGCCCAAGCTGCAACCAGACCCATATGCAGGAAATGGGTACAAATAAATGTGCCCATGATTCGGATACCCCACATACCAAGCAGGTTATACATAAATGGGGTTCTGGTATTGCCGACCCCAAGAAGTAGACCTTCCACAATGATGGAGAATCCAAAGAACGGTTCCGATACTGCTACCATTTGCAGCACGGTGGTGCCTAAATCGATAACTTCCTTACTGCTGGAGAAAATTCCAACCAGCGGTCGTGCCGTAAAGAACAGAGCTGCACTGGAAATCACCATCAAGCCAATTTCAATGGGCAGGAACATTGCCGCCAGCTCTTTCATCTTCTTCTGGTCCCTTGCGCCATAGGCATTTCCAGCCAAAGTAGCCGCTGCGGTCTGCATACCATAACCCGGAATGTAGAAGGCCGATTCCACTGTGTTTGCAATGGTATGGGCAGCGGTGGACACATCACCCAGAGCGTTAATCATAGAGGCGAAGGCCACATAGCCCAGAGAGGTAGCAAACCGCTGGAGCATATTGGGAAGGGCCGTTCTGAGACAGGGACGAAGAATGGCCATATCCGGACGGATTTTCTCATGTTTGGGGGAAATCTCAGGATGCCGAAACAGAACCCAAGTGATGTGGATACCACCCACCGTAAAGGCCAGAGCACTGGCTGCTGCTGCACCCACCACGCCCCAGCCTGCACCGTACATAGTGAAGGTAAAGCCCAGAAGAGACACCACTCTGGTGGGGTAGATCAGCAGGAAATTCAAAATCACGTTGATGACATTGATGACAATGCCGACTTTCATTGGGGTTTTGGTATCACCCGCCGCTCGTAGAACCGTACCGAAGATAATAGTAGCGGTTCTGGGCAGCATGGGTAAGTACATAATTAGGAAATACTGGGAAGCCAGAGGCTGAATGGCTGAATCCACCTGCATCCACTTGGGAATCATGCCGCTGAGGCCCACAGTCAGGACGGTGAAAACAACACCACAGACCAGAGTTGCAAACACGGCCTGTCCAGACGCTTTACAGGCTAACTCCCGGTCATTGGCACCGTAGGCCTTGGCAATCAAAGCCAGAAATCCGACGCCAAGTGCCGAAATCGTGCTGCCGATCAGCCAGTTTACGGTGGTAGTGGCACCGACTGCTGCGGTAGCTTGCGTTCCCAAGGCACCGACCATAGCGGTGTCGATATACTGTACCGCCGTCTGCATAAGCTGTTCCAGCATAGTGGGCCAAGCCAAGGCCATAATGACCATCGCCATCTGAAAGCCGCTTCTCTGTCGCAAAGGTGTTTTCATACGCATTTCCTCTCTTCATTTCGTTCTAAATCTGTCGGGCGAAACAGGCCCATTACGACTCATTCTATCACAATATCTATCCAAAAGGCAAGAGGGAGCAGGAAGAGCCTCCCGCCTTGTTTTATGGAGCTGTAAGGATGATGTATTTGTCCTTTCCAGACCAACTCCATGTAAATCGGTAGGATGTCAATGATTGTTATGGGATATAAAATTGGGGTCAGGCGATAAGCCTGACCCCAATTTTGATTGTAAAACCGAATAGAACCCAATAATCGGGCGGTTAAAAACCGCCCGATTAAAGAGTTTATTACATATCGAAGGGCTCCATGCTGAGAACGGGGTGACCCACCTCAGACAGGTAGTTGAGCAGCTGCTCGGGATCTTCGGTGCAGACGGTCTCATCGGCAATCATGTCGGTGAAGTTGTCCACGCCGTACAGCTCCTTAGCGGAAGCATCCAGACGCTCACGAACCATGTCCTTCAGATCCTTAGGCATCCAGACAATACGGCCCAGGCCGCCTTCAGCCTTCAGGAACTTCTTGGAGGAGATGAACTGCTTGCCGTGGCCCATGAAGCCAGGAGTCTGCACACCACCACCGGTCATGGAGGCCATCTCGGAGAAGGTCATGCCCAGAGGAGTCATGCCGGCATGCTCACGGCAGGTGATCACAACGCCCATGGAGACAGGCTCCACGCCGCAGATACACTCGAAGCAGCCGCAGGAGGTCATGGGATCCTGGAACAGGGAGTACAGAGTTACGTGCTCCAGAGCACCGTGGGAGTACTTGTTGACAGCCTCATCCACGTCCTCGTAACGGCCCAGGTTCTCGTCGATACAGCGGGTCTTGGGAACGATCTGGCAGGGACCCTGAGGATCCAGCTCGTTGGTAGCCTTAGCATCCAGCCAAGACACGGCACCACACAGGCCCAGACGCTCGGGGGTGACGATACATACATGGCTGGGGGAGAAGGCCTGGCACAGGGTGCAGGTGTAGTAAACAGGCACGGACTCATCGGTCATGCTTCTCAGACGGTCGTCACGCTTTGCGAAGACTTCGTTTGCATAAGCACGCAGATCCTTGTTCTTCTCAGCGTCAACAACGATCTTGACCTGGCACTTGTCCACAACGGCCTCAAACTCGCTCTTGATCTTAGCGTAGAGAACCTCACCAATGTGCTTGAAGCGGAAGCCAGCCTCATAGCAAGCCTTGGAGATACGAATACGAATCATATCACGCTGACCGGTGTGCATGACACCCTCAACGCAGTTGATGTAGGAGTGGAACTTACGCTCTATAACAGACTCGAAGTCGGGCTGCATGTTCTTGCCGGCCACTTCTACAATGTAAGACAGGGAAATCTTGGAGCCAACAGGGATCTCGTCCAGCTCGGGGCCGTCCACGATAATCTTGTGGTCTTCAATCTCAGCGGGCTCCTTGGTGGAAACCAGCTCGAAGCAGTCCACACGAGAGCCGTCTACTTCTACCTGCATGTCGCCACGGCGAATAACCTCGCCTTCAAAGGCGGAAGCGAAGGAAACAGGAATGTCGATCTTGGTGATCTTGATCTTGATGTCACGAGCTTCCAGAGAGGTAGCGTTGAACTTGGAAACATCCTCCTGCACGATCAGGCTCTTAGGCACACGGTAGATGTTCTCGGTTTCGTTGGTCACAACGGGGAAGCCCAGTGCGATAGCACCGGCACCGCAGGCCACGATCACATCGTCCAGAGGCTTGAAAGCGTTGACGAAAGCGGGGATACGCTCCATGGTGTACTTCATGAGGCTGGTAGCATCACCGGGGGTGACGTTACCAAAGATCAGAGCAGCACGCAGAGCGATGGAAACAACATGGATAACAGCGGTTACGTCCATGCCCAGAGGCACAACACGAACAGCGTCACCGGTCTTGTAGCCCTTTTCCTTCAGCTGATCGATGACACCGCCGATCAGGGTCACCAGAATGCCCTGAGACTGGTAGCTCTTGACCAGCTCAACTGCCTCGTCGGCAGAGGGAGCGGAACCCAGAATAACAGCAACACCGGGGATGTCGCCGGTAACCAGGGGAACACCCAGGTTACGAACGAAAGCATCGGAGATGTGGCCATAGCAGGGCAGTTCGTAGGGAGTAGCACCATTGAGGTACTTGAGGACTTCGATGAACTCAGCACACAGAGCGGTAGCAACACCGGACATGAATGCATCATTCAGACGGTTCTCACGGGTCATGAGGGTCTTTACAACACCCAGAGCGGCCTTCAGCTCACCCAGAGTATTCACCTTCACGCCGGTAACAGCATAGTAGCAGGGCAGGCTGTAGGCAGTGTCGGGGAAGGAGACTGCCTGGCCTTCGCCATACTGAGCAATGGCGTTGTCAATAGCGGCTTCAGTGAGGCCATATACGGCATCATTGCCGCCGAAAACTCTTTCAAATAAAGTCACGGTTTTTCCTCCTATATCAATCACGATCGATTGTTGCTTTGATATTCCTGATTTCCTCAATTGCGGTGGGGCAGAAATCGTAAGGGGACTTGCCCATACGGTCAGCGTCCATGATCTCCGGGTTATAGTGGATACAGCCCAGAAAATCCTCCGGGGGGATCACACTGCGAAGGAAATCCTCATCCTTCTGGTCACGGACCTTATTGGCCACCACACGGACCTGCTTTACGCCCAGATCTTTGGCCAGGCGTTTTACATTGGTGTAGGTCTGAACGCTGCGTGCGCCAGGCTCCACTACCACGATGAACTGATCCATATTGGCGGCGGTGCCGCGGCCCAGGTGTTCCAGACCAGCCTCCATATCCATGATTACCACATCATCTTTGCGGTAGGACAGGCTGCTCAAGATGGCCTTGAGCATGACGTGCTCGGGACAGACACAGCCGCTGCCACCCACATCCACAGTGCCCATCACCAGAAGTTTGACGCCATTGACTTCTTTGGCGTATTTATCCGGAATATCGGCAACATAAGGATTCAGTTTGAAGAATTTATTGGCTTCGTTGGCGCCGGTGCGCTCTTCCACCAGAGTCCGCATCCTGGAGATGGGGATGATGCTGTCCACCTCTTCCTGACTCAAACCCAGGGCCAAACCCAGGTTGGCATCGGGGTCTACGTCAGCGGCCAGGACCTGACGGCCCTCGGCTGCGTACAGACGAGCCAGAGTGGAGGACAGGGTGGTTTTGCCCACGCCGCCTTTGCCGGTAATTGCAAGTTTCATGAAATCAGGACCTCATTTTACAAATTAGATGCCCAAAGCTGCACGCTTGGCTTCGATGCGCTCGATCATCAGGTCGCCCATCTTCTCGATGTCGGTCTCGACGGTGTAGTTGGCCTCGACCCACTTCTTGATGCCGTTCTCACCGGTGAGCCATTCGCCCATCTCGGAAGAACCCTTGACATAGGGATCAACACCCAGGAAGGTATCCAGACCGGTAGCAACAACGTAGTTACCGATGGAAACAGCCTTCTCGGACATCCACTCGGGAGCGCAGCCCAGAACAGGCAACTGGGAGATGGGAATGCCGGAATCCTTGGACAGCTCGGCAGCCAGGATCAGCATACGGGAAATATCCACGCAGGAGCCCATGTGCAGGACGGGAGGAATACCAGCCAGCTCGCACACACGCTTCAGACCAGCGCCGCAGTACTCCTTAGCCAGGACGGGGTCCATGAGACCAGCCTTGGCAGCAGCCTGAGCGGAGCAGCCGGAGACGATTACGATGATGTCGTTCTTCAGGAACTTCTTCATCAGCTCGATATGAGCGTAGTCAGGACGGATCTTGGGGTTGTTGCAGCCAACCATGGCCACAGCACCACGCAGGACACCGGAGGTAACGCACTCCAGCAGGGGCTTGGTGGTACCGAAGGTATCGACCTGAGAGTTGGCAACGCCATCCAGAACCTTTACAATGGCCTCAACGGAGTAACCTACACGGGCATTGGTCTTGATGTCGGGGATGTTCACCAGCTCGGGAGTACGGTTCTTGAAGTTCTCAACAGCGGTCTTCACAATAGCCTTAGCATTCTCGGCAGCGGACTCGGTGCTGAACTCGATGAACTCGGAGTCGGGCATACGGGCGATGTGAGAGGTGGTGATGAACTTGGTGTGGAAGCACTTGGACAGGGGGCCCAGTGCGGGGAAGATGCACTGGATGTCTACAACGATGGCTTCGCAGGCGCCGGTGAGAACCACGTTCTCCTGGCTCAGGAAGTTACCAGCCATGGGAATACCGTGACGCATAGCAACTTCGTTAGCGGTGCAGCAGACACCGCAGACATTGATGCCCTTAGCGCCAAGGGACTTGGCCAGAGCAATCATTTCGGGGTCATTGGCGTAATGAACGACCATCTCGGACAGAGAGGGGTCGTGGCCGTGGACAACGATGTTGACCATGTCCTTTTCCATAACGCCCAGGTTAGCGGTGGTGTCAATGGGCTTGGGAGTACCGAACAGAACGTCGGAGAACTCGGTGCCCATCATGGAGCCGCCCCAGCCGTCGGACAGACCGGCTCTCAGAGCCTGATGTACCAGAGCTTCGGGCAGGGAAGAGCAGCCCATATGGGTCATATGCATAGCTTCGGAAACTTCACGGTCGATAGCACGGGGGGTAATGCCGGCCTTCTCCCACAGTTCCTGGGTGTGCTCAGGAGCACGCTTAGCAAACAGCTGAGTGCCGAAAGGCTTGCCGTACTCCATGAGGCCCTTCACAGCAACCTCGTGAGCCAGCTCGTAAATGTCCTTGCCCTCGGTCTCGATTTCCCATTCCTTAGCGATGCGAATGAGCTTCTCGGGGTCCTTGACGGTGTAGTTGCCGTCTTCCTTGGTTTCGTACAGGGTGTGCATGATCTCACGGCCGTGGTCGGAGTGAGCAGCAGTACCACCTACGGTGAAACGCAGGAAGTTACGGCCGACGATACCATGAACGTCGCAGCCGCAGATACCGCGGGGAGACTTGGGGGTAATGCGGCAGGGGCCCATGGAGCAGATGCGGCAGCAGGTGCCGGCTTCGCCGAAGCCACAGTGGGGGGTCTGGTTCTTGACCCGCTGCTGCCAGGAGTCAGCACCCACCTTTTTGCCGTTTTCCAGCAGAGAGGCAGTGGCCGCTTCCATTTCTTCAACAGTGATTAAGCGATCCCAATCCTTCAAAGTGAATTCCTCCTATTGTTGATGTCTGATGTTGCAGGCCCCAGGTTAAAATAGAACAGGGGTAGGGCCTGGGGCCTGTGAAGTCGCAGAGACATACGACTTCACCGTACCAGTATTATTTTACCTATTTTAATGCCAAAAGTCAATGTATGTTTTCATCCTTAGGTATATTTCGTAAAAAACTATAAAATTTTTTGATCAAAACCGGAAATATGACGAAGCCCCCGGGGGGGATAGAATTTCAGCCGTATGGAGCAACAAAATCTGGAAAGATTTAGAAGATAAGGACCGGAGATTTCCTGTAATCGAAGGAGAAAAGCTTCTTATTTAGAAGAGTTTTTCAGTGAGGAAAATGTCATTGTGAAATATATACAAAACAAAACCGCTTGTCGTCTGATCACTGCCCCCGGTCCGTAGGGACAAGGCAGAAAAGACGGAAAAACTCCCTCCGGCACCGTACCGGAGGGGCTAGTTTATTCCGCAGAGTTCGGAAATATGATGCAGCATTGATTTTTCTATAGGAGCGACCCCTTGGCAGAAGAGGGCTTGTGAAGCAGGGGAACCGTCCTGATAGCAATAGACCGGGCTCCAATGATGCTGTAGATTGGCCTGTACCCCGGCCCAGGTACCTCCACGCCCCTGACTGGATTGGGCAACCAGAGTGATCTGTCCCAAAGCGTGAATGAGATGATTTCTGGACAAAGCCCGTTGGGCGGTAAAGGGCAAATCGAAGCTATCCTGACACAGATAGAGAATGTGCTCATCCTTTCGATGGCCCAGAAAACAGTCCGGCAGCACCACGATGCAGGACCCGCCCAGAGCCAAGGCTCCTTCCTGTGCGGTAAGGTCGGCCCCTCTGGCTCCACCGGATACCAATACAAAATCCTGCCGGGCAATTTCCTGACCGGCCAGAGAAGCAAATACATGATTTTGGGGCTGCAGCTCTCGACTTCCGACCAGAGAAATGAGAGGCTTTTGAAAGAAAGAAGGATCGCCCCAGGTCCATAGCACAGAAGGAGCATGGGTCCCCATGACTCGCAGCAGGTGCTGTGGATATTCCGGATTCAGTCGGGTGAGACAGCCATAGTGACAGCGGGCAGCCTTACGAAGATAGGTCTCCAGAAGTTCTTCTTGAGACAGAAGCAGCATAATCTGCTGGGCTTCCGGTTTGCTGCATCCCACAGACACAAGAAGGTCACAGTCCAGCTCCCGGTCTTCATCTGGTATCAAAGTTAGGATTTTCTTGGCTAGCTTCCAGTATTGCGCTCCCGTAAGGGGCTTGCGCTCCGGGTCTCCCAGATGGGAGGTCAGCAGCAGAAGCCCCGCCTCCTGCCGGTTCAACGGAACCGTTTCTTCACCACAGGAGCCTTCACCTCTTGCTGGGTGAGGGTGCCGTCGTCCTGCATCAGCATGGGACGGATGGTGAAGTCGGAGAACTTGGCGATTTCGTCCAGTTTGGCCTTTTCAGGGAAATTGCTGACGATGGAGTAGGCCACGCCTTTGCGTTTGGCCCGTCCGGTTCGTCCGATGCGGTGGATGTAGTATTCGTTTTCCTCGGGAACATCGTAGTTGATGACACAGTCCACATCGTCCACATCAATGCCACGGGAGGCCACATCGGTAGCAATGAGAATGGGAATCTGTCCCTCATGGAACTTACGCATGGTCTTTTCACGAAGGGACTGCTTCACATCACCATGGATACATTCTGCCGAGAGACCGGCCTGCTGGAAATCGTCACACAGCCGCTGACACATATGCTTGGTGTTGCAGAAAATGATGACCCGCTCAAAGCCCTGAGTGCGGATGAGCCGCAGAGTGGTTTCGGCCTTGGCCAGAGGGGTAGTAGTAATCGAAAACTGGTCAATATCGGGACGGTCCTGCAATTTGGGTTCCACCGTGATTTCAACCTCATTGCGCTGATACATCCAGGATACGGTCATAACCTCCTGAGAAATGGTGGCGGAGAACAAGCCAAGATTTTTCCGGTTTTTGACCTTTTCAATAATCCGGGTTACGTCCTTAAAGAAGCCCATGTCCAGCATCCGGTCGGCTTCGTCCAATACCACAGTCTTTACTTTGTCAAAGCGAATGTTCTTCCGGTTGTAGTGGTCCATGAGGCGACCGGGGGTGGCGACGACGATTTGAGGCTTTTTCTCCAGTGCCTTGGCCTGGGTCACAATGGAGGAACCGCCATAGAGCACGGTGACTCGGATACCTTTATAAAATGTCATAAGGCTTCGGAGTTCGTCACAGATTTGAATGGCCAATTCCCGAGTCGGGGCAAGAATAAGGCCTTGGACATCCTCACACTCCGGGTCTACGTGTTCTACCATGGGGATGCCAAAGGCAAAGGTTTTCCCGGTCCCGGTAGGGGCCTTGGCAATGACGTCTTTCCATTCCATAAGGGGAGGAATGGCCTCCTTCTGAATGGAGGTGGGGTAGCCATAGCCCTTCTTCTCCAGAGCCTTCAGCATGGACTCAGACAGGCCGAGATCCTGGAAAGTAGTGGTTGTTTCAGACATGTTGATTCGTTCCTTTTATCATTGATATTTCTTTACAGTATATCAGATTTTGACAGCGTTTGCAACATAGAGCCAGCCTATTTCCCAACAGCCGGATGGGGGATTATTTATATAAAATCCCCAATTTTCAAAGCTTTGCAGAAAGAAAAAATCCTCTGTCGGCCTGAAAACCGGCAGAGGATTGGTTTACATAGGAAGGAGCATACTGGCGATTGCGAAATAGACCAGCAGAGACAGTGCATCCACAATGGTGGAAATAAAAGGACTTGCCATAACGGCGGGGTCCAGTCCCAGCTTCTTGGCACACATGGGAAGAATACAGCCCACGGTTTTTGCCACCAACACAGTCAGAGCCATTGTAAGGCTGACCACCACGGCCACCAGTACAGGTACCTCGTTTCCAAAGACCAGATTTTCCAGCAGGATAATCTTCAGGAAACAGGCCACGGACAGAACAATGCCGCAGCACACAGCTGTGCGGATTTCCTTCCAGATGACCTTGGGAAGATCCCGGAATTCCAGCTCGTCCAGAGACAGGGCACGAATGATAGTGACAGAGGACTGAGAGCCGGAATTGCCGCCGGTACCCATAAGCATGGGGATAAAGGCGGTGAGGGTGGCCTGTGCAGCCAAAGCACTTTCAAAATGGGTGATAATCATACTGGTGAAGCTGGCAGATACCATCATTATAAGAAGCCAGGGAATTCTTTGTTTGAAGAGGTCCCAGACTCTGGCTCTGCTGTATGTCTTTTCCGAAGGAGACATACCACTCATAATTTCAATATCTTCCGTGGCCTCTTCTTCCATGACGTCCATAGCATCATCAAAGGTTACAATGCCAATCATGCGGTTTTCGGTATCTACAACCGGAATGGCCAGAAAGTTATATTTTGCAAACATCCGAGCGACTTCTTCTTGGTCGGTAAGGGTGCTGACGGAAATCACGTTGGTTTCCATAAGCTCTTCAATGGGAGTGTCGTCATCTTCTGCAAGTAATAGGTCTTTGACGGTGACAAGACCCACCAGCGTTCGGTTCTGTGTGACATAGCAGGTGTAAATGGTTTCCTTATCCAGACCTGTGCGGCGGATGCGGAGGATGCTTTCTCCCACGGTCATCTGAGGCTGAAGTCCCACATATTCCGTGGTCATGATGGAACCGGCGGAGTTTTCAGGGTACTGCAATAATTCGTTGATGGATTTTCGGGTGTCCGGGTCGGCCTGGGACAGAATCCGGCGAACCACATTGGCGGGCATTTCTTCCACCAAATCCACCGCATCATCCAGATACAGTTCATCCACCACTTCTTTTAGTTCTTTATCGGAAAAGCCCCGAATCAGGATTTCCTGATGCTCCGGCTCCATTTCTACAAAGGTCTCTGCGGCCAGCTCCTTGGGCAGAAGTCGGAACAGCAGGGGGATTCGGTCCTGCTCCAGTTCCAAGAATACACCGGCAATATCGCTGGGATTCATTGTTACAAGAATGTCTCGTAGAGACGGGTATTTTTTCTCATCCAGAAGAGAGGTAATCATCTTTTCCAGAATGAGATCCTGATTTTCCATTGGTGTTTCCTCCTAACCTTTATTGTTGCCCAATAGGGAGTAAAAACACACAGAGGGCCGAATATTATATTGTAAGGGTCGGAAGCTGCCATAGATGCGAGACTGCCGGCCCGGGTTTACTTCGGCCAGCTGTTGTGCTGTTACTGCCTGCGTCCATGGTATATTCCCTCCTTTAAGTTCAGTTGATAGGTGATAACTGTCTTGACTTTATAATTATATCGTCAATTTTTGGTGATGTCAAACGATTTCCCGGTGTCGTCTTGTGAAGAATGCGGAAAATGCTGTATATGGAGTGGTTGTATCTTTTTTCAGCCCTATGGCTTGTGAATTTTTGGAAAGTTTGTAATTGTATGATTGTTTCTGCTTTTTCATCTGTTTATCCTTGAAATTGCAGGAGAAATATGATAGAATCGGAGTTTACTATGTTTGTGTATCTGTAAGGAGGAACATGATGGAACAAGAACAGACGAACGTACAACTAATAGAAGCTCCGATTTCTAAACTACTTTTGAAGTTTTCTATCCCTTGTGTCACCAGCCTGCTAATTGGTGCGTTGTACAATATTGTGGACCAAATTTTTATTGGAAATAGCTCTCTGGGTTATCTGGGCAATGCCGCCACCGGAGTGTCTTTCCCTATTTTGTGTATTGCACACGCTTTTGCCTGGTGTGTAGGTGATGGCGCAGCCTCTTATTTGAGCATTTGCGCCGGACGGAAGGACAACCAGAAATCCCACAAATGTGTGGGAACAGGCATTACTGTGACGGGAATCATCAGCCTGGTACTTATGGCAATCTGCTTGCTGTTTTGCGAGCCGCTTATGAGACTCTTTGGCGCTTCGGACCAGACCAGTACCCTGGCAGTGGACTATTTTACTATTATTGCGTGCTTTTTTCCTTTATATTTGCAGGTTAATGTAATCAATAGTATCATTCGTGCAGATGGTTCCCCTGCCTATGCTATGACTGCGCTGTTGGCGGGTGCTATCACCAATATTATATTAGACCCCATTTTTATTTTCGTTTTGGACTGGGGAATTAAAGGCGCTGCCTTGGCCACGGTTTTGGGTCAGACCCTTTCCTTTATTATTAGTTTGACCTATTTCCGTAAGCCTAAAAATTTCCACTTAACAAAATCCAGTTTCTTGCCTAGTTGGAGAATCTTGAAGGAAATGCTGCCTCTGGGTGCTTCTTCCTTTGTGACGCAGATTGCGGTTGTGGTGGTGACCCTTACCTGTAATATCATGCTGGCCCACTACGGAAGACTCTCCGCCTATGGTCAGGATGTTGCCATTTCTGTGTTTAGTATTCAAACTAAGGTTTATACTGTTGTCATCAATATTGTGGTGGGCATTGTTCTGGGCGGACAGCCTATTTTCGGTTATAACTATGGCGCAGGACGGATGGATCGAGTGAAAGAGGCATACCGAAAGGTGCTGTTTTCTACATTGATTGTTGGCACAATTGCCACTGCAATTTTTGAATTTTGGCCTCAGGCTGTGATTGGATTGTTTGGTTCCGGCGATGCGCTGTATCAGGAATTTGCAGTGAAAACCTTCCGGATTTACTTGTCTTTGACCACGGTCACTTGTATTGTGAAGATGTCTGCTATCTTCTTTCAGTCTATCGGACGGTCTATTCGGGCGGTATCGGCTTCTCTGATTCGAGATATTGTTTGCTTTACCCCTCTGGCCATTTTGCTGCCCTATGTTCTGGAGAGAAGCAATCCCGGTACCGGCATTAATGGAATTCTTTACGCCGCTCCTCTGGCAGACTTTGTCTCTCTGATCGTAGTGGTTTTACTTACTGTCCCATTTTTCCGTTCTCTCAATAAGAAGCAAAAGTAAAAAATGCCCCCGACTTCAGGTCGGGGGCATAATGGCCTCGTTACCAAATGGTGATAGACCAATCATTGGAGAAAGTCTCTCCTGCGGGAACGGAAATTACATCGGGGAAGGTGGTCAGCTCTTCCAACTGATCTCTGCCGGGGAGGGTGGCCCAAGGCTCAATGCACAGATAGGGGGCATCGGTTTTGGGCTGATGCCAGAAACCAACATAGGCCATCTGAGGATAGCTTACGGTGACACCGTGGGTGCCCTTGGGGGAGCTGAGAGTGACGCTCCGGGGAGCATCTGCCAGAACCACAGCGTCGTTGTCAAACAGGTCGTGGGTCAGAGGCAGCTTCTTGTCCTCTACCAGCTTGTACTCGGGCCGCTGAGGAGCGGTTTGCAGGTTGGGGGAGAAGGTGATCTGATGGGGCTTGCAGGGCTCTGCATAGGTCAGCTCATAGTCCTCGAACTTGAGGCCCTCTTCCATGGGAACATTAAAGCCGGGGTGACCGCCCATGCCGCAGTACAGGGTTTTGTCAGACTGGTTTTCTACCTGGAAAGCGATCTTTAGAGTGCTGCCATCCAGCTCATAGCGGATGCGGAAAACAAAGTGATAGGGGTACATTTCCCAAGTTTTTTCGTTGTCCTGAAGAGCAAAGCAGCAAGCATTTTCAGAAACGGATTCCAGAGTCATCTGGGCATGGCGCACAAAGCCGTGACGCTCCATGGGATACTTGACACCTTCCAGGGTATAGCTTGCTTCGTGGAGTCTGCCCACGAAGGGGAAGAGGTTGGGAGCCTGACCGGCCCAGTAGGCGGGATTGCCCTGCCACATATATTCCCGTCCGGAGACGGCATCCTTGATGGAGGTGAGGGTACCACCCTCGGGGTTGATGGTGACAATCAGCTTGTCATTGGAAATCTGAGTCATATTTAATATCTCCTTATTATATGGTAGGAATTTTATCCGGTTCAGAAAAGCCTTCTTAAAAGAAAGGAAAAGCTTGGCGGGGGAGCTGCGTAAGCGCAGAAACCGCCAGGATATATCGATTGATTCCGGGAAAAGACCTCATACAAATTCTATTGTAACAAATTATAAC
>CAUWEI010000058.1:0-16325 GCA_963557675.1 uncultured Oscillospiraceae bacterium | reverse complement strand
AATATAGAAAGTTCTTTCATAAAAGTGGTGAAATTTGAATATTTCTAAAAAAGGACTTTCTTTTTCGTAAAAAAACTGTATAATGGTAAGATGAAAATTAAGTGATGGAAAGAGTGACTATGAAGCAAAGATTGAAATGGATTCCCATGTACGCTGTAGTACCGGCACTTTCTCTTATTATTCTTAATATATTTGCTTATTATGGCACCAGACTGCTGACTGGCGGTTCCTTGGAAGATAACTTTAATTTAACGCTTGCTCTGGACCGGGCGATTCCATTTGTGCCCCAGGCCATTGTGATTTATATCGGAGCATTTGTTAGCTGGTTTGTTGGTTTCTTTGTAATTGCCAGGGACAGTAAGGAAGTTTGCTATGAGGTTTATGCCGGAGAGTTCACTGCGAAATTCATCAGTATGGTGATTTTCCTTGTGATGCCTACGGTAATGATCCGTCCGGAGGTTCCGGATGGAGGTTTCTTCAGCTGGTTGACCAGATTTATCTATGCAACGGATACGCCGGACAATCTATTCCCAAGTCTTCATTGCCTGGAAAGCTGGATAATCTTCCGTGGAGCCATGCGCTGCCGTCGTGTGGGAAATGGATACCGCATTTCCATGTTTGTGATTGCACTTTTGGTGTTTGCCTCGACACTTCTGGTAAAGCAACATGTAGTTTTGGATGTTGTGGGTGGTGTTGTCGTGGGCGAATTGGGCCTGTGGTTGGCCCGTCGGCTGCGGTTTGGCAGAATGTATGAAGCATTGGAACGAAAGTGGAGTCTATAAGCTTATGGAAAAGAAAAATAAGAATATTGTATGGATGATTCTGTTCCCGATTTTAGCCATACTCACTGTATGGCTGGTCATTTCCAGCAGCAAGGACTTTTCCTGGCCGGCCTTTCTGCGATACGTTGCGACCATGAAACCGGGATGGCTGGTGGCGGCGGTTTTGTCTATGCTGATGTTCATTGCGGCGGAGGGAATGAGCTACCGGTTTATCTGTAAACGTCTGGGTTATAAAACCCGCCTGGACCAGTGCCTTACTTGGTCAGCAGCAGATATTTTCTTCTCGGCTTTGACCCCCTCGGCAACGGGTGGTCAGCCTGCAACGGCAATTTTAATGATGCGAAGTGGAATTCCGGGAGCAACCTGCTCGGTGGTACTGCTTCTGAATCTGGTCATGTACACACTGGTGATTTTGATTATAAGCCCGGTGGCAATTGCCATATGCCCCAATGTATTCAATATGTTTGGACCGCTGTCCAAGATTCTGGTGGGAGCGGGATTTGCAATACAGCTTGTGTTGTCGTTGTTCTTTGTGTTCCTGATTTTGCGGGATAAGCTGATTTGGCGCATTGCAGATGGAGCCTTGTCCCTGCTGGAAAAAGTTCGGATCATTCGCAAGAAAGGAAAATACAGAAAGATACTGGCGGATAAAATGCCGGAGTATCGGGCCTGTGTGGAACTTGGAAGCAAAGACCCGAAGCTCATTTTGGGAGCCTTTGGCTTTAATCTGCTGCAAAGAGTGTCTCTGCTTCTGGTTCCGGTGTGCATTTATCTGGGAACCGGTGGAACGCTCCAAGGAGCTCCTGCGGCCTTTGGCGTGCAATCCTGTGTGGTCTTAGGCTCCAATGTGGCACCCTTGCCCGGTGCTATGGGTGTGGTGGACTATCTGTTTTTGGATGGCTATTCCAAACTTACACCTAATACGGTAAGCATGGCACTGCTCAGTCGAGGAATTTCCTTCTATGGATGTTTTGCACTGTGTGGCCTCATCATTCTTGTCAGTCGCATTATCATCGGTGTTCGAAATAAGGAGAAATAAATAATGATTGGTTTTTACGATTATACAGTTATCTTAACATATGCTTCTTTGGTTTCCGCCGTAGTGGGCGTGTTTGTGTCTCTTTGCGGCGGAATTCCGCATCCTTACATTGCAATCTTTCTGCTGCTGTTTTCCGGCCTGTGTGACGCTTTTGATGGAAGAGTTGCCCGGAGTAAGAAAAACCGCACGAAAAGCATGTGCAACTTTGGCATCCAGATCGATTCTTTGTGTGACCTGGTAGCCTTTGGCGTTCTGCCTGCCTGCATTGGTTACGCTATGTGGCTGATTCCCGGCGGCTTTAAGATTCCTGCCCCTGTGATGGTTGCGGTTTCCTGTCTGTATGTGCTGGGCGGTGTGATTCGTCTGGCCTACTTCAATGTAACGGAAGACGAGCTTCAGGCCAGCGGCAAAACCAAGCGGGAATTCTATTCCGGCCTTCCCATTACCTCTGCTTCTCTGATTTTTCCCACCTTTGCACTGGTGAACTGGCTGGTGTGGAAGTATCTGCAGGTAAATATTTCCTGGATGTATCATGTTCTGATGCTGGTAGTGGCTTTCGCCTTTGTAGGAAAGTTCAAGCTGAGAAAGCCCGGCAACAAGGCCCTCATGGTGATGATGGGCATTGGCCTTCTGGAAGCTGTGATTCTCCTGTTGAGCAAGTACGTATTTTAAGCCATGGCAAATTACACAGATGAATCCGCCCTGTTATCGTTCCTCTATGAGACAGCCCCTGGGCGGGTGGCATTGAAGGCTGTCTCGGCACCTTGGCTCTCCCGGGTGGCAGGGCGGTATATGGACAGCCACCATTCGACTCGATTGATTCCCGGCTTTATCAAGAAAAACAGCATTGATACCAGTGCTTGTCGGAAGCAGGAGTTTAATAGCTTTAATGACTTCTTTACCCGGCAGTTAAAGCCGGAACTGCGGCCCGTGGACATGACAGCGGAAGCCTTTGTTTCTCCTTGTGACGGGCGGCTTTCCGTCTTTCCCATTACGAAGGAAAGTGCCTTTGATGTGAAGGGCAGCAGCTACACGGTCTGTGACCTGTTAGGGGGGGACCCGGTGTGGCATAAATAAGAGGGCGGTACCTGCTTAGTGTTCCGCTTGTGCGTCAATGATTACCACCGCTATCATTATCTGGATTCGGGCACCAAGGGGGAGAATCACTTTATCCCCGGTGTGCTGCACACAGTTCGGCCCATTGCGCTGCGGAACTTCCCGGTATTTGTTCAGAACAGCCGGGAATACACCGTAATGCACACGGACCACTTTGGAACGGTGACGCAGGTGGAGGTTGGTGCTATCCTCATTGGACGCATATCCAACCACCACGGCAGCGGCCCTATGAAAAAAGGAGCCGAAAAGGGAATGTTCCTCTATGGCGGCTCTTCCATTCTGGTGTTGCTGGAAAAGGACAAGGTTTCTTTGTTGAAAGACTTCCCCATGGACGGAGAAGAACGGCAGGTCCAGTGCGGACAAACTCTGGGTTATCAGAGGTAAACAAAAGCGAGTTCGGAAAAAATGCCGAACTCGCTTTTTTGCGTTCATAAAGAGAAATAGACCTGCATAGGCTGTAGCAAAGGAAGGAGGGGGAGCATGGGGACAAGAGTAACAGACCTTCGTTGCAAGGAGGTCATTTGTATTTCAACCGGACAGAGACTGGGGTATGTAATCGATGTAGAAGTACGAATCCCAGAGGGACAGGTATTGTCATTGATCGTGCCGGGGCCTTGCCGCTTTTTTGGGATGTTCGGAAGAAAAGGGGACTATGTCATCCCCTGGTGTTGTATCCGGCGCATTGGTTCCGACATTATTCTGGTGGAGATGGACCCGGACAAATGTCTGGTTCCAAGACAAAAACCCGGATGGTTTCCAAACGGGAAGGGTTGCTGCTCCCAACGGTAACAATCGTGCAAAAAAAGGTACCGTCTCCAATCCAATGAGACGGTACCTGATTTTTATGACAACAAGGATTCTACCTGGGCCAGAGTAAGATGCTGCTCTCTAGCGATTTTTGCCAAATCTTCATATTCCGGCTTTTTCTTGTCGCCTGCGTACTTCATACGGACCGGGCCGTAAGGGGTCTCACAGGTCTCAAAGCGGCGAGGAAGGGTGGTTCGTGTGATCTCCTGACGGCGGACACCCAACGTTGCGGTATGGCGCAAAAGGGCCTGTGTGCAGCGTTCTGCATCGCAGGGTTTACACAGACAGGTGAGAAGCACACCAGGACGGTTTTTCTTCATACCGATTGGGGTAGTATAGACCTCCAAGGCTCCCATTTCCCAGAGCTGTTCCTGGGCAAAGCCCAGTGCTTCCGGAGTCATATCATCCAGATTGCAGGCAAGGCTTATGACCGTGTCGGAATGGGGGGCTTGATAGCCCAGAATCGAGCGAACACAGTTGGCAGCTTCAAAGTCTTTTTTGCCCATACCGTAGCCCATGGCCTCCACGGTTAGGGTGGGCATAGGGCCGAAGCGGGTCACGAAATGTTTTAGGAGGGCGGCACCGGTCGGAGTACACAGCTCGCCTTGAATGGTCCCGGAGTAAATGGGAATTCCGGTGAGAAGTTTTGCAGTCGCAGGAGCGGGGACCGGAAGAATTCCGTGGGCGCACCGAACCTGACCGGCACCTACATGAATGGGGGAAGCTACGATTTCTTCCGGTGCCAAAAGGTGCAGGGCATAACAAACGGCGGTAATGTCCGCAATGGCATCCAAGGTGCCCACTTCGTGAAAGTGGATTTCCTCCATAGGTACGCCATGTACTTGGCTTTCCGCCTGCGCCAGAAGATCATAGACGGCCAGCACGTGTTCCAAAACAGCATTTGGAAGGGTAATGTGTTCTTTTACCAGATGACGAATCTCATGCAGACCATTGTGACTGTGAGGATGGTCGTGGTGGTCGTGGGAATGTTCGTGTAAATGTTCACCCTCTTCCTGCCCGTGGACAGTGACCGTCAGATGGGAGCCTGTGATGCCGCATTTTACGGAAGGTTCCAGCGTGTAGGTCACGCCGGGAAGACCTAACTGGTTCAGGGTGGTTATAAATTCTTCCGGGTTGGGAAGCAGGGGAATCAGGGATGCAGCCAGCATATCTCCGGCGGCTCCCATGGAAAGATCTAAGTACAGCGTTTTCATGCTTTCGCCTCCATATGGTTAATCATACTGGCTAAATATCCGGCTCCGAAGCCATTGTCGATATTTACGACGGAAATGCCGCTGGCACAGGAATTCAGCATGGATAGCAGAGCGGACAGGCCCTGAAAGGATGCGCCATAGCCCACGCTGGTGGGGACGGCAATAACCGGACAGTCTGCAAGGCCTCCCACCACACTGGCCAAGGCTCCCTCCATGCCTGCAATGGCAATGATTACGGAAGCATTCATGATGTATTCCATATGGGAAAGGAGTCGATGCACCCCGGAGACTCCCACATCATAGAGCCGCAGTACCTGATTTCCCAAGGCCTGGGCTGTAATAGCAGCTTCCTCTGCTACGGGAATGTCGCTGGTGCCGCCGGTGGCAATGACAATCGTGCCCAAACCGCTGGGCTTAGGCAGGTCCCCAATGACGGCAATGCGCCCGGCTTCGTTGTAGTTCAGGGGATGGATCGCATTTATAGTGTCTGCCGCCTCCTTGGAAAGCCGGGTGATGAGAATGGTCTCCTGGCCTGCTTCTTTCATGTTTGAAACAATGCCAATCATCTGCTCTGTTGTCTTTCCAGCTCCATAGATTACTTCGGGAACTCCCTGCCGCAGACGGCGGTGGTGGTCTACCTTGGCATAGCCCAGGTCATGAAAAGGCTCCATCTTTAACTGGAGCATAGCATCTTCCACAGAAAGAGAACCGTCTTTTACCTGACGGAGAATATCTTTTGTAGTACAATCGCTCATATCCGTTCCTCCAAATCCAGAAGAATATGGTCATAATAAGGCAGTAACATCTGCCGAATGGTCTGCCGAAGAGAAAGAATCCGAGGAAAGTCAGCGGCCGGAACCTGAATCCGGGCAGAGCCTGCCAGATACCGCACCCGGAAATCCCGAAAGCCCAGTTTTCTGAGACAATCTTCGGCGGTCTCTGTGTTTTGTAAAAGGGTATCGGTAATGGGAGTCCCGGTGGGTATCCGTGTAGCCAGACAGGCATAGGCCGGCTTGTCCCAGGTAAAGAGGCCAGCCTCCTGGGAGCGTTTGCGGATTTCATCCTTTGTAAGACCGCACAGACGAAGAGGGGACAGGACATTCAGCTCTTGCAAAGCCTGGTATCCGGGACGGTCGGACACATCATCTGAGGCGTTGGTTCCGTCCAGCAAAATAGAATATCCTGCATCCTTTGCAGCTTTTGTAATGGCGGAAAAAATCACTTTTTTGCAGAAATAGCAGCGATTTTTTGGATTCTCTGCAATCTTTGGTTCCTGCAAAGGATTGGCATATAAAACGGTCAGCTCTACCCCCAGTTCCGAAGCCAGACATTGGGCATCTTCAAGCTCAAAGGCAGGCTGAAAGGGAGTTTTCACAAAAAAAGCCCCCACCTGGGCACCGGATTTTTTGGCGCAATAGAGCAAATACGCCGAATCCACACCACCGGAAAATCCCAAGGCCACCTTGGGATACCGGGAAAAAAACTCTGTTAAGGTCATATGCTGGCCTCCTTTGTGTTCTCCTGCCTATTTTACAGGAAGCTGGAAGATTACGCAACTCTAATTTCACACTACAGCAATCCATGTGGAAAGTACATAAAAATCAAATGTGCTTTTTGGCTACTATTTTTAATTCAGGGACAAAAAGAAACCGGGCACCCCTCATAGGGAGTGCCCGGACGGTCTGTTAGGGAAAGAAGCTGTTGAAAATAGCGTTCATGGCAGCTTCATAGTCCTTTTCCTCAACACCCAGAACAATGTTTAATTCTTTGGTACCCTGGTCGATGAGGCGGACATTGACCCCTGCGTTTGCCACAGCGGTAAAGACCTTTGCAGCTACATGGGGGCGACCGGCCATACCACGGCCTACCACGGCAATCATCGCAAGACCGTCGCAAATTTGCAGGGTGTCCGGGTGGACGGAAGTACGGATGTCCTCCAAGAGCTTATCCCGGCATTTATCCAGATAGCTGGTGGGAGCCACCAGAGATACGCTTCCGATGCCGGTAGCCAGATGTTCAAAGGGAACACCGTTGCGTTCCAGACAGGAGAGAATTCTCCGGCAGTAACCGATTTCGGTGTTGGAACGCTCTTTTTCCACCTGAATGGCGGAATAGCCTCTCCGTCCTGCCAGGCCGGTAATGGCCCCGGCAGGCTCGTGAGATTGAGCCACAATCCAAGTGCCGTGGGCACTGGGGGTCATGGTGTTGCGGATGTGAACGGGAATACCTGCCAGTTTCACCGGATAGATGGCATCCTCATGGAGAACCGTGGCACCCAGATAAGCCAGCTCTCGCACCTCAGTGTAGGTGATAGTGCTGATGTGGGTGGGATTGGCTACCACACGGGGGTCTGCAGCCAGAACGCCGGATACATCGGTCCAGTTTTCATAGACACTGGAGCCGGAGGCACGGGCCAGAATGGCACCGGAGATGTCAGAGCCGCCACGGGAGAAGGTGGCAGCAGTGCCATCGGGCATACCGCCATAGAAGCCGGGCATAACAGCACCGGAAAGACCCTGAAGCTTAGCGGTCAGGGTCTCATTGGCGGCTTCGCTGTCAAAGTGGCCTGCTTTGTCAAAAAAGACACACTGAGCAGGGTCCAGGAAGGGCAGCTCCAGAAGGGCAGCCATGATTCGACCGCTGAAATATTCGCCCCGGCTGGCGCAGAATGCTTCACCTGCACCACGCTCCATGGCCCACAAGGTGGCCTGGAATTCGTGGCTCAGGTCCAAATCCAGATGCAGTTCCTCAATGATTTCCTGAAAACGGCTCTGTACGGGAGCGAAAGCAGCAGCCACATCTCCACCCTGTCGGGAAGCCTGATGGCAGCGGTAGAGCAGGTCTGTAATTTTGATGTCATCGGGGGTACGCTTGCCGGGAGCGGAAACCACAACAAATTTCCGTTCCGGGTCCTGAGCCAGAATGTCCCGAACCATGTTAAAATGTGCGGCATCTGCCAGAGAGGTACCGCCGAATTTAGCTGTAATCATACGAATGTTATCTCCTTTTTATTGGCTGACCAGTTGCTCCATATCATAGTGGCCGGGAGCTTTTCCCAGAAGGAAGGAAGCGGCCTGCAAAGCACCCTGTGCAAAAAGGCTGCGGTCATGGGCCTCATGCTTTAAGGTGAGACTCTGGGTACCGGTGGAGATGTGAACCTCGTGGATTCCTACCACATTGCCCAGACGGAGGGAAGAAATGCCGATTTCTTCCTTGGTGCGCTTGCACTGACCGGAGCGGCCGCAGTGAATGGTGGCATTGGGACGGACGGCCTGAACGGCCTTGGCCAGCATCAGGGCAGTGCCGCTGGGTGCATCGGCTTTCCGATTGTGATGGACTTCCAAAATTTCCACATCAGCCTGTGGAAAAAAACGAACTGCATCCTGCGTAAGCTTGCACAGGACGGCAATGCCAAGACTCATATTTCCGGTGTAAAAGACAGGAATCTCCTTGGCGGCACGCAGAATTTCTTCCCGCTCTTCCGGGGTATGGCCCGTAGTACCTACCACAATGGGAAGTTTATGGGCAAGGGCATATCGGACAGCACTGCCTGTGGCGGTGTGGAAAGAAAAGTCAATGACCACATCGGCAGGTACATCGACTTGAGAAAAGTCGGTATAAATACCGTCGCCTCCCTGTACATCTACAAGTGCTGCAACAGAACCATTCTGTTCGCCCAGCTCCAGAAGCTTACGAAGCTCCTTACCCATAGCACCTGCGGCACCGTTTACAATTGCTCTCATGCCAATACCCCCAGCTTTTTCATCTCCAATAGGAGTTTTTCTCTATTTCCTTCACTCATAGGAGTGAGGGGCAGGCGAATTCCGCCTTCTCCATATCCCATAGCGGCAAGACCAGCCTTCACGGGGATGGGGTTCACTTCGCAGAACAACAGGCGAATGAGATTCAAAAGCTTGCATTGAAGCTTTGCGGCTCCTGCCACATCTCCTGCAAAAAATCGTTTGCAGATTTCCAAGGTCTCCTTGGGTGCCAGGTTGGACATGACGGAAATACAGCCAATACCGCCCATTGCCAGAATGGGAACGATCTGGTCGTCATTTCCGGAGTAGAGGTCCATATCTTCTCCGGCCATAGCAGCCACAGATACGATCTGGCTGATGTTACCGGAGGCTTCCTTTACAGCGGCGATTCTGGGATGCTTGCCCAGAGTGGCACAGGTAGCAGGCAACAGGTTGCAGCCGGTACGGGAAGGAATGTTGTAGAGAATCAGGGGCTTCGTGGAGGCATCCGCAATGGCGGTATAGTGAGCAATCAGACCATCCTGTGTTGCCTTGTTGTAGTACGGAGCCACCAGAAGACAGGCATCCGCTCCCACGGAACAGGCGTACTTGGTCATGGAGATGGCCAGAGCCGTATTATTGCTTCCGGTACCTGCCACTACGGGAACCCGTCCAGCGGCACGCTCTACCGTGAAGCGAATCACATCTTTGTGTTCTTCTTCGGTCATAGTGGCACTTTCGCCGGTAGTACCGCAGGTAATGAGGGCGTTGATACCCGATTCAATCTGCCAATCAATGAGACGGCCGAAGGCTTCATAGTCAATGGAGCCGTCCAGGTTCATGGGAGTCGCCAGAGCGGTACCAATGCCACGGAAAATCTCGTTTTTCATGGTATATTCTCCTGTCTTTTTATAAGTTTCGTGAAAAATCAAATGGTAGATAAAAACTGCTCTAAACGGTCCATGGCGGTTTTTAATTCTTCCATGGAACAGCAGTAGGACATGCGAAGGTAGCCGGGGGCTCCGAAGACGGAGCCGGGAACGGTGGCAACTTTTGCTTCGTGAATCAGCCGGATACAAAAATCCTCGTCACTGTCACATAGGTGTGACACTTTGGGAAACAGATAGAAGGCGCCTTGTACTGGGGTGCAGGGCAATCCCATTTTTTGAAGTCTGTCCTGTAGGTAAGTTCTGCGTTCTTCATAGCTGCGAGCAAAGGGCGCAGGGTCAAAACGGAGCGCTTCTTTACAGGCGGCCTGAAGCATGGCGGGGGCACAGGTTACAGCGTGACTGTGCAGGACGGCGATGCGCTGCAAGAGGGAGGCAGGGGCCATAAGGTAACCCATACGCCAGCCCGTCATGGCATAGGGCTTGGAAAAGCTCTGTACTGCCAGAATTTTTTCTTTCAGATTCGGAAACTGTGTGAAGGTGAAGCAGGGACCCAGTCCCCAATATACATCGTCACAAAGTATCAGAATATCTCTGGATTCCACCAGTTTTGCAATTTCTGTGAGATTTTCTCTGGAATAGACCACACCGGTGGGATTGTTGGGAGAGTTCAAAATCAGAAGCTTGGTTTTGTCGGTCAAAGCCTGCTGTACTGCCTGGGCGGTAAGCTGAAAGCCATCCTGCGCTGTGGCAATAGGAACCGGCACCGCACCGGCCATACGAGCGACCGTATCATAGAGGCTGAAGGCCGGGGTGGGAATCAGAACCTCATCTCCGGGATTTAATACAGCAGTCATAGCACTGTAAATTGCCTCTGTTGCTCCCAAGGTAATCAAAATTTCATCGGGACTGTAGGAAAGTCCGCGCTTTTCTGCTTCAAACTGGGAAATGGCCTGCCGCAGGGAAAGGTCACCGGCATTGGCGGTGTAGTGGGTGAAGCCCTGATCTAAGGCATCCTTTGCGGCTTGACGGATGGATAGAGGAGTGTCAAACTCTGGTTCTCCCAAGGTGAGGAAGATGCAGCCGCCCACTTCTTTTGCCAAGTTGGTATAACGGCGGATACCGCCCAGTCGAAGTCCGTCCAGGGATCGATTCAGTTCCATTCCAAATCCTCCGCTACACGCCACAGAAAGTCGGCACCGACTTCCAGTGCCTTTTCATCAAACTGGAAGTCATTGGAATGCAGAGCAGGAGCGGGACCGCAGCCCACAAAGGAAAACACACCGGGCAGGAATCGCTGATACCAGGAAAAATCTTCTGTAATGAGGGCCGGATGCTCCAGCCGTTTCACTGGGTAGATCTCTTCTACTTGTTCTAAAAGAGCGCTGTCATTCCACACAGCGGGATAACCGTCAGAATAGTGAAGCTCTAAGGTACAGCCTGTGTCTTCGGCAATTTCCTCAGCCAGATGGTCCAGACCGTTTTTGAGAGAATCAAAAACGGAGTCCTCCAGAGCACGCAGGGTTCCTTCCACAACGGCAGAGCCGGCCAAAGCATTGCGAACCACACCGGCTGTAAATTTACCGAATTTCAAAAGACGGAAGGTTTCGTCAGGGAGCGCACGCTCCAAGGCCAGAGCACCCTGATACCACCGGACGGCGGCTTCCATGGCATCCAGACCTTCCGAGGCTCGTCCCACATGGGCAGAGCGGCCTGTCACGGTCAGGGTCACTTCCGAAGAACGGCACATCATGCCGCCGGGGATAGAAGAAATGGTTCCTACAGGCAGATCAGGCCACAGATGCAGGCCGAAAATAGCTCTGGCATTATATTGTTCAAAAACGCCGCTGAGACACAAATCTTTTGCGCCGCCCAAAGTTTCCTCCGCAGGCTGGAATACAATCAGCACATTATGGGGAAGGTCTTTGGCCTGATTCACCCGGCGAGCCAGCTCCAAAGCCATTGCCATGTGGCCGTCATGTCCGCAGGCGTGCATTTTTCCTGGGTGACAGGAGGCAAAGGAAAGCCCGGTATTTTCCGTTACAGGCAAAGCGTCCATATCTGCACGGAAAGCCAAAGTAGCAGCCTTTCCAAAGTCAAAGTAGGCACAAATTGAGCTTTCTGCTGGGGAGAGAACCTCACAACGAAGCTCTTTTAGTGCGTTGTGGATATAGGCTAAGGTGAGGGGAAGGTCTTTTGCCAGCTCCGGAATCCGGTGCAAAGCACGACGATCTTCGTATAAGTTCATAATCGATTCCTCCGGTTGTAATTTGGGGGCATTCGTGGTATGCTAAAGAAAAAAGAGAAAAGGAGCGTCCTGATATGAACGCAGAACAGATTATCGAGTTTATTCGCAGCGCCGAGAAGAAAACCCCGGTGAAGGTTTACATCTGGGAAAAGGAACCGACTTCCTTTGCCGGCGCAAAAGAGTTCCCTACAGGAGCCAATACCAAAATCGTTTTTGGTGACTGGAAGGTGATTGCACCTCTGCTGGAAGAGCAGAAAGAGTGCATCCAGGATCTCATGATTGAAAATGACAGCCGGAATTCTGCTGTGCCTCTTCTGGATAAGAAGAACATCAACGCCCGCATTGAGCCCGGTGCCATCATTCGGGATCAGGTAGAGATTCATGACGGTGCAGTCATTATGATGGGTGCCATCATTAACATTGGTGCCATTGTAGGCAAGGGAACTATGATTGATATGGGCGCTGTCCTGGGTGGCCGGGCCACGGTTGGAGCCAACTGCCATGTAGGTGCAGGTGCTGTCCTGGCCGGTGTTGTAGAGCCTGCCAGCGCTACCCCGGTAGTGATTGAAGATGATGTCCTTATCGGTGCCAACGCCGTCATTCTGGAAGGCGTTCGGGTAGGTAAGGGCTCTGTGGTTGCCGCAGGTGCTGTGGTTGTGAACGATGTGCCCGCCGGAAGTGTGGTTGCAGGCGTTCCTGCAAGAGTCATCAAGCAGAAATCTGAGGTAGACACCGGTAAGACCGCTCTGGTAGAGGCACTGCGGGAACTGTAACTATCCTTATTATACCACAACTTTTTGTAGTGTACAGATATTTTCTTGCGTGATTGCTCTGCAAATCCTGCTTCTATCGTTTTGCGTAGGGTGAGATTTGTCGATTGGCGGGGGAAAAAGGAAAAATTGATGTTCTCCCGCTATGAAGCCAGGTAGGAGGAAAAAACAGGAAGACTGTCAAGAATACCACGAAATACTGGGGCGAACTCTGTAAAAAATAGAGGTATTTTGGTGATAATTGCCAAATACTACTTGACAAACAGAATTCTCTGCAATATAATTTAGAAGAGATATGACTTCGCATAGAGTCACTTCAAGCGATTTTACGGACCACTCCATTGGAGAGTAGAGGCCATACGGACAGCCAGGTCCATTGCCGGGTTGCGGCTTGCCGCTTTGTTGATCGAGTCTGAGACTCGAGGTTTATAAGTTGGTTACTTCATAACCGAAATGCGTCTTGCGCATACTTGTGAAACGGTCAATAAAGAGTAGTAAAAGTAATGTTGCTATATAGACTCTGTGTGCCTTGGGAACCTGTAATAAAGATAAACGATAATCCTTTTATTCTAAAGGGTTTCATTTGAAACGGGATTCATGCAGGGAAACGATGTTGATACAAACGCAAGTTGTGTAAAAGCAACTTGCGTTTTTCTTTTTTGCGAGGTGTAATATGGAAATGGATGAAGTGAAAAAAGAGTTAGAAGAGTTGGACCAGAATAAGGCCCCAATTTATGAGGCCCTGCAAACCTTCCGCCAGATGCGGGTGGTTCCTTTTGATGTTCCCGGTCACAAGCATGGCCGTGGAAACCCGGAGTTGACCGAATTCCTGGGAAAGCAGTGTGTTGCGGTGGATGTAAACAGCATGAAGCCGTTGGATAATCTGTGTCATCCCACTTCGGTGATCCGGGAGGCAGAAATTCTGGCTGCGGATGCCTTTGGTGCGGCGCATGCCTTCCTGATGGTTGGCGGCACCACCAGCTCTGTGCAGAGCATGGTTCTGGCAACCTGTAAAAGAGGAGATAAGATTATTCTTCCTCGAAATGTCCACAGAAGCGTCATTAACGCTCTGGTTTTGTGCGGTGCGGTTCCTGTCTATGTCAATCCCGAAGTAGACCACAGACTGGGCATTTCTCTGGGCATGGAGAGAGAGCAGGTGGAAAAGGCCATCCGGGAAAATCCCGATGCAGTGGCTGTGCTGGTGAATAACCCCACCTATTACGGTATTTGCAGTGACCTAAAAGCCATTGTGAACATGGCCCATGCAGCCGGTATGTATTGTCTGGCAGATGAGGCCCACGGAACACATTTCTATTTTGGTGCCGGAATGCCCATTTCTGCAATGGAGGCCGGCGCAGATATGGCAGCCGTGTCCATGCATAAGAGCGGCGGCAGCCTGACCCAGTCCAGTTTGCTTCTGCTTGGCCCCCGAGTCAATGCAGGCTATGTGCGCCAGATTATCAATCTGACCCAGACTACCTCCGGCAGCTATCTTCTCATGTCCAGTCTGGACATCAGCCGCCGGAATCTGGCCCTTCGTGGCAGAGAGGTCTTTTCCAAGGTAGTCTCTATGGCAGAGTACGCCAGAGAGGAGATCAATGCCATTGGTGGCTACTATGCTTTTGGCAAGGAACTGATTAACGGTAATTCCATCTTTAATTTTGACCCCACAAAGCTCAGCATTCACACAAGAGAGATTGGCTTGGCTGGCATTGAGGTTTATGACATCCTCCGGGATGAATATGACATTCAGATTGAGTTCGGTGATATTGGCAATATCCTGGCTTATCTGTCCATTGGTGACCGTCCGCAGGAAGTGGAGCGGCTGGTCAGCGCTTTGGCTGAAATCCGCCGCAGATACCAGAAGGACCATTCCGGCTTGCTCAATCAGGAATATATCGATCCTGTGGTGGTGGCAAGTCCGCAGGAAGCATTCTATGCACCTAAGAAGAGCGTCCCCCTTCGGGAGAGCGAGGGCTGTGTGTGCAGCGAGTTTGTCATGTGCTATCCTCCCGGAATCCCCATCCTGGCTCCCGGCGAGCGGATCACAGCAGATATTCTGGACTATATCGAATATGCAAAGGAGAAGGGCTGCTCCATGACCGGCCCCGAGGACCCGGACATTCTGCACCTGAATGTGTTGGTGTAAGGAGGAAGCAAAAATGGAATTTTGGTTCAGTGAATTTCATGCACCGGATGTAAAGCACAGTATGCGGGTCAATCGCCACCTGTACTCCAAGAAGAGTGACTATCAGCAGATTGATATTTTTGAGACTCCGGAGTTTGGCCGTGTCCTGACGCTGGACGGAAGTGTTATGCTGACCGAGCGGGACTCCTTCATCTATGACGAAATGATTACCCATGTGCCTATGGCGGTCCATCCCAACATTCAGGATGTTCTGGTCATCGGCGCAGGTGACGGCGGTGTTGTCCATGAGCTGGCCAGATATGACCAGGTCAAGCGAATCGACCTGGTGGAAATGGACCCGGCGGTATTGGATGCCTGTAAGACCTACCTGCCGGAAAATGCCAGCCGTCTGGATGACAGCCGTGTTCACATCTATTTTGACAATGCTCTGCGGTATATCAGACGGTGCACCAACCAGTACGATTTGATTATCGTGGACTCTACCGACCCCTTTGGCCCTTCCGAGGGCTACTTTACCCGGGAATTTTATGGCATTTGCTACAATGCTCTGCGGGAAGATGGCATCATGGTCAATCAGCAGGGAAGCCCATTCTATCACCATGACGCAGATGCCATGCAGCGCAGTCACAAGCGGATTGTCAGCACTTTCCCCATCAGCCGGGTTTATCAGGCTCATATTCCTTCCTATGCTGCCGGTTATTGGCTCTTTGGCTTTGCCAGCAAGAAGTATCATCCGATTGATGATATGGACCCGAAGAAATGGGAGGATTTCCACCTGAAAACCAACTATTACACCACAAAACTCCATGTAGGTGCATTTTACCTGCCTGCATTTTTGGAGCGGATGCTTGAGGAGGTTGAGGCATGAACCAAAATGTAGAAACCTTTATTGGCTGCGACAGCCCCTACGAAGAGGCAAAAATTGTCCTCTTTGGTGCCCCCTTTGATTCTACCACCAGTTTCCGGCCCGGTGCCCGGTTCGGCTCTTCGGCTATGCGCCATGAGAGCTTTGGACTGGAGACCTACAGCCCTTATCAGGACAAGGATCTGTGTGATTACAATACCTTTGACAGCGGTGATCTGGAGCTGTGCTTCGGCAGTGCTGAAGCTGCCCTCAGTGACATTGAGGAGCGGGCAAAGGAAATCCTGAAGGACGGAAAGCTTCCGCTTCTCATTGGCGGTGAGCACCTTGTGACCCTTGGCTCTGTGAGAGCGGTGTTTGAAAAATATCCGGATCTGCACATCATTCATTTTGATGCCCATGCGGATTTGCGGGAAAACTATCTGGGAGCAAAGCTCAGTCATGCCTGTGTCATTCGCCGGTGCCATGACCTTTTGGGTGACGGCAGAATCCATCAGTTCTGCATCCGCAGCGGTGACCGGGAAGAATTCCGGTTTGCCAAGGAACACACCGAAATGCATCCGTTCCGGTTTGATGGACTCAAAGAGCTGGTTGAGGAACTGAAAAAGTCCAAGGCTCCTGTCTATTTCACCATCGATCTGGATTGTCTGGACCCCTCTGTGTTTCCCGGAACAGGAACCCCGGAGGCTGGCGGCGTGACATTCCCTCAGC
>CAUWEI010000057.1:0-16411 GCA_963557675.1 uncultured Oscillospiraceae bacterium | reverse complement strand
GTCTGCTGTTGTGCTGGGGGCCGCTGTAACAGGGAGCAGGCGCACAGACTCTCCTTTCACAATCAAAAATGCAATCGGGACAATTTTGGCACCCACGCCTGCGCCGCCGCCAAAGGGATAATTGGGTTTGTTATTGGATTTGGTAGCAAAATCCGAACCACCGCCGCCTACACCGTAGCTTACTTTACATACTGGCAAAATCGTGACACCGTCTGGTGTCGTGATCGGATCTCCCACCACCGAGTTTACATCCATCAGCTCTTTTACCTTCTGCAAAGTGGATTGCAGCATATCAGGAAGATTATGGCTCATACTTCGGCACCGCCTTTTCATTTTGTTTTCGATATATTTCCAATGCCCGCCAGCCATATCGGAGTACAATTACCAGCAGTCTGGCAGGACAAGCAACGATTTCTGTATCAACATAGATCTCTGTAGACTCTGCTGTAAAATCACAAAACACCTGCACATCTTCCTTACGGATTCGAAAAGCATTGTGTATCATTGGACGCACCGCCTCAATGGCTCCCCATGCATTTCCGTAAAGAATAGCCAGGTCGCAAGGGTCATCTCCAGCTAAGTTCACAAAAAGCTCTAATTTCCGCATTAGAATACTTCTGCGGATGTCTCCTAAAAATTCCATTCCCAACGGGACATACTGCAAAAGCGGGCGAATCGTTCCGCCTTTCTTCTGTTCCTCCGTTTTCTGCTCTTCTGTCTTTTGTGATTTTTCTTTCTGTTTGGCTTTCTTCTTTGGCTTCTCTTTTTCTTCTTTTGGGCATTTCTTTTTTCTTGGATAGAGTCGCCAGCGGACTGGGCCCAAAACCAGTTTTAGAAGAACACCTTCTGCATTATAGCGGAAGCGAATACCCACCGGCAGAAATAGCGCAATCAGCAAGAGGCCTAAGACTCCTAAGAGAACGTAAAGGAAAATCCAAAGAACAATCATTGCGTATTCTCCTGGGGAGTTGCTTCTTCCAACGTCATTTGTTCTTGGACTCCCAAATCAGCCAACTGTAAATCAGGAAGCTCATCCAGACTGGATAGTCCAAAGGTCCGAAGGAAATCCGGTGTTGTCTTATACTGGATAGGCCGTCCTGGAACATTCAGGCGTCCGGCTTCCTCAATAAGCTTTTTATTCAAAAGAGCATTTACGGAGTAACCGCTGTCAACGCCACGAATCTGTTCCACCATAGCCTTCGTAGCAGGCTGGTAATAGGCAATGATGGTCAAAGTCTCCAACTGGGAAGCGGAGAGTTTTGGCGGCTTCCGGGTTTCCAGTGCCCGGGCAACATATTCTCCCAATTCTCCGGCCGAGCACATCTGGAAAGCATCGTCCAATCGGACAATCCGAATTCCCCGTCGCTCATATCCAAGCCGGTCCATCAGCCGAACAGCAGCTTGCCGAACGTCCACGGGGTCACATCCCAATGCATGGCTCAAGCGCTTCACTTCCACAGGCTCTCCTGCGGCAAAAAGTACTGCCTCTATAGCACGTTCCAATTCTTCTGCATCCATTTAGTCTGTCTCCTTTTTCAGGGCTTCCTCTGGAGGCTTTATTAGCTCCAGAGAAGGATTATCTCCAGTTCCATCATCTTCCAAACTCACAGAGCTTGTCCGGCAAAGTTCCAGAACAGCCAAAAATGTTGCCACAATTTCCGAACGGCTGCGGCAGCCATGAAAGAGCTGGCGCAGCCGCATGATGCCATTGAGAACCAGTCGTTTTATGACCTCTTTGGCCTTCTTTGTCACAGGGAACGGCTCCTTACCTACAATTCCCTGGAAGCTAGACGCTGGCGGAGGAAGCTGGCGGCGATTCCGCTCGGCAGCAGCCGCCAGAGCTGCCAGCATATCTTCCGGGTCATGCTTATACTGATAAGTTCGCTCCTTTTTGAGTGGCTCTGGTCCTTTTGTAAAAAGGCTGCAACCGATTTCGTTGCGAACCTCCAGAAACTTCACGGCCTCTCGAATCTGGTCCAGCACTTCTTTCCGCTTACGCTCCACAAGGGACTGACGAAGCAGTTCCATTTCACTTTCTGCCTCAGCCTGTTCGGTTGCAGACAAAAGCATTTTTGTTTTAATTAGCATCAGGTGTGAGGCCATGGTGATAAACTCGCTGGCAATTTCCATATCCAGACGTTTCATTTCCTCCAGATAGGCCAGGTATTGCTCCAAGATTGCAGTAATACTCACATCCTGAATTTCTATTTTATTTTTATTTAGAAGCAGCAATATAACATCCAGCGGCCCATTAAAATCTTCCATTTCCTGGGTCTTGGTACGAACAATGCCCTCCAGATGATAATTGGGTTCGTTCATGTAACACTCCTAAAGTTCAGGGAATTTATACCGGCAAAAGCCACCAGCAGATCGTCTGCAATGTATGGATCAGCCCATCACGCATCCAGCCAATGGGACCATCCAGAATTCCGGTATAAAGAAGAATGGCCATCACCAGAAATCCGTATCGTTCATACCGCAAAACCCAAAAGAACTTCTCTTCCGGAAGGAACGAAAACAGAATCTTAGAACCATCCAATGGCGGAATCGGGATTAAGTTGAACATCGCCAAAGTTGCATTTAAGATCACCATATACCACAGAAAGTAGGATACATAGCCAACCCAAAGCGGGAGGGTATGAGAAATTCCCACTAATTGCAAAACCATGTAAAGGTATATTGACAAAAAGCAAAGGAGAATGTTTGACACAGGACCTGCCAGGGAGGTTACGATCGTACCGGCTCGGACATTTCGGAATCTTTTAAAGTTTACAGGAACCGGTTTGGCCCATCCAAAATGTACCACAAGCATGCACAACATACCCATAAGGTCCAAATGTCGGATTGGGTTCAACGTCAATCGTCCACTCCGCTTTGCCGTGTCATCTCCCATCATGTATGCAGCAGCACCATGGCTTACTTCATGAACCGTGA
Source organism: uncultured Oscillospiraceae bacterium (assembly GCA_963557675.1). Classification (GTDB taxonomy): domain Bacteria; phylum Bacillota; class Clostridia; order Oscillospirales; family Oscillospiraceae; genus Faecousia. Next base: position 13,477 of record CAUWEI010000057.1, on the reverse strand, counting down.
TACTGATAAGACCTGCTGCTACCGCAATGAGAATTTCCAGCATTTTTTCATATTGCAACTGATTGAGCCAACTTTGAAAACCGTTCATACACAATCCCCATTGATCACTGCCAGAGCAAACCTCCACAGTTTAATTTTGTATAGTATACCACAAGTTATACCCCGGTGCAAGGGTAATATAACCCCCTCTAGCCACATAGAGTGTTTCATACAACTGGTATTTGAGGTGGAAGATATGGAATACACGGCCAACCAAATTACAATCCGAGGGACGCTCTTCCAGCTGCCCGAACTCTCCCATGAAAACCACGGCAAACAGTTCTACCGCTTTTTGTTGGAAGTCCCCCGTCTCTCCGGAGCTGTAGATCTGCTTCCTGTGGTGGTGTGGGAGGATGTGCTGAACCAACTGGATCTGTCCGGAGGTATGGCACTAACTATCCAAGGGCAAATCCGTTCCCACAACAATCATAATCCCACAGGGCAGCGGCTCCTCATCTTTGTTTATGCCACATCCATCGAGGCCTGCGATGATGAACCTCTCAACGAGGTTACTCTCACCGGAACTCTGTGTAAGCCCCCCATTTTCCGCAAAACCCCTCTAGGACGAGAAATCTGCGATGTAATGCTGGCAGTTCCCAGAGCATATCGGAGATCCGATTATCTGCCCTGTATTCTTTGGGGTAGAACCGCACAGGAGATTTCACAGTTAACGGTAGGCGATTCAATTACCCTCACAGGAAGAATGCAAAGTAGGCAATACCGAAAAGTTACGCCAGATGGAGAGGAAATTCGGACGGCCTATGAAGTCTCGGCCCTTTCTGCCTCCTGTACATAGAGAAAATTTATAAAAATGGTCGTTTCAACGCAAAGCTGAAACGACCATTTTATTTTATGCCAATGCTCTCTGAGTTTTATACAGTTCGGCGTACAAGCCGCCCTTTTCCAGAAGCTCTGCGTGGGTGCCCTCTTCCTGAATCACACCATCTGCAATGGAGATAATGCGGGATGCCGTCCGAATTGTGGACAAGCGGTGGGCAATAATCAGGGTTGTACGACCCTTAGACAGATTATCAAATGCTCTTTGAATCTTCGCCTCTGTCACGGAATCCAGTGCAGAGGTTGCCTCATCCAAAATCAAAATAGGAGGATTTTTGAGGAAAATCCGAGCAATGGAAATTCTCTGCTTCTGACCGCCGGACAGGAGCGTTCCCCGTTCGCCCACATAGGTGTCCAAGCCATCCGGCATAGCAAGAATATCCTCATAAATTTCTGCCTTCTTAGCCGCCTCAATGACCTCTTCTCTGGTAGTATCGGGCTTGCCATAACGGATATTTTCAAAAATGGTATCCGCAAAGAGGAACACATCCTGCTGCACAATACCAATATTGCGATGGATGGATTGCTGCTTAATCTTTCGCACATCTACTCCGTCAATTTCAATCGATCCAGTGGAAACATCATAAAAACGGGGAATCAGCTGGCACAGAGTAGATTTGCCGCCACCCGAAGGGCCTACAATGGCAATCGTTTCCCCTGGCTGCACATGAAGGTCCACTTTGTGAAGCACCGCCAAATCTGCATCATAGGCAAACGATACATTGTTTACATCGATATGGCCCTGCATCTTTTCCATTGTAACTGCATCCGGTGCATCTTTCTGGCTGGGTTCTGTTGCCATAATGTCGCAGAACCGAGACAAGCCCGCAAAGCCGCTGGCAAACAACTCGGAGAAGTTTGCCAATTTCCGCAGAGGATTGATAAAGGTACCAATGTACAAAGAGAAGGTCAAAAGATCCACCAAATCCATCTGGCCTTTCATAATCAACCAACCACCATAGGCAATGACGACCACCTGTAAGAGTCCCAGGAAGAACTCCATCGTGGAGGAAAAACGAGCCATAGCTTTATGGAACTGACGTTTCGAGACTTTATATCTCCCGTTTGCCTGAGAAAACCGATCATTTTCCCATTTTTCATTGGCAAATGCCTTTGCAGTACGGAAACCCGACAGGGAGGATTCGATTTCCGTATTGATATGGCCAATCTTTTTCTTTACTTCTCTGGATGCCGCAGACATGCGTTTTCTTTGCACCGTGACCACCAATGCAAAAAGAGGAATCAGAACTGCAACCACAAGTGCCAATCTCCATTCCACATGAAAGAGGACGGCCAAAGCACCAATAATCGTGATGCAGGCAATGACGGTATCCTCCGGACCGTGGTGAGCCAGCTCGGTCAGATCAAACAGATCCGAGGTCAAACGGCTCATAAGCTGACCAGTGCGGTTTTTGTCATAAAAATCAAATCCCAGTTCCTGCATATGGCCAAACAGGTCTCGCCGAATATCCGCTTCCACACGGATGCCAAAGGTGTGGCCCCAATAGCAAACAACATAGTTCAAAAGGGTTCTCAGCAAATAGAATCCCACCACAAGTGCCATCACAAGGAAGAATGTCCGGTATGCCTTCTCGGGAAGCCAATCATAAAGAGCTGTTCTGGTAATAAGCGGAAAAGCTAAATCAATACCCGCCATCAGTATGGCACAGCAGATATCCAGAGCAAACAATTTCTTGTGGGCTTTGAAGTAGGAAAAGAAAATTCGAATCGGGTTCCATGTCTTGTACTCTTTTGTCGTCAGTTGGGTTTTACTTCTCATTAGACTGTTCCTTTCTCTCTCATTTTCTACTATTATACCCTATTTCCTAAAAGTTGCAAGATGGCAACTCTGCATCATTCTCTCTTGTAAGTTCCAGTTTTTTCGTGTATACTGTAGAAAAAACTGACCGGAGGTCATCGAATGGAACGAATCGCAACCGAACAAGATTATGTGGTCTGTGTAAAGCCTGTCGGTATATCTTCAGAGGACGGCCCTGACTCCATGCCCGCGTTACTTCGTCAAGAGTTGGGGGGAGAAATTTTCCCGGTTCATCGGCTTGATTTGAACGTTGGAGGCGTCATGGTCTATGCCAGAACCAAATCTGCCGCCGCAAAGCTATCTCAAGCCGTTCAGGAAGGTGTCGTTGTGAAAGAGTATCTGGCGGTCACTCACGGTGTGCCAGAGCTCTCTGAGGGCATCTACGAGGATCTTCTCTGGAAGGACAGTCGAAAGAACAAAGTCTTTGTCGTAAAGCGTTCTCGAAAAGGGGTCAAGGAAGCACGTCTTGCTTATCGCTGCATGGAGACCAATAATGACTCCACGTTAGTTCACATTCGTCTTTATACCGGTCGTAGTCATCAAATCCGTGTGCAGTTTGCATCCCGACATACACCGCTTGTAGGCGATCACAAGTACGGAAGCCACGACGAAGCCACCTGTCCTGCCCTATGGTCTACTCGTCTTACCTTCCCACACCCCAAAACAAAAGAGCCGCTCACCTTCTCCTGCCTTCCTACCGGAGGGATTTGGGAAACCTTTTCATCTCCCGAACTGAACAATTTACCATAAAAAAACGAGCTGTGGCCACTCGATTTTCTGCCACAGCTCATTTTAGGTTATATGTGATGTAAAATTAGAGAATACGCCAGCTTTACTCCCGGCCGGACGCTATCCTTATAGATCCACTCTTCTCGAGTATGTGCGCCGGTTCCAACACAGCATCCAACGCAGACGGATGCAATTCCCTTGGACAGAGGAATGTTGCAATCCGTGGAACCCGGACCATAAAGCAGCGGTGTACCAAAGCAGTTTTCATAAGCAGCTGCAACTCGGTCCACGAGAGCTTGCTCTGTCTGTTGGTCTACTGGGATTCCGCAAGGTCGATCTCCTACTTGCGTCACAGTGACTTTGACCCCTTTGGCTTCATAGTAGGAAATACATGCACGAAAGTGCTGTTCCATAAGATCCAGAGATTCCTTTTCGTCAGAACGGAACTCATAGAGCATTTGTGCATGCTGTGCTATGGTATTTACGGATGTGCCGCCCGAAATGGTTCCCACATTGTAAGTACTTTTCCCTTTCTCCGGCACCTTAAAGGTATACAAACTGTTAATCATGGAAGAAAGATAAACGATAGCGTTGCGATTTCCAAAGTTAGCAAGAGAATGTCCACCCTCTGTATCTACCTCTACCTGATAGCGTCTGGAACCCACTGCACGATTTACACCGTGATCGTTTGCGCTGTCGAAGGTTACAAATTCTTTAATGCGGCTTCCATACGTCTCTATAATCTTTCTAGCACCCTTGAGGTTCCCCAGCCCTTCCTCCCCGGCATTGACCACTAAAAGAAGGCCGCAGGTTGTTGGTTGCAGGTGATTTTCTGCAATACATTTTGCAGCCATCAAAAGGGCTACAACATTAGCCGTGTCATCTCCAATGCCGGGACAATAAATTTTTCCATCCTCAATCCGCAGTGGAAGCTCCTCTAAGTCCGGAAACACCACATCGCTGTGAGCCATAAATGCCATAATTGGCTTATCCCCCTCACAGCCAATCGGATAAATCACATTGCCTGCATCATCCACGAACACGCCTTCTGCTCCCTGCTCTTCCAACCAGGTCTTGCAGAATTCAACTCGTTTACCTTCCTGATTGGAAGGAGCTGGGATCTTAGCCAAACGAACAAGGACATCGATTGCTTCTTGTTCATGCCGATCTATATAATTCAAAATTTCTGGAGACAGTTCCACAAAATCACTCCTTTATACTAGCATGAAAAGTATATCACACTTTTAACATAGTCGCAATGGAAAACCTGCCATACCCGAGCAAGAAACCTGGATATGGCAGGTTATTATTTTGCAGCAAGTTTTCTTTCATCTACTCCTTACAAGTATGCAAAAGCATCGGAACAAACATCAGAAAAGAGTTTGGAATCTATTTCACTTTTTCCCAGCTACTCGTATCAAATATATTCCCCTGAACAGATAACCAGCCGCTTTCCATAAATGTATTGCCGTTGTTAATTGAGGTATCCCATTCTCTCGACAAGATAATGTATTGTTTGGAGCCTAATTTGGCATTACTATTGACCGCTTTTCCGGTGAACGGATTAACCGGATTGTCAATCAGGCCATTGGTTGCCAAGGTGGGGACATCTGCATTTGTCATAAAGCGATCATCTGTTGTAAATTCCTTGCTGTTGAAGTCTTTTACCATTAACAGCGGATTATAGGCCATCAAGTCTATCCCCTCAAAGAACATGTCATCAAATTGTTTCAGGTAATATCCATGATCCGCTACAATAATAATTCGAGTATTGTCGTACACATCATTCTCCCGCAGATAATCCAGCCACTTGCCCAATTGCAGCATACCCGCCATATTGACTTGATAGTGCATCATTTGTGTCTCTGTCTCCATGTGCAGCTGTCGTCCATCCAGCAGGAAACGGTCTTGGTGAGCAGTGTCATACGCTGTATTGTCAACCGTGTTTGCAGGTTCATACTCCGGTTCTTTCAGCAACGTTGGAGAATGAGTGGTGTCATTACTGAGCATGACAAAGGTATTCTCTTTCTGCTCTGTAATGTCTGTGATCTGAGGAAGATTTTTAAGCACGGCATAGGCACTTTGGAACGTGGTAGAAACGCCAGACGACTGCGACAGGCCAAACCGAATCTGTCCGCCTATAGCGTCCGGTTCATTGTATGTTCCTTGCCCATACAATGCAGGCTGACAGACGACCGGCGAAATTTTGAAAATACTATAGCAGAAGAAGTTTCGATTCAAAATATGCTCTTCCTGCTGCGATGTCACTTCAGTGGAAAGCGAATATTTTCCAAGTGTGATGTACTTATGGATCTCAGGGTAATCATCATAAATCGAAAGATCCGGAATCCAGCTATAACCAGCATAGGTAGGATCACACACCGTAACCTTAAATCCTTCCTGGTTAAAAATAACCGGCATCACCTTTAGTGCTTCATTCTGCTTACTTTCCAGAGACTCTTCTGCCCGCTTGTTTATCTCCGTAGGCGTATATTCATATCCTCCATAAAGTGCAGGAGAACCGAAGTTCGTCGAGCCACCGAAAGAAATTGTATTTGGATAGTAGGTAAAACCAGCAAATTGCTCTTGCAGCTCCGGCTTTTCATGGAACATATAGGGAATGTATCCACTGATTGCACGGTCCATCATAATCACTACAACATTTTCCCCTGTTTTGCTCAAAGGAATGGTAGGCATGTCTTTTTTAGCCGCTTGCAGATCATCCACCGTTTCAGAAGCTATGACTTGGATTTGGCTCATATTAAATACAGACATGGCAATCGCTGCCAATCCGGCAGCAAAGTAAACCACTCGCACAAGTTCTGCACGTTTCTTCCAAACAAAATAGATCACAATACACACCGCAACGATTACTAACATATTCAAGATCTGTCCTTTTGTTGAAAATATAGGTGATATATCATATTTTAGGCTTGCGGAAAGATTGCCATGGTTTGTCCCAAAGAACATGTAGTCCACCACAGCGATAACAGACATTATCCACACAGCAAGGCCCATTTTTTTCTTACAGCTGGGTTTCACCAGCATGTAGAATACACCAAGCCAAAGGATAAATGTACCCGTTGCAATTAAAGCCGAATTCAGAATGTACAGCAACGGATTTCGTTCCGTTGCAAGATTGATAAACTCTGCCGGTGAAGCTTTGATTACAGAAGATGGAATCAAAACGCCGGTCATGATCGTCAAAAATACGCATCCTGCATAAAACAGTATCTTATCTCTTACAGTAATTTCCCTTGTTTCCTTTACCGGCGTTCTCTTGATATGCTTTTTACAAAGTTGAAATCCGAGAGGGACCTGCAAAAATAGCAAGAGTACAACAGCTATAGCCCGTGTAGCTAACGCTTGAATCGGCTGAATAAACAGCACAACGATTATAGCGATAATACCGCCAATGGACAGTGCCACTCTCGCTCCCATCTTGGCATAGTTTCGAACTCGCTCTGGGTTCTTCAATCTATAAAACAAGTTCTTGAAAAGGGAAAACAGGTTGTTTAGTGTCCAGTAGAACACAAGGCCCGATGGGGATTGATACAAAAAGATCAAGAAAATCAAAGCCATAACATACAACTGAACTTTACTTCTTGTAGAAAGTCCCTTTGTATAAATTGCGCTGGAAATCAAATTGATAGCCGTCATCAAAATTGGAAGCACATTTATGGTAATACCGCCAAGGACGAGCAGTGCATCTGGCGCACCCAGGCTTTTGATGGGGCCAAAGGATACTCCGTTCAGCAGTTCCAACCTTGAAAGGAAATGATACGCTGCCATAAAGAACGGAACTTCCAGTAAAATAGATACGGACCCTTTTAAGGCATGCGTCGGTTTATAATGATTTTGACGGTAATATGTCTGAAGCATCATAAACCGCTCGTCGCCCTTAAATGTCTTTTTAATGTGTGTCACCCAAGGCTTTAGCTTTCGCTCTGTATCTCGTTCTTCTGCCTGCATTTCATCTGCTTTCTTATAAAGAGGCAGCACAAGGAAATTCATTGCCAAGCTCAGGAAAATAATCGATAGTCCTGGGTGTCCAACGATCTTGCACGCAAAGGAAAATATTACTTCAAACAGCAATTCCAATGGGCCAATTACTAAATTATATAACATACTAAAGATAGACATCGTATTCCTCTTTCAGTTTTTATGAAAAATGACAATCACAATCACGCAAAATATACCAGAAGCATCCCACCTATCTCTTCCCTTCCGTGCAGCAAAAACAGTCTGGTTTTGATGCACGCCTTGCTCGGCCGACACATAAAACTATGTGCTATAGAATACCACATTCCTACAATAATTGCAACTGTTTCACAAATTCACGTCACAATGTGCATTGTGGCATTGCCTGAAAAAACACTGCACGCAGTATCGCACACAACATATCCATCCCGCATAAAATCATGTGAGGTGATTTGTTATGAAGCCGATATTTGAAGGGACCTGCACAGCACTTGTGACACCATTTGAGGAACAACGTATCAACTTCACCATGTTCCGTCAGCTTTTGGAACGACAAATCAGTAAAGGCATTAACGCAGTTGTCGTATGTGGAACAACTGGAGAATCTGCGACCTTAACAGATGAAGAAAAGCTGGATTTATACGCTGCGGCCGTGGACTGTGTCCGTGGAAGAATCCCTGTTATTGCTGGAACAGGAAGCAATTGTACCAAACATTCCATATACTTGAGTAAAATCGCCGAGAAATTAGGGGTGGATGGACTTTTGCTGGTGAGTCCCTATTATAATAAGACCACCGATACCGGGCTGGTCGAACATTATCGTGCCATTGCAGATAGTGTGTCCTTGCCTTGTATTCTATACAACGTTCCGTCCCGAACTGGTATGGACATATCTGTCAATGTCTGTAAAGAACTGGCGCAGCATCCGAACATCCACGGCATCAAAGAAGCTTCCGGCAACATTTCTAAAGTTGTTCAGCTTCGCAGCCAATGTCCTAAGGACTTCTACATCTGGTCCGGAAATGATGACCAAACGGTTCCCATTATGTCGATGGGTGGAAAAGGCGTAATATCTGTATTGTCGAACCTCTACCCTGAGGAAATGACGGCACTATCTCAGTTATGTCTGAACAATCGCTATGAAGCAGCCTCCAGACTGCAAGCCCAGCTTTGGCCCTATATGGACGCTATGTTCTGTGAAGTAAATCCTATTCCCATTAAAGCTGCTATGAAGCTTGAAGGATATGATTGTGGTAGTTGCAGACTTCCTCTTGTGGAATTGAGTGAAAAAAATCAAACAAAGCTAGAGGCTTTGCTGTATTAAAAGACAGGGCGGCCAAATGGCCGCCCTGTCTGTATGATCTTGGCAATATTATGCAAGAATTGCTTTGTGGAATACCTTCTTGCCCTTACGAATCTTTACGCCATCCTGGAGCTGCTCCTGGGTGACTTCAAATCCGATGTCCGCAACTTTTTCTTCATTGACGAAAATACCGCCCTGCTGAACCAACCGACGAGCCTCGCCATTGGAAGTAGTAAGACCACAGGCAGTGAGCAGGCTCAAAATGCCAATCTTACCATCGGTCAGCTGATCGACTGCAATATGGGTGGTAGGCATGTTGCTGTCGTCTCCACCGCCTGCAAACAGAGCCTTAGCAGCGGTCTGAGCCTTGACAGCCTCTTCTTCGCCATGCACCAGCTTGGTCAGCTCAAATGCCAAAATCTCCTTGGCAGTGTTGAGCTGTGCATCCTTCCAGGATGCCATTTCATCAATCTGTTCCAGAGGCAGGAAGGTCAACATCCGGATGCACTTCATCACATCGGCATCTTCTACATTTCTCCAGTACTGATAGAAATCAAAGGGAGAAGTCTTGTTCGGATCAAGCCACACAGCACCCCGTGCGGTCTTACCCATCTTCTTGCCCTCGGAATTCAGGAGCAGTGTGATGGTCATAGCATGGGCATCCTTGCCCAGCTTCCGGCGAATAAGCTCTGTACCGCCCAGCATATTGGACCACTGGTCGTTACCACCAAACTGCATATTACAGCCGTAATTCTTGTACAGGTAGTAGAAGTCGTAGGACTGCATGGGCATGTAGTTAAATTCCAGGAAGGACAGGCCCTTCTCCATTCTCTGCTTGAAGCACTCAGCACGAAGCATATTATTTACAGAGAAACAAGCACCAATATCCCGGATAAACTCAATATAGTTGAGGTTCAGCAGCCAATCTGCATTGTTGACCATTTGTGCTTTTCCTTCACCGAATTCAATAAACCGCTCCATCTGCTTTTTGAAGCAAGCACAGTTATGATCGATGATTTCCTTCGTCATCATGGAACGCATATCGGTCCGGCCGGAGGGGTCGCCGATCATAGCCGTACCACCGCCAATCAGGGCAATCGGCTTATTGCCTGCCATCTGAAGACGCTTCATGAGGCACAGAGCCATAAAGTGGCCCACATGGAGAGAATCCGCTGTGGGATCAAAGCCAATATAGAATGTGGCCTTGCCGTTATCAATCATTTCACGAATTTCTTCTTCATTGGTCACCTGGGCAATCAGTCCACGTGCAACCAGCTCGTCGTACAGTTTCATTTTTCATTCTCCTTAATCTACATAATGTAAAACATGAATTTGCTTTTGCGTCTCTTTGGTCAGAGACAGGGTTTGTCCACCATGCTGGACTTGCGAATATTGCTTTGTAAACTCCTCAATGGGAGCAACCTCATTAAATCCAGTGTGTTCTGTTCGATAGTGCATGGGGATTGCCACCCTGGGAGTAAGAACCTTGATCATTTCGGATGCTTCCAACGGATCAATGGTATAATACCCACCTACTGGAATCAGAATACAGTCCAGATTTTGAAGGCTCTTCGCCTCTTCCTCCGTCAGAGGACGTCCTATATCACCCAAATGGGCAATCCGAAGTTCACCAAAAGAGAAAACGCGGATGGTATTCATTCCTCGTTTCCTTCCGTTTTGGTGGTCATGAGGAACAATCAGCTCTGTCAATGAGTAAGGAGGTTCCGTGGAGGGTGCAAGAGAAACAGCCTGAACAAAATTATGGTCATCATGACAATGACTGCAATAAACTGCCTCTGCCTCCAGTCGAAGTGGGGGAAGGCCGGGCACCATATGGTCGATATAAGGATCAATCACCACCCGAAATCCTTCTGATTCCAAGCAGAAGCATGCATGGCCCCAATAGGTAATGTTTACTTGTTCCATGGTATCTCCTTTCAAGTATAAAATAAAACGCCCTCTGTCCAAAATGGACAGAGGGCGTCTAAGCAAACGCTGTACCACCTCTGATTCGGCCGCAAGGGCCCTCAAGGGGAGCTATATCGGGCTCACCCGTTCTACCCTACTACTGGTTCAGGCAGACCACTCCGGGAGGTATTTCGTTGGAGCGCCTGCTTCCTTGCACCAACCGGAAGCTCTCTGCAAAGCGGAGATCCAATTACTTCATCCCATCATAGTGTTTTGCTATAAATATGGTACCGATTCTATCAGAGCAATTCCCATTTGTCAAGAGTTATCTTTAACAGATAAATCAGAAAAAGCAAAATCTTTTTCTCTCTGACTTAATTGCACAGCATCTCTTCTGCACTTTTCAAAGTAGTCTCTGTAATGGCCGCACCACCAATGATTCTAGCCAGCTCCAGCTTTCTTCCTTCTCGGTCAAGGGGGGTCACGGTGGTATAGGTCCGTCCATCCCGTTCTCCCTTTGCAATTAGCATATGGGTATCTGCTAAAGCCGCAATCTGAGGAAGGTGGGTTACACACAGTACCTGCTTGTTTCTTGCAACGGAACGCAATTTTTCTGCTACCTTTTGGGCCGCTCGACCGGAAACGCCTGTGTCAACCTCGTCAAAAATCAACGTCGCCACCTGATCCTGCTGCGCCAAAACGTTTTTGAGTGCCAGCATAATTCGGGCCAACTCACCGCCTGATGCCACCTTGTTCATAGGTTTCAGCGCCTCGCCAATATTAGCGGACATGTAGAAAGCAACGTTATCTGCACCGGTTGGCCCCAATTCGGTTTCCGTGAAGGCACATTGAAATTGCACCTTGGGCATATCCAGTTGACGGAGCTCTTCCAAAATCCGATTTGAGAGCTGCTCTGCGCCTGCCAATCTGGCTCGGCGGAGTTCCCTCGCCGCAGCCCAAGCTTTCTCTTCCGCCTTTTTCAGTTTTTCTTTCAGGCGGATAATTTCGTCATCAGCGAATTCGATTTCGTCCAATTCCTTCTGGGCCTTGTCCAAATAGGAAAGGATGTCCTGGCAAGTAGCACCATACTTTCTGCGAAGACGATGAATCACATCCAGCCTGGATTCAATGCTTTCCAGCTCGTCTCCAGAATATGCAAAGTCATCCCGTTTGTCTCGCAACTCCTCTGCCACATCCTGGACTTGATACATGAGATCCGTAAGATGGGTATGGAGTGCATCGAGCGATTCATCAAAACAGCCCAATTTTGCCAAAGCACGTTCTGCTCTGCTTAAAAGGGCCGTCGCTCCATCGGTGTCGTCCCCACCGTACAGGCTTCCAACCGCAGCTTCTAAACCATCCGAAAGTTTTTCTGCATTTTGCAAAATCTTCCGACGGGATTCCAATGCCTCATCTTCTCCTACTTGAAGCTGTGCTCTGGAAATTTCATCAATCTGAAATTTTAGGGATTCCATACGCCGTAACTTCTCGCCTTCGTCCATGGTCAAGCGCTGAATGTCTCGACGAAGTGCTGCAACTGCTTCAAATTTTTGCGTATAATCCTCCTGCAAAGCTGCATTACCGGAGAAAGCATCCAAATAGTATAAATGGTAGCCCTCATCAAAAAGCTGCTGCGAATCGCGCTGTCCATGAATATTGATTAACTGAAGTCCCAGCTTCTTCAAAATAGACACCGACAGAAGCTGCCCATTCACCCGGCAGATATTCTTCCCATCCTGATAGATTTCCCTTTGAATCAAAGTTTCTTCTTCGTACGGAACCCCATTTTCTTGAAACCAACTAAGCTCTGGCACCTGCCGAAACAGTGCTCTGACGGAAGCTTTGGACGATCCGGTACGGATCATATCACGGTAAGCTCTCTCTCCCAATATGGCAGAAATAGCATCAATGACAATAGATTTACCTGCACCAGTCTCACCGGTCAGGACATTGAAGCCACGATCAAATACAATATCCGCTTGCTCAATGACAGCAATATTCTCAATGTGAAGGACTGAAAGCAAGCTTACTCCTCCTTACAATTCTCAATTGGAAATATCATCGGACTTAGCATCCATATTAGTCTGTTCCTTCCCATTCAAAAGAGAAGCTCTATAAATCCGAAGGGCTGCCGCAACACAGGCAGCTGCAAGCAGCGCTGCACCTGTCAGCTGGATGATCTTTGTATTGTCCAAAAACAGTTCAGACAAAATAGGAAAGAGATAAAACGTCCCTGCTGCCATAAGCAGGGTGGCCTGCTTATGAACCGCATGAAAAACAGCAAGCGATCTGTTTTCCATTTGCGCTTCTTCTTTTTTGAAAAAATGGCGAGATATGGGAATCATTGCCCCGGATGCGATTAAAAGGCAAACAAATGTCAACACCTTCGTTGCCATAGAAATCGTAAGAAACGGAAGCAAAAAGGAACTAATCAGTTGTACCAATATCAAAGCGCTATAAGCAATGCCGATCCAGAGGATTTTTTTCACAAGCATTTCACTCCTCAGCTCAACAAGTTTTTAATTTCGCCGCAGAATGCAGCGGCAGCGTTATTGTCCCGCATTACAATGAACACCGTGTCATCACCAGCCAAGGTACCGACCACTACAGACATACTCATAGCGTCAATTGCAGACGCAGCAGCATTTGCCAGGCCAGGCATTGTCTTAATCACAATGATGTTCTGAGCATAGTCGAAGCTGGTAATACACTCACGGAAAATAGTATTCAGGCGTGCCGAAAAAGTACCCGCACCATCCTTTGCAGCAGAGGTATAGCGATATGTGCCAAAAGAGGTTAACTCCTTTACCACACGAAGCTCCTTGATATCTCGAGATATTGTGGCCTGGGTGCTATAGTAC
>CAUWEI010000056.1:0-16472 GCA_963557675.1 uncultured Oscillospiraceae bacterium | reverse complement strand
CCGCCATGCCGGAGGCGGCAATCAGATAGGCGTTGGGCAATTGCTCCAAAACACCGTTGGTCAGCATGGCCTTCGCCTCCGGGTTGTCGAATGCCTCACAGATGAAGTCCGCCTCACGCAGAAGAGAATGGAAATTATCTTCCGTAATTCGTTCTATATGGGGCTCGATGTCTAGATAAGGAGAAATCTCTTTCAAAATTTCCGTCAGGGCCTCCGCCTTGAAAAGTCCCACCTGATTGGCCCGGTACTGCTGCCGGTGAAGGTTGGAAATATCCACCCGGTCAAAGTCAATGAGAATCAGCTTTCCAATTCCGGCTCTTGCCAAAGAAATGGCAATGTTGGAGCCTAAGCCCCCCAGACCGCAGATGGCTACGGTGGTCTGTTCCAGACGGGCCTGAAGTGCCTCTCCGTGCCGTTCCACAAGAGCCGCTCGGAGTTCCTCCTTGGTTGGAATCGGGGGCAACTTAGCCACCTCCTACAAAACTGACAATTTCGATGGAATCCCCGTCTTGCAGCACCACCTGCCCATATTGAGACTTGGGGACAATATCGCCGTTTCGTTCAACGGCAATCCGTTTGGGGTCATAAGTGGTGGTAGATAAATAGTCGGCCAGTGTTTGGCCTTTTGCATCAATCGATACTCCATTGATGGTAAGCATTTGATCCCTCCAGATAAAAATAAAAACGGGAAGATACCGATTTGGTATCTTCCCGTAATCTAGGCGTAACATCAGCTTTCCCTACGTTGGCATTATCCAAATCAGGTTTATGGGTCGAAGGTCATACCTTCCTCTCAGCCTGTCCTACAAGCTCCCCTTGCTATTGAATTGTGTTTATTGTACACCTGATATGGAAAAAATGCAAGCACTTTTTGATAAATTTTACAAAGAACGGTCGAACATTTTCGCCCTTACAGTCCCAGCACCTGAATCAGCAGCAGCCAGGACATACCGTAATAGGTCACAACAGCCACCAAGTCATTGATGGTGGTGATCAGGGGACCGGAAGCCACAGCGGGGTCAATGTTCAGTTTCTTAAATGCAATGGGCACGATGGTGCCTGTAATGCTGGAAAGCAGCATGGAAACCAGCAAAGCGATGCCGGTACACAGGGACACAGAGAAAGCCAGAGTGATGGCTTCGCCCTTGAGCAAGAACAGATACAGTCCAATGAGCACAAAGGATAGGGAACCCAGAATCAAGCCATTGCACAGGCCCACTCGAGCTTCCTTTGCAACCAGAGCCAGCTTCTGCTTACCGGTGAGCTGCTCGTCCATGAGGACACGAATGGTGATTGCCAGAGACTGAGTACCAACGTTACCGGCCATGTCCAGAATCAGGGACTGGAAGCACACCACAACGGTGAGGCTTGCTACAACGCTTTCAAAGAGGCCCACCACAGTGGAGACCACAAGACCCAGACCCAACAGAATAATCAGCCAGGGCAGACGCTTGCGGACACTCTTTTTCAGAGGCTCCTGCAAGTCCTCTTCCGCGGTCAGACCACCCAGTTTTGCGTAGTCATCGCTCATTTCTTCGTCTACCAGACGGGTGATGTCCTGAGCGGTCAACACGCCGATGAGCTTGTTGTTCCGGTCCAGAACGGGGATGGAGTCCTCTGAATAGGCTTTGATTCGCTCAATGCAGTCTTCGATCTGCTCGTTTGCGTATACATAAGGATAGGAAGTCATGGTGATTTCTGCTAAATCCGTATGCTCCCGCGCAATAATCAAGTCTTTTAAGTCGATGGCACCGACCAAAGTCTCGTCGTCGTCTACCACATAGATGGTAGAAATATTGTCATTGTCAGCGGCCTGCTCCACCAAATCCCGCATGGCCTGACGGACTCCGATGCCGCTGGAGATGGAAATATAATTGGTGGTCATCTGACTGCCGATCTCGTCCTCATGGAAGGAGTTCAGCATTAAAATTTCCCCCTTGGACTCCTCTTCCAGAAGGTCAAGCAGGGAATTGCGATGCTCTTTGTCCATTTTCTGTAGGGCATCGGCGGCAGCGACGGGTTCCAGCTCTGACAAAATGGCCACCTGCTTGGGAATACTGAGTTCCATTAAGTAGTCGGTCAAATGATCGGAATAGGCCAGAATTTCTGCCAGAACCTCCGGGTTCAGGACACGATAGAGCTTCAAACGTTCTTCTTTTCTTAACAGCTCCAGAGCCAAAGCAATATCCATTTCGTGATAGGTCAGGAGCTGTTCTCCCATCAGCCGGGGGGTCAGATTGCTTCTGACGATGGAAGCAATTTCTGTCTTGTAGTCCGGGTGCTGGGACCCAGCAGAAACTTCTGCCGGATTGATCTTCTTATTGTTCATTGTTCCGTACCTCCTTGTACATCAAAGATGGGGGAGGCCAGCATAGGAACTGGGGCCACAGGCACAAAAAAACCATTGTCACCTGAAAGCGCAATCCTAACACCGACCTGTTGGTGATGTAGTGCAGCTTTGAGAACAGACAATGGGAAGTCAATTATTGCATAAAAAACACAGTTAGACCACGAACACAGTGCGGTTCCTGGTATTTTGACAATATCGGCTTACCGGGTCTGTACTTCGACAACTACTACTGTCCATGATCTCACCTCTGTTTTAATAAATTGGCCAAAGACCTTGTCTAATATACCATCTCAGAGCGGAAATGTCAATTCTAATATGAATAAGAGTCTATTTTGTTTGCTCCTGTTTGAAGATTCCATCTATAACGAAACAGTACCCAAGGATTTGGATGGATCTGCAGAAGGGACCGGAAAGTGCATTGGATGAAATTGGTAAAAATATATCCATAAAATGGTATCGATATATATTGATTTATTTAGCAATTTATGTTAGAATCCCATCAGTAAGAAAGCTTACATAACCAGAACAATGGAGGTAACAACTATGAAAGGTTTTGCAATGTTAAAGATTGGTGCTACCGGCTGGGTTGAAAAGGACATTCCCGCCTGCGGCCCTATGGATGCAATCTGTAAGCCTCTGGCTCTTGCCCCCTGCACATCTGATATCCATACCGTCTGGTCCGGAGCCATTGGCGACCGGAAAGACATGATCCTGGGTCATGAAGCAGTTGGTGAAGTAGTAGAGGTCGGCTCGATGGTCAAGGACTTTAAGCCCGGTGACAAGGTCCTCATTACTGCAATTACACCGGATTGGAATTCTCTGGAGGCCCAGGGCGGTTTCCCCATGCACTCCGGCGGCATGCTCTCCGGCTGGAAGTTCTCCAACTTTAAAGATGGCGTGTTTGCTGAGTTTTTCCATGTCAACGATGCCGACGGCAACCTGGCCCACCTGCCCGAAGGAATGGACCTGGGTGCTGCCACCATGCTGGCAGACATGGTTCCCACCGGTTTCCACGGTGCAGAGCTGGCAGACATCACCTTTGGCGATAATGTAGCCGTTATTGGTGTTGGCCCTGTGGGCCTCATGGGCGTTGCCGCTGCGGCAATCCGTGGCGCAGCCGAGATTTTTGCAGTGGGTTCCCGGAAGAACTGCACCGATCTGGCCCGTGAATTCGGTGCTACCGACATCATCAACTATCGGGAAGGCGACATTGTCCAGCAGATCATGGACAAGACCCATGGCAGGGGCGTGGATAAGGTCATTGTAGCCGGCGGCGATAACAATACCTTTGCACAGGCTCTGGAAATCCTGAAGCCCGGTGGAATCATCGGCAACGTCAACTATCTGGGTGAAGGCGACACGGTGCCCATTCCCAGAGTAGAGTGGGGCTGCGGCATGGGCCACAAGCAGATTCGTGGCGGTCTGATGCCCGGTGGCCGTCTGCGTGCCGAGAAGCTGGCTCGCCTCATCATGGCTGGCAGAATCCATCCCGAAAAGCTGATTACCCACACCTTCCACGGTCTGGAAAATGTGGAGCCTGCCCTGATGCTGATGAAGGACAAGCCCAGAGATCTCATTAAGCCTCTGGTCATCATCGACTAATTTCATAAATCTATGCTTTGAGGGGAATCTACCAAAGTAGATTCCCCTCAAATGGTATGGTCTTGTCCCTGAGAATAAAAAGTCCTGCTGCAAACGGAAGCGTTCCCAGCAGGACCATTCTATTTATAGATGAATCTGAATTTCCCCATAGGAAAGACAGTCTGTTTCGCCGTTCTCGTATGTTACCAGAAGGTGACAAGCTTCGTCAATTCCGTAGACAACGGCCTCACGGTTTCCACTGTCACGGACAACGGTAATGGGCTTTCCCAAAACCAGACTGTAATGGCGGTATTGCTCCACATAGGCACTTCGGGAGGCTGCGGTATAATAGGACAGAAAGTGATTGAGAAAGGAACCTACCAGTCGGTTTTTCATATCCTTCTGGGGCGAATCAAACACGGCCCCTGCAATCTCACTCAGTTCTTCCGGAAATCCTCCGTGGGGGGCATAGACATTCAGCCCTGCCCCTAAAATTGCATAATCCAGCTGTCCGCTTTCCAAGCCTACCGAAGCTTCGGTCAGAATTCCACAGACTTTTTTCCCTCTTACGAAAATATCATTGACCCATTTAATCTGTGGCGTTTCCTCGGAAACCTCCTCAATGGCCTCACACATGGCAGCGGCAGCCATAGTGGTAATCTGTACCGCTTCCTGAGGGGAATATTGTGTGGGACGGAGCAAAAGGCTAAAGTATACGCCGGTATCGTTGGGGGAGAAAAAGTTCCGACCATGTCGGCCTCTTCCTGCGGTCTGCTGATTGGAAACGATGGTGAGACCTTCCAAGGCTCCGGCATTTGCCTTTTCTCGCAGTAGGGCGTTGGTAGAATCCACGGAGGAAAGCACCATAATTTCCAAGGGCAGAAGCTCCTCATTCAGATACTTCTGGATTCCCTGAGGAGATAGAATGTCACTTTGCTCCGACAGGCAATACCCTTTGTTTGTCACGGCGGAAATAGAATAGCCCTCGTTTCTCAGCCGGTCTACCGCTTTCCAGACCGCAGCTCTGGAAACGCAGAGAGCTTGTGCAATCTCTTCGCCGGAAAAATACAGTCCCTTATTGGATTCAAACAGGTCTAGTATCTTTTCTTTTGTTGTCATAGAAGCTCCCATCCATACAGTGTGATTACGGTTTTTTGAAGTGGCAGAGCGAATTCCATTGGCAGTCGCCACAGATGCGCTCTCGTTTGCCTGGGGTTAAAATGTTATCATAAACCAGGGCTTGAAAGGTATGGTATGGCATTATCTCACCGGAAGCCAGCCCACAGGCGTTCAAAACGCCCAAGTCATAGGATGTTACTTTTTGTGCATCGGTGCAAACCCCATCTTTGTTGTTGGGACAGGCTTCACAAATCACATCGGTTTCACAGACCACACAGACCAGCGGATTCGTTTCCAGTGCTTGCTGCACCTGTGTCATATGTTTGACAAAACCGGTGCTGTAGCCCTTGCCCTCAAAAAAGGCGAGACACATGCCGTGGTGAGCACGAAGCTTCAAAGGATTCTGACTCATTGGGTCTCCTTTCCCGACTTTACAACGTTAGAAAGCTTTTTGCAAAGAGTGAGAGCCAGCCCAATTTTCAAAAGGTCGGGCAGCACATAGGGGAAAACACACCAGCATAAGGCCGTCCACATTCCGATGGCTTCGGCCTCTCTGGCATAGACCACCACATACCACACGGTTCCAAAGAGATAACAGACCAAGAGACCTGCCACCATGGAAAGGGCCAAACGGGGATAAGTTCGGCCCAATAAGAGTTCCAGCCCCCACATTACCAGTGCAGCGGCCAGAAATCCCACAATATAGCCGCCGGTACTGCCCAAAAGACAGCCGATGCCGCCGGTGAAGCCAGCAAAGACAGGCGCACCGAAAGCACCAAGGAGCAGATAGACCAGAACCGCCAAGGTTCCACGTTTTCCGCCCAGAATTCCAACGGTTACAAAAACCCCAAAGGTTTGCATAGTGAATGAAATGGTGGCTGGAATGGAAATCCAGGCACAGGCGGCAATGACCACGGCAAATAGTGCAATATAGGTCATGTCTAAGGGTTTCAGTTTTGTTTTCATAGAATCGACCTCTGCCTTATGATGTTTACAAACGAATTATAAGACAGAAAAACAGGATTGTCAACTGCTATTCATTATCTGGTTTACAATTGAGGAAGTGCTGAATCTTTGCTTCTGCACAGGTATTTTTGAGGTAAACAAAGTTAAATTCCCGCTCGATTGCACAATTCTCAATCTGGAAGGTGGCAAGGCCGCTCTTTTTTGCCAGCACCTCATAGACAAAGGAAATGCCATAGCCTTTGCGTACGTATTCCAGAATCAACGGGAAAGAGCTGATGCAAATGGTACGCTTAAAATGGGAAATGGACTCGTTGTAATCCGAAAGCTTGTTTTCTAAAATGGCTCTGGTACCGGAACCTTCTTCCCGACAGATAATGGTTTCTTTTAGGACCTCAGAGATGGGAAGGCTCTGTCCTGCAAAGGGGTGTTCGGGAGCGCAGACTCCCACAAAAGGCTCCCGGCTGAACAGGGTATAGCCATATTTTGTTTTATCAAAGTTTCCCTCAATCAAAGCAAAATCCAATTTGCAGCTGTCAATGAGCTTCAGAAGGTGGATGGTGTTGTCCACAATCAAATCCAGCTCGTTATTGGGACGGGCGATGAATGGCTCCACAAATTGACCGATGACACATTCCCCGATGGTTTTGGTGGCACCGATGTGAAGAGAGGTAAGTTTGCTGCTTTTTAATTGACACAGTAAGTTTTCCTCGTTAATTTTCATTGTCTGAGCATACTGCTCCAAAATGGCGGCATCTTTGGTCTTTTTCAGCTGCCGATTTTCATACAGGAAGAGCTTACAGCCGTAAGTCTGTTCCAGATGTTGGATGTGCTGCGTGACAGCCGGCTGGGTGATGTGCAGCTGCTCCGCACTTTTACAGTAATTCATAGTGTTACAAACAGAAAGAAAAGTTTCCAGTCTAAAATCAAGCATAAGCTTCTCCTTACTCCTTGATAACATGTATTTATGGGACTATAATGAACTATAAGTTGATATTATCACAACTTTTTTATATAATCAACGTATCAAGCAAAGATTGTGAAAAGAAACGAGAAAATAATTTGTAAAGGAGAATTGACATGAAAACTGTTATTATTGGTGGTGTCGCAGCCGGAACCAAGGTTGCAGCAAAGCTCAGACGTGAAGATCCGGATATGCAGGTGGATATTTACACCAAGAGTTACGATATTTCCTATGCAGGCTGCGGCCTTCCTTATTATGTAGGCGGCACCATTGAGACTCGGGAGGAACTCATTGTGAATTCTCCTGCAAAGTTTACTTCTTTGACCGGAGCCACTGTGTTCACCGGAAAAGAGGCCATTTCGGTCGATGCAAACGCCAAGCAGATCAAGGTTCGTTCGGTGGCAGATGGTACCGAAGAAACCGTTTCCTATGACAAGCTGGTGATTTCCACAGGTGCCGCTCCCGTGGTTCCCAGACTGGAAGGTGTGGACCGTGGTGGTGTCTTTGCGGTTCGTACGCCGGAGGACGCCATTGCAATCCGCAGCTACATCGAGAAGAACGGCTGCAAAAAGGCAGTGGTGGTAGGTGCCGGATTTATCGGTCTGGAAATGGCAGAAAATCTGCTGATTCAGAAGGTGTCTGTGACCTTGATTGATATGGAAAACCAGATTATGCCCAACATTATGGACCCCGAAATGGCAGAATTTGCTGCCAAGCATCTGGTGAAAAAGGGCGTAAAGGTCCTTCTGGGCACTGCGGTCCAGAGCATCGAGGGCGGCGAGAAGGTAAGTGCAGTCCAGACAAGCGCAGGTCAGATTCCTGCGGATCTGGTGATTTTGTGCATCGGTGTCCGTCCCGCAACGGCATTCTTGCAGGACAGCGGCCTTGAGATGCTCAAGGGCACCATTGTGGTGGACGAATACCAGAGAACCAATTGGAAGGATGTTTATGCAGCCGGTGACTGCGCCATGGTCAAAAACCGTGTGACCGGCAAGCCTCAGTGGTCTGCCATGGGCTCCACAGCCAACATCACCGGCAGAGCTTTGGCAAAGACTATGACCGGAACCGAGACGTATTATGCAGGTTGCCTGGGTACTGGTGTTGTAAAGCTTGCCGAGGATTTGAACGCAGGCCGTACCGGTCTTACCGAGAAGCAGGCAAAGGACGCTGGGTTTGATCCGGTGACCGTTGTCAGTGTTACCGATGACAAGGCCCACTATTACCCCGATTCCGACGTGTTTGTTACAAAGCTGATTGCAGATCGGAAGACCGAGAGACTTCTGGGTATTCAGGTGTTGGGCGCAGGTGCTGTGGATAAAATGACCGATATTGCAGCAGTTGGCATTTCCGCAGGTCTCAAGGTACATGACTTTGATACCATGGACTTTGCCTATGCTCCTCCGTTCTCCACTGCCATTCATCCCTTCGTCCAGGCTTGCTATGTGCTGGAAAATAAGATGAGCGGTGCCTTTGAAACCTTCACTCCTGCGGAGTATCAGGCAGGTGCGGCAAAGGGCTACCGGGTCCTGGATGCCCAGCCTCAGCCCAAGATTTTCGGTGCCACTTGGGTGGATTTGGGCAAGGTCAAGGGCGAAATCGAAGGGATTGCCAAGGATGAAAAGCTGTTGCTGGTCTGTGCCAAGGGTAAGAGAGGCTATCTGCTCCAGAATCGTCTGAAACATTATGGTTACACCAATACCAGAGTTCTGGAAGGCGGTGTTTTCATGAGCAATGTAAAGGTGGAAAACCCCGTAGGAACGCTGCCTGCTGAGGAAATCAAGCGGGTGAAGGGTCTGGGCTGCTTGCAGGATAAGCGGTATACCGACGTATTCAATGTTCGTGTCATTACCAAGAACGGTAAGATTACGGCTGCCGACCATCGGGCCATTGCAGAGGCCGCAGAGCGGTTCGGCAGCGGTGAAGTCACCATGACCACCAGACTTACTATGGAAATTCAGGGTGTCAAGTATGAAAAGCTGGATGAGGTCATGGCTTTCCTTAACGAGCACAACCTCATCACCGGTGGTACCGGCTCTCTGGTTCGTCCTGTGGTCTCCTGCAAGGGTACAACCTGCCAGTATGGCCTCATTGATACTTATGGCCTCAGTGAGAAAATCCATGAGCGGTTCTATCTGGGCTATCACGATGTGACCCTGCCTCATAAGTTCAAGATCGCCGTGGGTGGCTGCCCCAATAACTGCGTAAAACCCGACCTCAATGACTTGGGTATCGTGGGACAGCGTAAGCCCATTGTGAATCTGGACAAGTGCCGTGGCTGTAAGGTTTGCCAGGTAGAGAAGAACTGCCCCACCAAGGCTGTGAATGTGGAAAATGGTAAGCTCAATATCCATGCGGATTGCAATAGCTGCGGACGCTGCATGGGCAAGTGCCCCTTCGGTGCGATTTCCTCCTATGCAGACGGCTTCAAGATTTACATTGGCGGCAGATGGGGCAAGCGAGTTGCTGCCGGTCAGCCTCTGGAGCGGATCTTCACCTCTGAGGAAGAGGTTCTGAATGTGGTGGAGCGGGCCATCCTGTTCTTCCGTGACGAGGGCCGCACCGGTGAGCGGTTTGCAGATACCATCAAGCGTTTGGGCTTTGACTATGTTCAGGATAAGCTCCTGAATGACGAAATTGATAAAACTGCCATTCTGGAAAAGAAGGTAAAAGGCGGCGCAACATGCTGATTTTGGCATGACGTCAAAGTGATATAAAAGCAAATGTCGTTCTCTTGGAAGAAATTCTTTGGGGACGACATTTTTTGAAAAAATTTTGCAGAATCTTGTCACATTTTAACTTCCTCGTCCGTCTATAATATGTAACGTATATATAACGAAATTGAGAGTTCAAAGGAGAATCCACTATGAAAAAACGATCTGTCCGTATGTTGTCTCTTGTCCTTGCACTGCTGCTGGTGTTCAGCTTTGCAGGCTGCTCGAAAAAAGACGCTGACATTGATGCCAATGCCGTTTTGCAGTCCCTGCTGACACAGGTGCAGTATTCCACGGAGCTGTCTGCCGTGGGCGAAAATGCCATTCTGTATTTCCCCGATCTGCCCGAGGGAACCACCATTGAGCTTTACACCGGAAGCGGCTATTTTGCAGACGAAGTGGCTCTGCTGACCCTGCCCAAGGCCTCGGACGGAAATGCCGCCATGGAAGTGGTGAAGAAGCATCTGGCAGAGCTTCGTAACCAGTTCATGAACTATGTACCGGAAGAAGTTGGCAAGATTGACAATGCGGTAACCCGTCAGGTAGGTAAGTACCTGTTCCTGTGCATCACCGACGATGTAAAAGGTGCCAATCAGGTTCTGAATAATTCTTCTGACGCTCCCGCATCTCAGCCTGCACCTACTGGTACACAGACCACAGAAGCAACGGTGCCGGAGACCACCAAGGAAACCACGGCTCCTACCATGGAGTATCCCACCTTGCAGAGCAAATCCGGCACGTATCACGACTACGGTACCGGTGTGATTCGGGTAGACGACACTGCTTTTGAACAGTATAGCTATGTGGAATCGGCTGCGGAGGCCTATGCCGGTATTGTGAACAAGGTAGCAGAGCAGCTCAAGGGCCAGACCACGGTGTATGATCTGGCAATCCCGACCGCCATTGGTGTGGTGCTGCCCGATGACATTGCAAAGGAGCTGCCCGATAACAGCAATCAGGCCGATGCCATTGCAGATATTTTCTCTAAGATGTCGGAGAATGTCGTACCGGTCAACTGCTTTTCCAATATGATGGCCCACCGGGATGAGTATTTGTATTTCCACACCGACTACCACTGGAATGGTCGTGGTGCTTACTATGCTTACGAATCTCTGTGCAAGGCTATGGGCGTAGACCCCATTCCTCTGGAGGAGCGGACGGAAAAACAGTTTGATGGTTTCCTGGGTGCTCTGTATTGGAAGAACAGCGGCGAAGATGCCGTTTTGGCAGAGAACCCCGACACGGTTTACACATACAGCCCCAAGTCCGAGAACGCAACCATGAGCTACACGGACCAGGATGGGGATACCTATGACTGGTCCATCATTACAGACGTGTCCGACTGGCCTGCCTCTACCAAGTACAGCACCTTTGCAGGTGCCGATAATCCCATCGCAGTCTTCACAAATCCCGATGTAACCGACGGTTCTGTGTGTGTTGTGGTGAAGGAGTCCTATGGCAACGCCCTGCTGCCTTATCTGGTGGACCACTACAGCACCATTTATGAGGTGGATTACCGCTACTGGGAAGGCGATCTGGTTTCCTTTGTGAAGGAGAAAGAGGCAAAAGATCTGATCTTTGCCAATAACCTCTCCATGATCGGTAGTAATTTCCTGATTGGAAAGCTGGCCAATATCGTAAAGTAAGGGGAATTCGACATGGTATTTAGCAGCCTGTTATTTCTGACCTTATTTTTGCCGTTCACATTAGTCCTGTATTATCTGCTGCCGGAACGCTTCAAGAATGGCTTGCTGCTTCTGGTGAGTCTGGTGTTCTATGCCTGGGGAGAACCCACCCACATCATTTTGATGCTGATAACCACGGTGTATATCTGGTTCCTGACCATGGTAATGGAACGCTGCAAAGAACAAGGAAAAATCGGGATTTCCAGAATCTTGATGATTTTGTGTCTGGTGTTCAGCCTGGGAACTCTGGCATACTATAAATACTTCGGTTTTATTGTGGAAAACCTGCCCTTCTTGCAGAATTTGGCTCTGGAAGCTCCGGCTCTTCCCATTGGTATTTCGTTCTATACCTTCCAGGCCCTTTCCTATGTCATTGACGTATACCGAGGCGATATAAAGGCACAAAAGAGCTGGGTCAATTTTGCAATGTATATCAGCTTCTTCCCCCAGTTGATTGCAGGCCCCATTGTACGGTATTCGGATGTGCAGAACCAACTGAAAAACCGGAAGCACTCCATCAAAAACTGCTACCATGG
This sequence comes from uncultured Oscillospiraceae bacterium, assembly GCA_963557675.1. GTDB lineage: Bacteria > Bacillota > Clostridia > Oscillospirales > Oscillospiraceae > Faecousia. The sequence continues at coordinate 4,563 of CAUWEI010000056.1, read as the reverse complement.
AACCATTCGCTTTACCATTGGTTTAGGCAAAAAAGTGCTTCTTGCCAACCAAATCGGCAAGCTCTGGGAAGAAATTTCCGGTATGAGCCATCTCAGCACCATGGGTGCATGGCTGGGCGCAGTGGCCTTTGCATTGCAGATTTATTTTGACTTCTCCGCTTATTCGGATATGGCCATCGGCTTGGGCCGGATGTTCGGCTTCCATTTTCCGGAGAACTTCCGCTATCCCTACCAGTCCAAAAGCATTACGGAATTTTGGCGGCGTTGGCATATTACCCTGGGCACCTGGTTCCGGGAGTATGTCTATATTCCCCTGGGCGGCAACCGAAAGGGAAAGGTTCGTCTGGTGCTGAACCTCTTTGTGGTGTGGTCTCTCACGGGTCTGTGGCACGGAGCCGCATGGCAGTTCCTTTTCTGGGGCGTGTACTATTTCCTGTTCCTCACCATTGAGAAGTTCTTCCTGCTGCGTTGGATGGAAAAATGGCCCAGCTTCTTGCAGCACATTTATACACTGCTTGTGGTTGTGGTCGGTTGGGTGATGTTTGCCTGTCCCAATTTTGGAACCGCATGGAACTTCTACAAAGCCATGCTGGGCATTGGGGTTCCCTTTGCAGATCATGCAGCCCTGTTCTATCTGGCCGGCAATGTATTGCTGCTGGTCATTTTGTTCCTGGGTGCAACTGAATTGCCCAAACGGTTCGTCCGTGCGATTCGCCATAGCATGAAGCCCGCCCATTTTGAATGGCTGGCCTATGCAACAGCAATTCTTCTGCTGTGGGGATCGGTTGCCTTCCTGGTTGCGGATTCTTATAATCCCTTCCTGTATTTTCGGTTTTAGGAGGTTCATATGAAACGGAACCGTTTTTTCTTTATTGTATTCTTTTTTCTTTCCCTGTTTCTGCTTGCGGCATTTACCTTTTTAATGCCGACCGAGGAATTCTCTCAGATGGAAAACCGGAATCTGGCCCAGAAACCTCACTTCTCCTTGGAGGAGCTGAAGGGGGGGCAGTTCCAGTCCGGCCTTTCGGATTTCCTCAGCGATCAGGTTCCTTTCCGTACCATGTGGATCAAGGCCAATACAACTGCCCAGAAGCTGACCGGACAGAAGGAAATCAATGAGGTGTATCTGGGAAAGGATCACTACTATTTCCAGAAGTTTACAGATCAAAGCTATTCTTCTTCCCGTATGATGTCGGTGTTTCGGATGATAGAGGGAATGGTTCAAAAGCAGACGGTCCCTGTGACCATGATGCTGGTTCCCAGTCCCGGAACGGTGCTTTCGGATAAGCTTCCCAAGAATGCACCATATTACAACGAGAATCTGGTGTACGACACCGCAAAGCAGCTCCTTACCTGTAAGATTCTGGATCTGCGGGAGGCTTTTCGGGCCCATGCAGCCGATACACAGCTTTACTACCGTACCGACCACCACTGGACCTCCAATGGTGCCTATCTGGCCTATCAGGAGTACTGCAAGCTGATGGGCGTAGAACCCAAAGCGTATGATCTGGCGGAAGTGTCCAAGGACTTTTATGGCACCATCTATTCCAAAGTTCTGGACGGTGCGGCAAAGCCGGATTCGGTACTGGCTCCCGGAAATCTGCCCAAGGTGAAGGTAACCTATGACGACCGTGTGGCGTCTGAGTCCATCTATCGAGATGAATTCCTCCAGAAAAAGGACAAATATGCCTATTTCTTCGGAGGAAACTGGGGCAAGGTAACCATTCAGACAGAGGCCCAGACGAAGGAAAAGCTTCTGATTATAAAGGATTCCTTTGCCAACAGCTTTGTGCCCTACCTTCTGGGGGACTATGCAGAAATCACCATGCTGGATTTGCGTTACTTTGGCGGAAACGTGGAGGAAGTGATCCAGCAGAGCGGCTGCACACAGATTCTGTTTCTCTATGAGACCTCGAATTTCCTGACCGATACAGGAATCGCACGGTTGGAGCCTCGTGAAAAAGCAGCACCTTAGGATGAAATGAGGCGAAAACAATCAAGCATTTGAACAAAATTGGAATCTCTCTCCTTGTGGCCTTGTTTTTGCTGGCAGCTGTAAATCTAATTCTCAAGACTTCGGTAAAAAAGGAGCCGGTACAGACCGAAGAGACGGAACAAACCACCCAGACACAACAGACAGAACAGATGGAATCTCCTTCCACTGCGGTGGAAGACTCTCTCCTGATTGGAGATTCCCGCATGGTTGGTCTGGCAGACTATGCAGACCTGCACGGAGCACACTTTTTTGCCAATGTTGGCATGACGGTATACAACGCTCAGGAAGTCCGAGCGTCCATCCCAAGTGTGGGAAAAGTGACGCTGGAGGAATTGCTTAATGGCAGAAAGTATGATAAAATTTATCTGATGTTGGGCATTAACGAACTGGGCTATGAGTTTCAGCAGACCGTCGATCAATATAAAAGTCTGGTGAATTTCATCCGAGAGACACAGCCGCAGGCACGTCTTTTTCTGATGGCAAATCTCCATGTGACACAGGCCCGGTCCAACACCGATAAAAACATCAACAACCCGGCAATTGACCGCTTCAATCAGGCGGTTTCCGACATGGCAGATGGGAAAACAACCTTCTATCTGGATGCCAATGGTTTGTTTGATGATGAAACGGGAAGTTTGGCAGAGGGAAAAAGTGCAGATAACGTCCACTTGCAGGCCGAAGGCTATCGGCAATGGGGACGCTGGCTGGAAGAGAAAACCAGCGAGGTGCTGGCCGGCACATAAGGAGAGAGACTGTGCAAGACGAGAGAGATTTTTTTATCGAGAGTATTCACCAATGTGAAAGCGGTATGTATACCCTGGCGTTTGAGATATTAAGAAACGAAGACGATGCTGCGGATGTCATTCAGGAATCCATATTGAAAGCCTATTGCAGTCTGGATGTTCTGAGGGACAAAAAACGGTTTCGCCCTTGGATGATGAGCATTATCCACAACACAGCCATTGAATTCCTGCGTAAGAATCGCAACCTGGTCGATTGGGAAGCACAGGAAGAACCGGCGGCACCGGAGGTGGGAGTGGACAGAGACACAAAACTGACGGTGCGGGAGGCGGTACAGCGGTTACGGCTTCCGTACCGTCTGGTCATCATCCTGTTCTACTACCAAAGCTACTCGGTGAAGCAGATTTCAACCATTACCTCCACACCGGCTGCTGCTGTAAGGCAGCAGCTTTCACGGGGAAGGAGGATGCTTGCATCGATGCTATGCAGGGAGGATTTTGTACAATGAATCGTTTTGACAAAGAGATTTTAAAATCCCTTTTTCAGGAAGAGGTTCGTGTGCCAAAGCATATTCACGATCAGATTGAAGAAACCCTGGAAAATCTCCCACAGCGGGTGGAAAACCCCAAAATTCATGTGTTTCGGAACATCGTAGGTCCCATAGCAGCCTGTCTGGCCTTTGTATTTCTGGGCCTGATTCCCAATATCAGTGTGGCGTATGCCAAGGCTGTGGAGGACATTCCCGTTCTGGGAGATCTGGTACGGGTATTTACCATTCGGAACTATGAATATTCGGATGCCAATGAAAACTATGAGTTAAAGGTGAACATTGCTCGGATTGACGATATGCAAAATGCCGAGGCAGGGGAACTCATCAATAAAAATATAGATGAGCTGACCAGTGCCGTAATGGAACAGTTTTACCATGATATGGAGCTTTCCAACGGAAACGGACACGGCTCCATTCACATTGACTATGAGACGGTTTCCAATACAGAACAGTGGTTCACGCTGAAGCTGATTGTCTCGGAGGTGGCGGCCAGCAGTGACACCTATTTCAAGTTTTACCACATTGACCGCACTACCGGAAAATATGTAACCTTCCGTTCTCTGTTTAAGGAAGAGGATTTTCCGGTGATTGAACAGTGGATTGTGGACGACATGAAGGCCCAGATGGCAGAAGATGAAAACAAAGTCTATTGGGTCGAGGAAACGGAATTGGGTCAGTCCCTGACGGCACTGGAAGAGGACCAGAACTTCTATTTTAATGAGAAGGGGAATCTGGTCATTGTCTATGACAAATACGAGGTAGGCCCTGGCTCTATGGGTTGCCCGGAGTTTGAAATTCCAAGAGAAGTTTACCAAAGCTACTTGCGTTACCAGCCGGGAAAATAACAAAACGGTTGGATGGATGCAGGACCTTTGAAGGACAATGAAACACAGTTTATCCCAAGCCGCCCCCTTTTGAGGGCGGCTTTTTTGTACCTAGAAGAATCATTCTTCCAGCATAAAAATAGCATTTCTACAAATAAAATTCCCGGAAGACCATAAAAGTCTTCCGGGAAAAAGGGGAGATACCCATATAAATGGGAAGGGTGGGTCAAACTTACAGCTGCGTCAGTCTTTCTTTGCCCCACTGACGATGGAGTAATAGGCGTTTGAGGTGAGGCGGTATACCAATGTATAGAAGATACCGAAAACCAGGAAGGCGCCAACTGTGGTGGCAATCAGAAGATGGGTGTTCCAGAGATTAAACATCAGGAGCAATTTGTGAATGATGGGGAAGGCAAAGCACAGATGGATTCCGGCAGTGAGCAGGGGAAGGA
>CAUWEI010000055.1:0-16687 GCA_963557675.1 uncultured Oscillospiraceae bacterium | reverse complement strand
TTTCATTATAGTATACTACACCTTGCATTACAAGTGTTTTTTCTGAAAGCCTTATGTTTTTTATGGATATTTGCCAAAAAGAGACCGCCAAATGGCGGTCTCTTTTACGCTTATAAATAGGATTTCGCCTACTTTGATTGTTCTCGCTTAGTCTCTGCGCAGAGCACGAATGGGACTGAGCTTTGCTGCTTTCGCCGCAGGAAGTAAACCAAACAAAATACCAATCAGAGTAGAAAAAGCCACTGCAATAATGGTTGCAGGAATACTGATTGCTACCGGTACGTGGGTCAGCCTGGAGATCAGTTGTGCCGTACCCACTCCTGCGAGAACACCCAGAATACCGCCCAAACAGGTAAGCACTGCCGCTTCCGTCAGGAACTGCCACAAAATCCGGCGGCGTTTTGCACCCAGAGCCTTCTTCAAACCAATCTCACTGGTTCGCTCTGTGACGGACACCAGCATAATGTTCATAACGCCAATACCACCGACCAGCAAAGAGATGCTGGCAATCCAAATCAACTGATTATTGGTGGCATTGCTCATATCCTGAAGCTGCTGTGCCTGCTCCAACAGGTCTTCGCTGCGGTAGCTGAACCCTGTCTCGGCCTGGAAGCCGCCAGCACCTGTGGGTTCCTCCGGGCTTTCCTCTACGATCTCCGGTTGCTCTCGGTAGGCCACGCTGCTTTGAATCTGGGTTTCGGTAAGCTTGTCTGCAACCGCCTTGCCTGCTACCGTCATTTCATCCGTACTGTAAGCCCGAACCGCTACAGACTGTGGTTCATCAAATCGGTAAGCAACCGGCCAGGTTGCATCCGGCATGAACACCGAACCACCTGTTGTCTCAGCATAGAGATAGTAGTCATTCATATTCTCAATGTTTGGGGTAAATGCGGAAGTGCTTCCCACCACGCCTACAACATTGAATGCGTCGCCCTTGATTTCCAACGTCTGTCCTATGGGATCTGCGCCATCAAAGAGGCTGGCTGCTGCCTTCTCATCTATAATAACAACCTTGTGGCAGTTTTCATAGTCGGCATCCAAGAAGCCCCTTCCACGAGTCAAGCGGTATCCCACAACCTGGAAGTACTCCCGGTCGATGCCATACACGCCGCCGCTGAAGGAAGTGTTGCGATAAAACACTTCTCTTTCCGAATAGGGGCGTACTCGATAGAAGGACACATCCTTGACACCCTTCAGCTTTTCCAGCTCCCCACGCATTTCCTCCGGGATAGGCGACACGCCCTTAGGATTCTGATTGTAGCTCATATCATAGACATTATTGCCATTATGGAGCTGCACCGTTACCACGTTGTTTCCGGAGCCAATGAGGTTCTGCTTTATCTGCTCATTGGTTCCTTTAATCGTGGCAACAATGGTCATAATTGCTGCAATGCCGATGATGATGCCAAGCATCGTTAGGAAAGAGCGGAGCTTGTGGCCCCAGATTCCCTGGAATGCCAATCTGATATTTTCCACGATCCACCCTCCTTAGTTATTTTGATACAGTTCTGCCACATCTGCCAGCTCGGTAGGAGCCCCCTCTTTCAGGTTAGAGCCATAGGGGAATGCAATGCAGTCCGTAGGCGCCAGACCGGAGAGGATTTTTGTATTGCTGCCGTTATTCACAGTGGCTCCAACCCGGATTTCCCGTTTCTCCAGGAGTCCGTCTGCGCCCTTGACATAAACGTAGCTCTTACTATTTTCCGTCAGGACGAATGCAGATTCTAAGAAGAAGGTTCCCTCCTGGTTTTGGGTGGTATCATAGGAGATCTCTGCATAATAACCATCCTGCAAATTGGCGTCTTCCCCAACCGAGACGGTAAAGGGGTAATAAGAGCTGTTGGGATTTCCGTCATAGCTGTCACCGCTTACGGGGTAATCTCCAATCTCCACAATGGTTCCTTCGTAGGAGGACCAGTCTGAAAAGCTGGTAACTGTCACGGTCTGACCTATGGAAATAGCCTCTCGGTTCAGCTCACTGACCGAACCCTGTATCAGGAAACCGCCGCCACCGGACACTTTTATAATGGGTTCCCCGGTCTCTGCTGCCTCCTGGGCCGAAATCACAGAAACCACATGTCCGGCAATTTCACTTGTAACCTCGCCGTTGTCAAATTCCTTCTGCATGATTGCAAGCTCCGACTTTGCCATCTGGATAGAGAAGGTCAGGTCCTTGATTTCCGCTTCTTTCTCCGACTTCTTCTGTGCAATCTCTGCTGCTGTAAAACCGCTGTTCCAGATAATTTCATCCTCCGGTTCCTTGTTGTTATTTTCAGAAGGAACAAAGAACTCAATTACATACTGCGGTTCCGGCGCAGGAAGGGGTTCGGTTGGTGGTGGATCTGTCGGTGCAGGCTCAGTAGGAGTCGGCTCCGTCGGTGTCGGGTCCGTCGTTTCCGGAGAAGTTGTCTCTGGTTCCGACGTTTCCGGAGCAGTGGTCTCCGTGCCTGAAGGTTCCGTGTCCTCCGTATTGGTCGGTGCAGGTTCGCTGGGTTCGGTATACGGCTCTACAATTTCCGAAGTTATTTCTGCACTTTCCTCCGGATTATCCCGTATATAGGAAGCCGCACTGGGAGCAGCCACTTCCATTCGAGTGATGTGCATACCCACTCGGTTGGTTACTTCCCCATTGGCTTTGTTATTCTGCCGATACTCTGCTACCAAGTACGCATCGCTTCCCCCGGTACTCTCTTTCAGCAGACAATTCATAATCTCATTTGTAAACTGAATGTCCTGTGATACCCAGACTCTGGCGGGGCTTCCTTTCGTACCTTTGCCCGCATAAATCTGGTATCCGGCTGCCCCCAAATCGCCTTTGGGGCCAGAATGACTGGAAGATGGCTTGTCGGGCTTTTCGATATACACAATCGGTTTCATTTTTCTGATTTCGCTCAACTGCGCCTTGGAATCCTCCAAGCGAAGTTCGTCACGCTGAATCGCCAACTTTTTCCGATCCAGTGCCAACTGCGAGATGGTGGTATCATAGGTCAAAAGCTTCGTTCCCTTTGAAACCTTTTGGCCCACCCGAACATGGATGTCCGTTACCATCTGTGTATCCGAAAGATGCACTGCCTGGAATTTATCCGTGGTAATCTGCCCACCTGTGGTGGAATCACTGTTCCAGTCCGAATAGGAAATGTTACTTACATCATAGACATGGACCGGTTCTTTCGGCCGCTTTTCCAGATAGATCAGGCCGCCCGCTGCCAGTGCTGCCACCAGAAAAAAGCACAGAAGGCTGATCCATAATTTTTTATGCTTCTTCATGCGCTTCTCCCTCCTCTGGATTCTTCTGCTGTGGATGGTCCGCTTCCTCCGAAGCACTCTTTGTTGTATCCTCTACAGGCTGTTTCCGTAAAGGGGCCACATCCATCTGATCTGTGTCCACTTGGAGCCGACCATCCAAAATGCGATAGTTTTTATGAGCACATCTTGCTACAGCAGGCTCATGGGTAATCATCAAGATTGTCATTCCCTGTTCCGACAGAGACTGGAAAATCTCCATAACCTGTGCGCCTGCGGCGGTATCCAATGCACCTGTTGGCTCGTCCGCCAGTAACAGCTCCGGATTTCCCACAATGGCTCTCGCTATTGCTACACGCTGACACTGACCGCCGGAGAGCTGATTGGGGCGAAAATGAATTCGTTCCCCCAAACCAACCGATTCCAGAGCCTTTTGTGCTCTGGCCCGTCGTTCCTTGGGCTTTACCCCGGCATAGAGCAACGGCAACGCAACATTGTCCAAAGCAGACATCTTCGGCAGCAGGTAGAAATTCTGAAACACAAATCCAATGTGCTTGTTTCGGATTTCTGCCAGCTCATTGTCCTTTATTCCGCCTACGTTCTTATCCTTTAGCAGATAGGTGCCGGAAGTAGGCTGATCGAGGCAGCCAATAATATTCATCAAAGTTGTTTTACCGGAACCGGAAGGACCCATAATTGCAATATAGTCTCCCTCATGCACCTGCAAATTTACATTTTTGAGAATCTGCACATCTTCTTTTCCCTGGACATAGTTCTTACAAACATCACGAAGTTCCAGAATCATACTCAGCCCTCCAGGTTTCCGTCGGAAGAGACCTGACTGCTGCTTGAGGAGCTATAACTTACCAGGTTTCCGTCCGAACCGACTGCTGTAGTGGGCTGCGGAGTGGCCGGGGTGGAATTCGAGTTGGGTTTTGCTTCAGTAGGAGCACTAACCGGCTCGGTCGGTGTCTTGTCCGCCCCATTTTGCTGGGACTCCTCCGGCATACTCTGCCCACCGCTTTCTCCTTCCGGGAGCACTTCAGGATCCATCAAATCATCCGTCACGCCCGACTCTCCAATCATTCCCGTTTCTTCCGTCGTCTCCGTATTTTGGATAGCCTGGGACTGGTCCTTGGTAGTTCCTATCCCCACGGCACAGGTTTCATCCGGGAATGCAATATAATCTTCGATGGTAAGGCCTTCCACAATTTCATGTACCATCAGGTTTTCTTCGTAGGCACCCAATGTCACATAACGTTTTTCCAGCAATTCCTTTTCATCTGCCGCCCACACATAATGGGAAATCGTACCATCTTCTGCTTCTTCCTGACACAGATAGTACTCCGGAAGCCACAGGCCTTCTCCTGTGGGAAGTTCTTCGCTTCCAATCTCCAGATAGACATGCTGGCCCAGCATAAGCCCGGTAGAATCCGTCAGATTTACATAGAAGGGATAGTCTGTGGACGTGGACATTTCATTCTGACCACCGCCAAAGCCCATATCAATAAATCCGCTATCCACCATACCGCCATTATTGTCCCCCATAACACTTTGGAGGTCTACTTCGGAAACCGTACCGGTCCAGGTCTGTTCACTATCCGTTCTGGAAATCACCTTCATTGGCGTTCCTTCCACCACTTCTCCCAGGTTCATCTCATTGATGGTACCCTTAACCCGGTAGTCGCCGGATTTCTGAATGGTGATATACGCCTTTTCCTGACCATTTGCATCTGTGCCGCTTTCGTTGATAGAAGCAATCCGACCAGACACGGGAGAAATGACACGAATATTCGACAAGGTTCCTTTCAGTCGGGAAATCTCCTGTTCCTGAACCTTCATATTATAGTCATTTTCTTTTTTGGCTGCTTCCCGGTCCGAAATCTCAATGGTATACTTGATCTGTTCGCTTTCCGGGGCATCCTTCTGTTCTTTTTTTAGCTGCGTGATTTCCGAAGCCAATGTAGTGGAATTGTTTTTCAGGCGATCCAGCTCCAACTGCTTTTTGGACAGCTGCACATCAATGCTTTCGGAGTCATACTCAAATAACAGATCTCCTTTATTGACACTGTCCCCCACTGCAACATACAGCTCTTTTACCTTCTGATCTGCATTGCGCTGAATTTGGGTTTCTTGCTCGGAAACCACAACACCAGCAAAGCGTTCCTTCATTCCAATGCTGCCCGCTCCGGTGATCTCTCCCACATTCTGGACATATACCATCGTATCCGGTGTATTACTGCACCCGCACAATCCCATCAGGGTAGCGGTGCCTAACAAAGCCGCAATCCATTTTTTATTCATACGTCTATTCCTCCCAAATCGGTAATAGATGAATTGGTTCCTAATAGAAGAATCATACCTGACCCATCCTTTGTTGTCAATGTCGCTTTTCCCGGAAAAAATAAATTTTTTGTAACATAATTGTAAAAACATTTCCCAGATCAGAAAAGCTTCACCATATCCTGATGGGTAACAGGGATCGACAGGGTTTGAAGTTCCTGTCTTGTAAACCAACCCAGTTCTTTGGACTCTTTGCTGACACGAAGCTCTGGTTTTTTATTCAGCTTCACCCGATAAAGGATTACGACCATACGCCAGACACTTCCATCGGCATAGCTGGCAATTCTCCCTCGCTCACTGAACACCTTCACCCGTTCAAAGGAAGATTCCGGCAGCCACAAACCAGTCTCCTCCCGTACCTCTCGTGCTATGGCTTTGACCTCCGGTTCCCGGCCCTGAACCTTTCCTCCCGGCAATCCCCACTGACCGCAATCTCTGCGACGTTCCAGCAGAAGCTTTCCATCGTATTCTACGAGCACATTGACTCCCAGATGCGTAGGCCGATTGGGCTTCGGTGCGTTTGGGTCATTGATATAATATTTTGCATAAGCCACAGGGGTCATCCTTCCTTCTGGTGTACCACCTCAATTTGTATTCCATGATACCATTTCTCATTGCAGATTACAAGAAAAACGGCGTCTTTCTTGGAAATATCTATGTGCATACCGGTCCACTCTATGAATATCCTGATATAGAGGTGAGGACATGCCGAAGAAATCTTCCATATTCTATGGCACTATTATGCTAACCGCAGTCAATTTGGTTCTGCGGCTCAGTTCTATGGGCTTTCAGGTCTATCTATCCGGTCAGATCGGTGCTGCCGGAATCGGTTTGCTGCAACTGACGCTCTCTGTGGCAGGGTTTGCCATGACCATTGGTATGGCCGGCATTCGCACTGCAACTATGTATCTTACAGCAGAAGCGGTAGGAAGCGGTCGCAGAAATGGGGTCAGTCATGTTCTGTCTGCCTGTTTGGTGTATAGCTTTCTGTTCAGTGCCGTAAGTGCCATTCTTCTATTCCAGTTTGCCCCTCAAATTGCAGCGCACTGGATAGGAGATCCACGGACCGAATCTGCCATTCGTGTTTATGCCGCCTTTCTTCCTGTGGTCTGCCTGGGCGGTGTTATGGCCGGTTACTTCACTGCCGCCGGACGAATTCGGGATCTGGTTCGGGTGGAAGTACTCGAACAACTGGTTTCCATGGGTACTACGGTATTGCTTCTGACCCGTTGGGCCAACGGGTCCGCCGGAAAGTCCTGTGCTTCCGTTATTTTAGGCTCTGGGGTTGGTTCGCTGCTGACTCTGATCTGCCTCATGGGACTACGAAAAGGTGAAACTTCCACCCTTCCGAAACATCGAGAAGCCGGACTGGTTCCCCGTCTTTTAAAAGTTGCACTTCCTCTGGCTTTGGCCGACAATCTGCGTATGGGGATTTCCACTCTCGAAAATCTCATTGTCCCCCGGCGGCTGGCACTTTTCCCCGGTTCCGAACCCTTGGCCGCCTTTGGACAAATCGCAGGAATGGTCTTTCCTACCATGATGTTCCCAGCCGCTGTTCTCTACTCTTTGGCGGAGCTTTTGATTCCGGAACTGGCTCGATGCTCTGCTGCCGGGAAAAATTCCCGTATTCGAGATCTTACTGCGAAAAGTCTGCGGCTGGCCCTGCTCTATGGTCTGGCTGCCGGAGGAATTTTGTTTACATCCGCTCAAAACCTGGGACTTCTGCTCTATGATAGTCTGAAGGTCGGAACCCTTCTGCGTTGGTTCTCTATTCTTGTTCCCATGCTCTATGTGGATGCCATTGTAGATGCCAATGTAAAAGGAATGGGCCAGCAGGTGGCAAGTGTCCGATATAATACCTTAACTTCCTTTCTGGATGTGGTCTTTTTGTGGGTCCTGCTGCCTCGTTACGGACTTGCAGGATACTATCTCAGCTTTCTGGTGACCCATGTACTCAACTTCCTGTTAAGCCTTTCCCGTCTCATCAAAGTTACCAAACTTCGGCCGTCCTTTTCAATCGTTCTACGCAGTGTCCTGTCGTGGATTCTCGGACTCAGTATTTCAAGCTTTCTTCCTCATCCGCAGGGGCTGGGGGGAATTCTCTTTTTAAGCACTGGATTTCTTCTACTCTTCGGGCTGCTCCTGACTCTCCTGGGGGTATTGGGAAAAGAGGACTTACAGTGGATAAAACGGCTGGTGATTGACAAAAATGGAGCCGCAAGGATATAATAAATAGTACCACGAAATGGAAAAGGACGGATGAATATGTATCACTTCCGAAATGATTATTCGCAAGGTGCCCACCCCCGTGTATTGGATGCTCTGGTGAGAACCAATCTGGAATCTACCGCCGGATATGGGGAGGACGAATACTGTAAAGCCGCAGCTTCCATGGTCAAAACCCGGTTTCAATGCCCAGAAGCAGAGGTTCACTTTCTGGTGGGTGGCACGCAGACCAACTTTGCCGCCATTACCGCATTTCTGCGCCCCTGGGAGGCTGCTGTAGCGGTGGATACCGGACATATTGCCGTACATGAGACCGGAGCTGTAGAGGCTCGGGGACACAAGGTAGTGACGGTCCCTCATGCAGACGGAAAAATGACCCCACAAGCACTTCGCAATGTCTATGAGGAACACACCGCTTACAACTGGAACCATCTGGTCCTGCCAAAACTTCTATACATTTCCGATTCTACCGAACTGGGTACCATTTATACCAAGGCAGAACTGGAGAAGCTCTCCAAAACCTGCCATGACTTAAATATGTACCTGTATTTGGATGGTGCTCGTCTGGCCTCCGCTTTGACGGCTCCTGGCAACGACATTCTTCCTGAGGATCTGCCCAAATACTGTGATGCTTTTACCATCGGCGGCACCAAAAATGGGCTTCTGTTTGGAGAATGTCTGGTCATCACCAACCCCGCCCTGATGGAAAATTTCCGTTTCTGTATGAAGCAGTGCGGTGCGATGTTGGCAAAAGGCCGTCTTTTAGGCGTTCAGTTTTGCGTCTTGTTGGAAGACGACCTCTGGCTGGAATTGGGCCGTCACGCCAACCGTCTGGCTCTGCGTCTGACGCAGGGACTTGCGGAAAAAGGATACCCATTCTATGCCCAGTCTCCTACCAACCAACTGTTCCCCATTCTTCCCAAAGAAAAAATTCAGGAATTAAAACGTTCTTTCACCTTTGAACAGATTGCTCCTGTGGATGAAACCCATGATGCCGTTCGATTTGTCACAGCCTGGGGCTCCACTGATGAAGCGGTGAATGCCCTGCTGGATGCACTGTAAACCGCATTATCGAGTTTTCTGCAATCGTTCCGGCAGACTTCTATCAAAAAAGACGAACGTTCAACCCATCTGGGCTGTTCGTTCGTCTTTTATGGTTTCTTTTATCTGGGACAGTTTAGAGTTTTCTGTTTCTGATGTTACTTCAACATTTCGGCGAAAAACTCACCGGTAGCATCCACAGCAGTATACAGGGACTTGAGATCAGGCTCTGCAAACACATTGAAGGTATGATCCATGCCATCAATAAAGAAGGTCTTGGATGCCTCGTTGGAGTTTGCTTCTACAATCTTGTTGCACCATTCGGGATCAACCGTAGTATCCTCCTTACCGTGGATGGCAAGGACGGGGCCTGTAAAGGAAGAGAACTCACCCAAAACATCGGTGTTCTTTGCATCCTCACACCACTGCAAGGAAACATGAAGCGGCTCACGCCAGTCAAAGTCCATGACAAAATAGCCATTTTCCTTTGCCTCAGCATAACGCTCATCGGTAACCATACGACCGGTATCCGGAGAACCAGCCCAAGTCACAACCGCCTTGAAGGTTTCAGGATGCCAAGCAGCACTCAGCATTGCATCCTTACCGCCCTGGCTCCAGCCCATCACGCCAATGTTTTCGCCATCAATGCTGTCAAGGCCTGCCATGTAGTTGGCTGCGGCCACTGCATCTGCAACCGCACTCTTGAAGGTGTATCCGGTGTAATCTGCAGTGGAATCGCCGCTGCCCATGAAATCAATACGGATTGTTGCAATCCCGTACTTTTCAGCGAGCACAGGAGCAGCATGTGCATAGCCGTCACCAGCTTCGTTCCGCTGAGAACCGGTACCATGCAGCATCACAACAGCAGGATGCTTTCCTTCTGTGTTAGGCATGCACACGGTTGCAGGAATCTGATGGTCACCGTTGTCAATGTTGATTACGGTCTCAGTGTAGGCTTCTGCGGCACCGCTAGCCTCTGTGTTGGTTTCAGTTTCTACTGCATCGGTTGTTTCTGTGTTGGCCTCGGTCTCTACAACGCCAGTTGTTTCTGTACCAGCTTCAGATTTTGAAGCACAAGCTGCCATGCCGATTGCCATGGAAAGCACCAGCAGGGGCAAGATAATTTTCTTCATGTTGAATTTCTCCTTATTATATTCTCGTCCCAAACGGGGCTATTATAACCACTGATCAGCCTTATGTCAATTTTTTATTTTCCTTGTAAATTTTTCTCAGGCAGTCCGTATGGAAAAAGCAGAAACATTATGTGGCGGTCTTACCTTTTTTCGGTAAAACCGCCCCATTTTTACTATTTAATCAGAATTTCTTCCAGAACCGTTCCGCTCAGCTCTTTCATGGTGAACACCTTGTTTTCGTACACCATGTAGCTATGGCTTCCATCCTTGGGAATGGATACACTGCCGGGGTTCAGGGTCAGAACGCCATTTACCCACATTGCCTTTTTTACATGGGTATGACCGTAAAGAAATACCGTTCCTTTTTCCAAAGGAGGAAGGTTCTCCGGATTCTTCAGGTGACCGTGTGTGGCATAGATGGTGAGTCCCGGTTCCGGGGAGATCATGGCGTAATCTGCCATGCAGGGAAACGGCAGAACCATCTGGTCTACCTCTGCCTCACAGTTTCCCCGAACGGCCAAAATCTTTTCCTTGATGCTGGAAAGCATGGGAATAACCTGCTTGGGGGCATAGTCCTTGGGAAGATCATTCCTGGGGCCATGATACAGAAGGTCGCCCAGCAGCAAAACACGATCCGGCTTTTCTTCTTCAATCCGCTCCATAAGCTTTCCGCAATAGTAAGCGGAACCGTGGAGATCCGATGCAATTAAAAGTTTCATAGACATTACCCCAACAGATCATAAATTTTAGGCATCCACTCACTGATGGGTAAATGCTGCGGACACTGAGATTCACAGACACCACAGCCGATGCACACATCGGCTCCATTACGGCCTTCTACTGCCTCAGCGTACTTCTTCTTACCGTTTGGAATGGACATATTCGTTCTGCACTCATTATAGGCAGAAAAAATCTGAGGAATGGGAATCTGATTCAGACACACATTGCAATAATTGCATCCGGTGCAGGCAATGGTGGCATGACTTCTCAAAATTTCTTCTGCCTCCGTCAGCCAAGACTGCTCCTGATCGGTCAGCATACCAGGCTTTGCCCGTTTTGCAAACTCCATGTTCTGCTTGACCTGTTCCATATCACTCATACCCGACAGAACCACAGATACTTCCGGACGATTCCACAGGAAGTCCAGCCCCATCTCCACAGGGCTTTTCCCGCTTTGACCCAGAACTTTTTCCACATTTTCCGGAACATTTGCCAGATAGCCACCACGAAGAGGCTCCATAATGACTACGCCCAGTCCCTTGGAAGCCGCATATTCCAGGCCCTCGATACCAGCCTGATGTTCCTTGTCCATGTAGTTCAACTGAATCTGGCAGAAGTCCCACTCGTGCCAATAGTCCACCATGGTCTTGAATGCCTCAATGGAGTCATGGAAGGAAAAACCGATGTTTCTCACCTTTCCCGCCTTCTTAGCAGCCAGCAGACGCTGAGGCACCTCACAGGGCAGAATGGTCTGGTTCCAACGCTCCAAATCCAGAGAGTGAAGAAGATAGAAGTCCAGATGGTCGGTCTGAAGCTTGTTTAGCTGTTCCTCCAAAAGAGCATCAAAATCCTCCGGCTTTTCAATCTTCCATACGGGACATTTCGTAGCCAGATTAACCTTTTCCCGGTAGCCATCCTTGAGAGCCAGAGCGGTAATGTTCTCACTTTCTCCATCGTGGTACATATAAGCAGTGTCCACATAGTTCAGTCCATTGTCAATGGCCCAGCGGACAATGCGAATGGCTTCGTCCACATCCACCTTGTCCCCTGCCATAGGAAGCCGCATCATGCCAAAGCCTAAGGGAAACACCTTGGCATCCGCTTTTCCAAAATTCCGATATTCCATATTCTTCCTCCTAAATCCGAAAGTAAGTGTGCTTATTGTAGCATAGACCACTTTCTTTTGCAATCACTGCTTGATCTGCTTTTTATCGTCTCTAAGTATCACAGAAAGCCATCTATATGCACAAAGAGCCACTCTTGCTTACGCAAAAGTGGCTCTATTGCAGTCAGTGACGAATTAGTCCTGTTCCCAGTTGTGCCAGACGTTCTGCACGTCGTCGTCGTCCTCGAAGATGTCCAGCATCTTCTCCATGTTGGCCTTATCCTCTTCCTTTTCCAGCTTCTGATAGTTCTGGGGAACCATCTCCAACTGAGCGGAAGCGAACTTATAGCCCTTGGCAGTCATGGCATCGGCTACGGCATTGAAGTCATCGGTAGAGGTGTAAATGGTGAAGCACTCGCCCTCGGCCTCAAAGTCGTCCGCACCGCAATCCATGGCATCCATCATGACGGCGTCCTCTTCGTAGTCGCCCTCTTCATTGTCGATAACCATGACACCCTTGCGGTCAAAGCTCCAGGCCACACAGCCAGAAGCACCCATGTTTCCGCCGTACTTATCGAAATGGTGACGCATCGAACCAGCGGTACGGTTGCGGTTATCCGTCATGGTCTCAACGATCACAGCAACACCGCCGGGGCCGTATCCTTCGTAGGTGATGGCTTCGTAGCTGTCACCAGCACCGGCACCAGCAGCCTTCTCCAGAGTCCGCTTAATGTTGTCGTTGGGCATATTGGCCGCACGGGCCTTGGTAATAACGGTAGCCAGACGGGAGTTGTTGGCGGGATCGGCAGAGCCGCCCTCCTTCACTGCCACGATCAGCTCCTTTGCGATCTTGGTAAAGGAAGCAGAACGCTTTGCATCCTGTGCACCCTTGGTTTTCTGAATGTTATGCCATTTGGAATGTCCGGACATGAAAAAATCTTCCCTTCTATGTCAATCTGCTCAAAGCATTTATTCGCATCTTATATTCTAGCACAGTGTGTGGGGCAAATCAACCGCATTTAGCAGAATTTTATACAATCCGTGTGATTTTCAGAGACTTTTACAAGAACCCCCGGGAGTTTTTCCCGAAGTTTATCTGTCAAAACCTGACACACCGGGTTTTCCGTCCAGAAATGGCCGGCATCAATGAGTGTAAGGCCCAGGTCTTTGGCATCCCAAAACTGATTATACTTGCCATCCGCCGTCACAAAGGTGTCGCATCCGGCCTGTACCGCCTCCTGCATTTCTCCGGCACAGGCACCGCCGCCCACTGCAACTTTGCAAACGCTCTTTCCGCCGTCCACATACCGAAGTCCCGGACAGCCCAGTGTTTTCTTGACCCGCTGTAAAAATTCATCCAGCTCCATTTTCGGAACCGTACCTGCTCTCAAAAGTCCCCAAGGCTTTCCATTTTCATCGATTCCCTGTGGATTTAGAATCGAGACATCTTCAAGGCCCAGAGTCTTTGCCAAGCAGTCATTGACTCCTCCGGAAACCTGATCCAGATTGGTATGGGCATTGATGGCTGCAATTCCATTTTCAGCCAAAAATAAAATGCAGCGGCCCAGAGCCGTGTCCTCTGTAATGCTCTTAGGGGCATGGAATATGAGCGGATGGTGTGTAACAATCACATCGGCCCCCCAGCTTTTTGCCTCTTGGCACACATCTTCAAAGGGGTCCAAGGCAACCAGAATCTTTTTGACTTCCCGGCTGCCTCTGCCGCACAACAGGCCCACATTGTCCCACTGCTCCTGCATATAGGCAGGGGCAAATCCCTCCACACAGGTCAAAACATCCTTTACGGTGTACATCTGCTTGCCTCCATTTCTCGCAGCTCCCGGAGAGCCGCTGCATAGTAATCGTACTTTTCTCCGCCCAGAGCCTCCAATCCCAGAACCACCTTTTCTACGGCCTGACGGCAGAAGGTAAGGTACTCCAAAACCTGAGAATCCGGACAGGCCAGCAAAGCCGGACTTGCAAAATGCTGCCCCGGAGTAAGATGCTGCACTCCCGGCTTTGCCTCCAGAACGGTATAGAGAAACTTTCCGTCCCGCACAGGTACTTCTTTTGTAATCACCCAGCCGTTTTCACTCAGGTACTGGCGCAGCTCATTCTGAGAGGACTGGCATTGCAGCACCAGCCGATAGGCCCCACTGTGGAGCCACTGACCTGCTTTCAAAATTCCGACCATGGTTTCCGCTCCCATGCCTGCCATGTTCAGAACATCAAAATCTTGGGGAAGTCCCTGCACTCCATCGCACAGATGAAATGAGATTCCCTGCGTAACGCCGAAGCGCTCTGCATTGTCTCTGGCCTTCTGCAAGGGCTGCTGCCCAATATCTGCCGCCAGAACTTTGGACGCAATGCCGTTTTTCAGCAGATAGATTGCAAAATAGCCATGGTCTGTTCCCACATCTGCCACCCGATCTCCGGGGGCAATGAAAGAGGCGCAGGCCAAAAGGCGTTTGGAAATGGGCAATTTCATGTATGATCCTCCATAATAAAAAACCAGGGACCGCAGAAAAAACGGTTCCTGGTTTTCTTGCAATTTCTTACTTCTTTTCCAGCTCGGAAGCCTCATAAGCCTCCAGGAAGCGGTTCAGCTGGGCCAGGAAGGGGTCACAGTCGATGCCATGAACCATGCAGGCCTCTTCGACCGTCTCGCCACGGGAAGAGGGGCAGCCCAAGCAATGCATACCGATTGCCATGAACAGAGGAGCAGCCTGAGGAGCTACATCCAGAATGTCACCAATAATGGTATCTTTCTCGATAACAACAGCCATGTTAAATGACCTCCTATAGTCAGTGGATTTCCTGCTTATTATACCCGGACAAGAGCAAAAAAACAAGAGCTATCTGGATACTCTGTCGAAAAAAGTTAAGATTTCTTTTTCCGAAAAGCCAGCTTATAGGCCAAGGGATATGCTGCTACGCAGAGAATTGCTGCTGCAATCAAATCCAGTGCAGAATGCTGCTTTACAAACACCGTGGAAACGGCCACTACAAAAGCTCCGATCCAGATGACTGCCTGCTTCCAGAAGCTTCTGAGTTTCGGACAGTTCCAGGCTGCAAACACCACGGCGAAGGAGCCAATGACATGGATGCTGGGACATACATTAGTATTGGTATCATTCTGATATACCATGCTAACCGCCCAAGTAAAGATGTTATTTCTGGGGAACTCCGTCACACGCAGATCCTGCCGATTGGGGCAGATTGCGTAAAACAGCAAGGTAGAATACAGCGTAATCGCCAAGAACACCATGTACCGCTTAAAGCCCATAGGATCTTTCCAGGCAAGGTAGGCTGCCATTCCCACGACCATAGGCATCCAGATTACATAAGGAACAACAAATCCTTCCAAAAACGGAATCTTATCATCCAAGGGAATATACGAAGAGAAGCAAGCTTCCGCAGGAACAAACCATTCCACCAGATAGAAGCCAATAAAATAAATAATTAAGATCACACCGTACCAGAGATGGCGATTTTCTTCCCGGAGCAGATACGACTTTTTCGCCTGATCTTGCATGCAAATAATTCCTCCCGATTTTAAGTTTACAAACCACTCTTATACCTTAAAAAGTGAAAAAAATCAAGAGCTATTTGTAATATTTAAAGGAGGTTTAATATTTTAATGGTACGAAACCGGTGAATAAAAGTAAAACCAGCAAACGAAATCGACTGTTACTTTGAAAGCAGCTTGACCAATTCTTTTGTTTTGGGCACTCTACCGCTGACAATTCGCTTTCCATCCACCATCACCGCAGGTACGGACATAATTCCCAGCTTCACAATTTCCATCAGATCTTCCACTTTCTCTATGTCCGCTTCCAATCCTAACTGGGTCACAGCCTGCTGCACATTCTCATAGAGCTGGTCACACTTATCACAGCCGGAACCGATTACTTTAATATCCATAATGTACCTCAATTTCTCAGCTTCATAGGACAGCTTACGAATTCTTTCCAAGCCTGATCCACCGTGCGGATGACCTGAGGACCGATTTTAGACAGGAACACCAGTTGGGACAGTTCCCGTGGAGTACTGGGCTTGAAGTCCACCAGCTTTTCCACCACATCCACTTGATACCACCCATCGGTCAGTTGGAAAAAGCCCTTGATTCGGTAACAGTCCACCAACACACGCTGTAAAAATGCCGTCAATTCCTGTTTCGTTACAGGCTCTCGACATTCCAGCGAAATGGTCTTTGGTTTGTTGTCCACCGAATTGGTAGACTCCTCACACTCTGCCCACTGACGAGATGTAAGATCCTGTTCCAGAAAATCCAACGCAACCTTGCCATTTTCACAGATAAGCAACTCACAAATCGGATTGACCTTCCGAACCGCTGCCCTCACTTCCTCCAGCTTGTTTTCGTCAATCAAATCGATTTTGTTAATAACTGCCATATGACAATGGGCAAGCTGTCGGTTTACGGTTTCCGTATCCGAAAGCTGTTGCAGGAAGTTGACACCGTCAATCAAACAGATTGCCCCTTCAAACTGGTACACATCCCCCACCAGCAGCCGGACTGCACTCAGAATTTCTTCGATGTTGGACGGGTCTGCAAGGCCGGAACTTTCCACAAACACACAATCCAGATCTTTCTTGCCCAGTTCTGCCAAAGCCTGTACAAAGTTGAGTTTCAGGCAGGAGCAGAAGATGGAACCACGGCTGATTTCAACCAATTCCATTCCATCCCGCTCCATCCGCTCACCGTCAATGCCCAACTTTCCAAACTCATTTTGAATCACACCGACTTTTTGATTCTTTACATTGTCCAGCAGGTGCAACAGCAAAGATGTCTTTCCTGCACCTAAAAATCCAGTCAACACATACAGTTTCTTTTGTTTCATGCCCTTACCTCCATAAA
>CAUWEI010000054.1:0-17030 GCA_963557675.1 uncultured Oscillospiraceae bacterium | reverse complement strand
AAACTGTCCTTTTTTCTTTTCCTAATCTGTAACACATCATTGACAAACCTACAGCAGCTCCTTTTTCTTACCATGGATATTTCTTGACAGAGTCTGTAAAAAGGTGTATACTAAATCGGAATTTATACCAGACAGTTCGTGACCATCCTGTCTTTAAACAAAACTAGGGACTGCCGTTGGCTTATATTAAGCGAACGGCTTGGATGGCCGCACTGCGGTCATTTTTTTTGGAGGTTTTTCGATGAAACGCACAAAATTTATGGTACAGAGCGGAGTGTTTGCGGCTCTGTACGTAGTTCTGACCTATGCACAGAACTTGATTTGGCCCGGCTCTACCACCATGGCAATCCAATTTCGGCTGTCCGAAGCCATGTGCATTATGGCTTTGTTCACCCCTGCTGCCATTCCGGGACTCACCTTAGGTTGTCTCTTATATAACGTAAGCTGGACCCAGAGCTTGCCTCTGGACTGGGTAGTGGGCACCTTGGCCACTCTATTGGCTACTACATTTATGTGGCTGCTGCGTCGGGTGAAGGTTATGAAACTCCCTCTCCCTGCCCTGCTGATGCCTGCAATCTGCAACGCTCCTCTGGTTGGCTGGGAGTTGGCCCTGTTCCTGGGAGATGCTGGATTCACCTGGCCTCTGTTCTTTATGAACTGCCTCTATGTCTTCATCGGTGAAGCTGTTGTGCTGCTGGTGCTGGGCACAATCCTGTATCTTGCCATTACCAAGCGCAATCTGGACCGTAAGCTCTTTTTATAAGAACATTTTTACATAAAAAAGGACTCGTACAATGCGGCAGGGCTCGTAAGACAGTTAACGGCAGTATCCGGGTTTCCGGATACTGCCGTATTTTATATGCCAAGGGCGCACCGATCAGCGGTGTAATTGCGTTTGTATCTGTGCTATCATGTCCGCAGCAGTTCGACTGATCAAACTATATCTAACAAAAATTCTGAAAAATTCTTTAATTGGCCCAATGTTATTTTGTGTTGCTTGTTGCAACGAACATTTTTCCATACAATGTTCTCATTACCTAACCAAAAGGAGAGCATGAAATGCTGAGTGAAAACATCAAAAATTTAAGAAAGCAAAAAGGACTGACGCAGGAAGAACTGGCCGTACGGCTTAATGTTGTGCGTCAAACAGTTTCCAAATGGGAAAAGGGAATTTCTGTGCCAGATGCTGCACTATTGGAGAAACTGGCGGATATATTAGATACCAATGTCAGCACCCTGCTGGGAAAAATAGTTGAGCCGGAGAACGATATGACGCAGACTGCCGAACAGCTTGCCCGAATCAGTGAACAGCTGGCAGTAAAAAACAGAAGGTGGCATATCTTTTGGAAAGTGCTTGGAATCGGTGCAGCTATTATTCTGTTTCTGAGTATGATCCTTTGGATTGTCGGAAATCATGAATATCAAAATACAACCGAACAAAGGGCTGCAACTGTAATTAGTGAAACTATGGAGTGATTGACAGAACACAATGTGAACTGTTCGACATATTCAGATTTATCCAACAGATGTATCTAAGTCGCCTATGTAGGAAAAGGCTGAGAATATCGACTGCGGGCGGGATCAAGGTAGGCTAATAAATTCTACTGATAGTTTAAAACGGCAGACAGAGAATCCTCTCTGTCTGCCGTTTGACTTTTACTGCATTACGAACACAGCCCGATAAGTGCGAGTCCTTTTTCTATACTTTTACAGAATACCGATTAAGAAGACTACCAATACGATAATAGGCAGTACATAGGTCATGTAAGGGCGCATCCAGTTGGCAACCTTCAGACCCTTTCCTTCATTGGCCTCACGCATGAAGTTCTTCCAGCCCCAGCCGTAGCGGGTGACACAGAAGAGAACGAAGATCAGGGAGCCAAGAGGCAAAGCAAAGTTACTGACAATGAAGTCTTCCAAATCCAGAATATTGGTATTGGGACCCAGAGGCTGGAAGCCTTTCCATACGCTGAAGCCCAAGATACAGGGAAGGCTCAAAACAAACATAATGGGGCACAGAATCCAGCAGGACTTTTTCCGGCTCCAACCGGTAAGCTCGGATACACAGGCTGCAATGTTTTCAAAGACAGCCAGCACGGTGGACAGAGCTGCAAAGAACATAAATATAAAGAACAAGGTGCCCCAGAGTCTGCCGGAAGCCAGATTATTGAAAATGTTAGGCAGAGTTACGAAAATCAAAGGAGGACCGCTGTCCAGGGGGACATTATAGGCAAAGCAGGCGGGGAAAATAATAATACCGGCTGTAATAGCAACGAAGGTGTCCAACAGAGCTACATTGACGGCCTCACCCAAGAGAGAGCGTTCCCTGCCAATATAACTACCGAAGATTGCCATAGATCCAAGGCCTAGACTCAAAGTAAAGAAAGCCTGATTCATGGCGGCTACTACAACATTGCCAATGCCGTTTTCAGTGAGACGCTCCATGCTGGGCATGAGATAGAATGCCAAACCCTCTTTGCCGCCGTCCAGGAAAGCACTATTAACAGCCAGAACGACCATAATTGCTAACAGGACCAGCATAAGCCATTTCGTGACCCGCTCCAAGCCCTTCTGTAGGCCGATGGAGCAGATGGAAAAACCAAGAACGATGACAATAGCTACGTATAGAGTGCTTCGGACTGGATTTGACATCATTTCTGTAAAGCGGGTGGATACCTGTGTAGGATTCAGACCGGTGAAAGCGCCTTTTGCAAAGTCTACAAAGTACTGAAGCATCCAGCCTGTAACGTTGGTGTAGAACATCATCAAAAGGAACATACCGATAAGGGCTAAATAGCCGTGAACATGCCATTTGCTTCCCTTCGGCTCCAGAGCATGGTAGAGTTTAACGGGGCTTTTTCGAGAGGCACGACCCATGGCAAACTCCATGGTCATAACGGGAATACCCAAAATAGCCAGGAAAAACAGATAAATCAGCACAAAGGAGCCGCCTCCGTTCATACCTGCCACATACGGGAATTTCCAAACATTACCGGTACCAATGGCACAGCCAGCGCTGAGCAGGATAAAGCCAAGTCTGCTTCCTAAGCGTTCTCGTTCCATGAAATCAGCTCCTTTTTGCATTTTTGGTGACACCACATCAATACATTGCAGTATATGCTTTGTATTGTATCATATGACAACGATTTGTCAATGTAAATTTCCACTAATTTTGCTAATACCGATTCAGTTAAAAGGTGTGTATTCCCTTTTAATTGCAAAAGTAAATGGATAAATATAGGAACAATGGAGTCGCTTTATAAAACTAAAAAGGACTGTATCGGATTTCGATACGGTCCTTCTACTATGTAATAGTTCTGTTTCTTACATTTTACAGGGAAAAAAGAAAGTTTTAATACGATTTTCGGGGCAATCAATTCCGAGCTGCTTTTTTTATAATTTCGCAAAAAATACACAAGAAATATACCGAGGCACCAACTCAAGATTTGTCCAATCCATACCAGAAGAAAGTAGCTCAAGCGCATGGTGATAGGATAGCACCGGTTTTTAAGGAAAACTCGTAATGAAATTGAAAGCAGATGCTATATCCCAGGGCGATTATACAGAAAGATCCCATGAATGGTAAAAATCCGCCGCCACAAACACAAAGGTGTTGTGACGGCGGGTTTTATGTTGCTATTTTGCCAGCACACGTCTAAAAAGCCTTTTATTTTTTGTAGGCTTGAGATTGTGCCACGGCCAATTGGTCACAGCGGTTGTTTTTGGGGTTTTCGGCGTGCCCTTTTACCCAGTGATAGTTCATCGTGTGGGTGGTGATAAGCGGCAGAAGCTGTTCCCACAGATCTACGTTGAGCGCGGGCTTTTTGTCGGACTTAATCCAGCCCTTTTTCTTCCAGCCCCAGACCCAACCTTTGGACAGGGCATCGATAACATATTTAGAGTCGGAATAAAGATTTACTTCACAGGGATATTTCAGACATTTCAGTGCCTCGATAACGGCAGTAAGCTCCATACGGTTGTTTGTGGTGTTGGCTTCTCCACCGGAAAGCTCCTTTTCGATGCCGTTAAACTCTAAGATGGCACCCCAGCCGCCGGGACCGGGATTGCCGGAACAGGCTCCGTCCGTGTAAATGGTGACAAGCTTGCGATCAGTCATTAGTCTGCTCCTCCCCTCCCGTAAAGCCGCCTCCCAGCTTCCGGCGACGAACGGGCTTATGGAGGTCACACAGTCCCGTGAAGAACCACAGAAGCATGGCCAAATAGAACAGGAATTCATCCTTCTGAGCCAGAGAAATGGAGCAGAAATACACAGCTCCCAGCGCATAGAACAGAGAGAGCCGGCGACTGCCCCGTCCAATGGGGAATCCGGCCAAATGCATACTGGCAAGCATAGAGAAAATGCAGGCCAGCAATTGGAAGCAGTAGTCTCCAAGAAGGGGGTCTGTGCTCCAGATGGTAAAGTGGGTCACGACCCACACCGCCAGATACACCGGAATAATCATGCCCAGAGGGCCATAGTGTTTGCCCTTGAGCCGAAGAAAACCGCCGTAGGCGATCACAATACCGGAAATCAATCCCAGATAGCAGGCCACAGCCTCCAGTGTGCTGGGATGGTCCAGAATGGCAATGAGATTGACTGCGGAGAGAAGAAGACCACTGACGACTCCGCCGATACAAGCCATGACGGAAGGTTTTAGGTTCTCTTCCGCAGAAGAGCGGGTACCCATGCCATAACAGAAGAACCCCAACCCTCCAAGAACCAGGAAGGTCAGAATCCAAAGCCCTACATAGGGAAGGCTGCCGGTGATTTGTACGCCCAGTTCATCATAGCCATGGGCCAGCATGAGTTTGCGGAGAATAAAGCCACCAATACTGCCCACAATGGTTAAGGCAAGGACAGGCATGGGGCCGAATTTTTGTTTTTGTGCTTTCATTTTGGAACATCGCCCTTTCCTCTGCTTTTACAGCAGAACGTATGGGTATTATAACACAAGGAAGTGTGCTTGCCAACGTGGAGAGGAGAAAATTTTCACAATCCTCTTGAATTTTCCTCTTTTGTAATATATCCTTTTTGTGAAAGGAGTGTTTGTTTATGAAAAAATCCTATTTTCCCCTTTTGATGTTTACGGCTCTGACTTGGCTTCTGTGCGCCATTGACGGAGTTTGTGTCGTTTTGGAGGTATCTTTTCTGGGCATAGTGGGCGGCAATTGTATGGTAGCTTTCTTTTTTGCCCTTTTGGGAGGACTTCTCTGGCTTGGTTGGAAAAATAAAAACCTCAAAGTGTTAAAGATCCTATTTGTATGGGCCTGTGCGGCCTTGGGCAGTATGTTGGCCATTATTTTTGCTATGTGGGGCCTTGTGGCATTGGGGGCAGGCAGTATGGCCGTAAAAGTAACAGGCGTCATCATCAGCATTTTGAGTGCTCCTGTTTCGTCCTGCTCCATTCTGTTTTTGCCGGTATTCGCTTGGGCCTGTGTTCTGGTCACTAGTGGGATGCTGTATAAGAGCCACAAAGCCTGAGATACAGGAAAGCTGAAAACCCAACGAACCGCCCTTAAATGATGCTAGATATTTTCCAAAATCCAATGGGGATTTCATGCGTTTTCCCCATTTTTCTCCGTGGTTTGTAGGAATGTCTTGCGAAATATGCGGGAATGAGGTACAATATAGAAAAATGTGATGGGAGAAAAATATGGAAGCAATGACTTTTGTTGTGCCCTGCCTCTTTGGTCTGGAGTCCTTGGCAGCCGATGAGCTGCGTCGGCTGAAGCTGGACAATGTTCGGGCAGAAAATGGCCGTGTTTTATTTGACGGTGACCAGGAGGCCATGGCAATGGCAAACCTGTGGCTCCGTACCGGTGAGCGGGTTCTGCTGCGTCTGGCAGAGGGTACCGCAAAATCCTTTGAAGAAATGTTCCAGTTGGTGGTCAAAACCCCTCTGGAGGAGTTTATTCCCAGAGACGGAAAATTTCCGGTAAAGGGACACAGCCTCAACAGCCAGCTCCGCTCCGTACCGGACTGTCAGGCCATTGTGAAGCGGGCTGCCGCAAAGCGTCTGGGAGACCACTATGGTGTGAGCTGGCTGCCGGAGACCGGTTCTATGTATCAGCTCCAGTTTTCTCTGATGAATGACCACTTTGAGCTGTTTTTGGATACTTCCGGTGCCGGACTGCATAAGCGTGGCTACCGTGCCAACGGCAACGATGCGCCTCTTCGTGAGACATTGGCTGCGGGTATGGTGCAGCTGACCCGGTATCGTGGCCGGGAGTTTTTCTGGGACCCCTTCTGTGGCTCCGGTACGATTCCCATTGAGGCTGCCATGGTAGCCATTAACCGGGCCCCTGGCCTGTTCCGGGGATTCTCTGCGGAGAAGTTTGCATGGGTGGATAAAGATTTGTTCCCTCGTGTTCGCCGGGAGGCCACAGACCGGGAGTTCCACGGCAATTACCGGATTCTGGGCTCGGACAATGACCCCAAGTGCGTGAGTTTGGCTATGTCCAATGCCAAAAAAGCAGGCGTGAACAAGCTGATCGAGTTCAAGGACGGAGACGCTACTAAAATGAGCCTTCCCACCCAGGAGGGTATCCTGGTGTGCAATCCTCCCTATGGTCAGCGAATGATGGAGCAGCGGCAGGCTCAGGGCCTGGTGCAGGCCTTTGGTCGCCATGTAAAGTTTGCCGACGGCTGGAAAAAGTATATCATTTCTTCCGAACCGGAATTTGAGCATTACTTTGGCCGTCGGGCAGACAAGCGCCGCAAGCTGTACAATGGTATGATTCGGTGTGAGTACTATATGTATCTGGGAGGCCGCAAAAAATGAAACACCTGTTCCTGGTAAACCCTGTGGCAGGAAAAGGAAACCGATTGGACGAGTTTTTGGCGGACATCAGAAAACATTTTCAGGGCCAGGATTATGAAGTGAAGGTTTCACAGAAGCCTGGTGACATTACCTCATGGGCGAAGCAGGCATCTCAGAAGAACCAGGAGCTTCGGGTTTACGCTTGTGGTGGTGACGGAACCCTGAATGAGGTCGTCAATGGTGTGGCAGGCTGTTTCAATGTTGCTGTGACCCATGTGGCCAGAGGCTCTGGAAATGACTTTATTCGCCTGTTTACAGACGCAGCCCCATTTCATGATTTGGAGTCCTTCGTGAAGGATACCCGAGAAGTTCCTGTGGACCTCATCCAGTGCAACGGAGACTATGCGTTAAATGTCTGTTCCATGGGCTTTGATGCTCGTATTGGAACCCAGATTGCTGCCTATAAAAAGCTGCCCCTTGTTAAGGGACAAGGGGCCTACATTTTGTCTGCTGTGGTCAACACCATCAAAGGGATTCACCATAACTATCATGTGGAAGTCAACGGCGAGGTAGTAGACGGGGAACAAACCATGATTTATGTGGGCAGCGGCTCCTGGTATGGCGGTGGCTTCCACCCTGTCCCGGATGCAGACCCTACAGATGGCATTTTGGACGTGCTGCTGGTCAAAGGGGTAAGCCGTGGTACGGTGATGAAGCTGATTGGTTCCTACAAGGTGGGAAAATTTCGGGACTATCCCCACTTGATCCGGTATTTCCGCACGAAAAAAATCACAGTGTCCTGTGAAAAGGCAGAGCCCGTCAATTTGGACGGCGAGCTTCGTATGAGCAATAAAATAGAAATTTCTGTGGCACCCTTCCGCCTCCGGTTCTTCTACCCCGGCAGTGTGTGCCTGGCCTGCAAAGAACGGGCCGATGCAATTGCAGTATAACCCGATTTCCCGGAGCTTTCACAGCTCCGGGAAATTTTTTGAAATTTCACAGAAAATTCATAGAAAAACCCCTTGCATTTTTAAGCGCAATGGTCTATTATATAGGCGTTAGCACTCAAAGGGTATGAGTGCTAATCCCAACAAACTTTGTAGACTATAGCGGCTTGGGCCTGTCCCCGCCGCCATTCTAAATTCTGTTTTGGAGGTAACTAATTATGAAACTCACTCCTATGGCAGACCGTGTTTTGCTGAAGGCTTTTGAGGCCGAGGAAAAGACCGCTTCCGGCATTATCCTGTCCGCTGCGAACAAGGAAAAGCCCGTAATCTCTGAAGTTGTGGCTGTTGGCCCCGGAGACAAGGACACTGAAATGATGGTAAAGCCCGGCGACAAGGTTGTTGTTGCAAAGTTCGTAGGCACTGAAATCAAGGTAGACGGCCAGGAATACACCATTGTAAAGCAGTCCGACATTCTGGCAGTTGTGGAATAATTGGAGGTTGTGAATCATGGCTAAGATGATTGTTTATGGCGAGGAAGCTCGCAAGTCTTTGCAGAAGGGCATCGACCAGCTGGCCGATACCGTAAAGGTTACTCTGGGACCCAAGGGTCGTAACGTAGTTCTGGGCAAGAAGTATGGCGCTCCCCTCATCACCAATGACGGTGTTACCATCGCTAAGGATGTGGAGCTGGAGGACGCATTTGAGAACATGGGCGCACAGCTGGTCCGTGAGGTTGCTACCAAGACCAACGATGTGGCTGGTGACGGCACCACCACTGCTACCGTCCTGGCTCAGGCCATTGTCCGTGAGGGCCTCAAGAACCTGTCCGCAGGTGCAAACCCCATGGTGATGCGTAAGGGCATCGAGAAGGCTGTTACTGCCGCTGTGGATTCCATCAAGTCCGCTTCTCAGACCGTCAAGGGTTCTGACGATATCGCCCGTGTTGGTACCGTTTCTTCCTGCGACGAGGCTGTTGGTAAGCTGATTGCCGAGGCTATGGAGAAGGTTGGCACCGATGGCGTTATCACCATTGAGGAGTCCAAGACCGCTGAGACCGGCCTGGATGTCGTGGAAGGCATGCAGTTCGACCGTGGCTACATCTCCCCCTACATGGTTACCGATACTGACAAGATGGAAGCTGTCCTGGACGATCCTTACCTGCTGATTACCGATAAGAAGATTTCCTCCATCCAGGAGATTCTGCCTGTTCTGGAGAAGGTCGTTAAGTCCGGCCGTAAGATGATTATTATTGCCGAGGATGTGGAAGGCGACGCTCTGGCTACCCTGCTGGTGAACCGCCTGCGTGGTAACTTCAACTGCGTCTGCGTCAAGGCTCCCGGCTTTGGCGATCGCCGCAAGGAGATGCTGCGTGATATCGCTATCCTCACCGGTGGTACTGTGATTTCCAGCGAGCTGAACATGGAGCTCACCGATGCTGACATCACTGATCTGGGTACTGCCCGTCAGGTGAAGGTCACCAAGGACACCACCACCATCGTAGACGGCAATGGTAACCCCGAGGACATCAAGGCTCGTACTCATGAGATCCGTGCTGCTATCGGCGTGACCACCTCCGACTATGACCGTGAGAAGCTCCAGGAGCGTCTGGCAAAGCTGTCCGGCGGTGTTGCTGTCATTCGTGTCGGTGCTCAGACTGAGATCGCCATGAAGGAGCAGAAGCTCCGTGTGGAGGACGCTCTGAACGCTACTCGTGCCGCTGTGGAAGAGGGCATCGTGGCTGGCGGCGGTACCGCTTACGTCAATGCCATCGCTGCTGTGGAAGAGCTGGTTGCCGGCCTGTCCGGTGACGAGAAGACCGGTGCAATGATCATTGCTAAGGCTCTGCAGGCTCCTATCCGCCAGATTGCTGAGAACGCTGGTGTGGATGGCTCCGTGGTCTTCGAGAAGATTCATGCCTCCGGCAAGGTTGGCTACGGCTACAACGCCTACACTGAGGAGTATGTGGATATGATCGCCTCCGGCATCGTAGATCCCACCAAGGTGACCCGCAGCGCTCTGGAGAATGCAGCTTCCATTGGTTCCTGCGTCCTCACCACCGAGTCTCTGGTTGTGGATAAGCCCGATCCCGCTGCCGACGCTGCTGCCAATGCTGCCGCAGCTGCTCAGGGCGGTATGTACTAAGAGAGCAAACGGAACATTGCGTTGACGGTATAAAGCTGTTGCGAATGTCATTTCCGATGCTGTAAAGCAAAGCTAGCTCCAAAGACGAATCGTTTTGAAAAATATTCCATCTGTTAGACAGTAGTTCCTATTGCCTAGCAGATGGAGTTCTACTTTATTTCAGAGATGCCATGCTTTTTGCGTTCTGCTTGTAGTATGCACCGCTCTCGTACGCACAGGAATCCAAAACAAGATGGAGTTGCTTGATATTTTCACTAAAAAAGAAAGAAGTATTGAGGTATATCTTGATTTTTTTGACAATAAGTGTTATGTTGTACAGAGTTGTTTAGAACAATTATGCTAATTTAACTTCTTGTGGCGGTTAAGACGTTTGGTCTAAATCGATGAACAAGGGAACCGGGTGAGAATCCCGGACGGTAAACGCCGCTGTATGCGTCAGAGTCCGAAATTCGTTGATGAAAGTCAGTCACTGGGAAACTGGGAAGGCAGAATTTCGGGTGCAGGCAGTTTCTGCCAGAATGACGTGAGTCAGAAGACCTACAGGAAGAGGACCTTATTGAGCATACCAGGTTTTGCAGGAATACGTCTGCGACAAGTATAAAATACTTGTCGCAGACTTTTTTGTGGCCTGATAGCATAAATAAGAAAGGATGATTCCATGAAAAAGAGTATGCAAAACAAAATCCTATCTATGTTGCTGGTATTTGTGCTGATTATAGGTACATTGCCTGCTTCGGTGCTGGCAACCGATCAGCCTGCTTTGACAGATCCGGCAACGGTAGAAATAGGAACGGCAGAGGAGCTGTTGGCACTTGCGGGACAGGAATTAACTGGAAATTACTGCCTAACCAAAGACATAGACATGACCGGGAAAGCCATGCAGCCCATCAAAAAGCTGATTGGCAACTTTAATGGAAACGGTCATACCATTGCAAATCTGACAATTCAGAGTGAAGAAATCCCTTCTGCTGTGGGAGATGCACTGTGTGTGGGCCTCTTTGGCAGAGCCATAGGCAGCATTTCGGATCTGCGGCTGCTGGATGCCAACATCTGCTGCAAGGCAAAAAGCAATGTGGGAATTGGTGGCTTGGTCGGTGTTGTGGACAGCGGAGAGCTAAACCTTACTAACTGCGTGGTTACCGGAATCATTTCTGGCCCTGATAACGCAGGCTCTTGCTATGCAGGCGGTTTGGTGGGCGATGTTCTTTATGGCACTTCCAAACTGACAGTAACAAACTGCTTTAGTGCAGCTAATGTGAAGGTTGGTACGGCCGGTGGCGGTCTGATTGGTAGAGCCGGCTTTATGGCAAATGTTGGAATAAAAGATTGTGCGGTGACCGGCACTATACAGGCAAAAATAGGTGGCGGAATCATCGGATATTGCTTTATGAAATACAACATCAGCGCAGAAAACTGCTATTTTATGGGTGACTTCACCGGAGAAGACACCTCAAATCTCTATGTTTTTGGTTATTCCAATGGTAAGGCGGATGCGGCGGTCCACCTGACCAACTGCGCTTATGACAGCCGTCTGGGAGAAAACCGCCCGGCAATCAAAGAAGGCAATGGAACTTTAACCGGAACCATGGAAAGCAAAACGACACAGGAGCTGGAGACCCTGACCAAAGACATTCTGGCATGGCCCAAGTCTCCCTCCGGCGGCTCACAGGAAGAAGTTGTTCCGGATACAAAAATCAGTGTTACGCCCGAAAAGGCGGAATTAAAAGTCTATAAGGGTACCGATGAGACCGGCACATTAATGGAGCCAAAGCAGGATCCCAGTTACGGAAACTACATTTTTACACTGGAAAAAGGCGATTACTACTATACCGCACAAGCACATGACTATACTCCCATCTCCGGAACCTTTACAGTCACAACGGGAGACAATAAAGTCACCATTGCGCTTACAAAGATTCCCGGCTGGACCGAAAAAGCCTCGCAAGCCATTGCCGTTGGAGACGGTACGGTCGAAAATCCTTATCAGATTTCCAGCCCAGAAGAGCTGGCATGCTTTGCAAATAAGGTAAACAGTAAAGAATCCGCCGCACATGCTTGCCTTATGGCAGATATTGATTTGCAGGACCTTCCCTGGAAACCCATTGGGGAGAACTCTACAACTTCATTTCAAGGTGTTTTTGATGGCCAAAATCACACAATTTCTGGATTAAATGTGTCTCGGGAGGCTGGACGGTATTTTGGTTTTTTTGGCTGCATTGAGAATGCAACTGTTAAAAATGTAACCATTTGCGGCAGCATATACGATGCAGAGCGTGGTGATCGTGTAGGCGGACTGACAGGCCACGCCAAGGGGGATGTACTTCTGCAAAACTGTGCAAACCTCTGCAATATTAGCTCCGGTGCTGGAAATGTTGGCGGTCTGGTAGGCGATTACGACAAAGGTGTGGAATATCAGACACCTACCGTGAGACTTTTACTGGAACGCTGCTATAACGCTGGAAACATTGTTGTAACCGGAAGCGATACCAGCGCAACGGTTGGCGGCCTGGTAGGTGGCAATAAAAATTGTGTCCAGATGAAGGACTGTTACAATGTCGGTGCCGTGCGTGCAGACAAAATGCAGGCAGGCGGTCTGCTGGGCAATGCAGGCTCTACTACTGGTGATTACACCCCAAGTCTGACCAACTGCTACAATGCCGGAATCGTAACCAGCAACAGCTCTTCCCACGCCATTTATGGTAAGGGATTTATCAGCGGGAAAAATCTGATAAACTGTTATGCAATAAATGGCAGTGGAGCCCAACAAAAGGACATCATTTTTCTCGAAAAAGACGACCTGACCGCTGCCTTGCTGGGAAGCGGATGGGCACAGGACCCGGAGAAAAACGATGGTCTTCCCTATCTTTCGGATACAACTCCCGGCTTGCCGGATGATACCCTTCTCAATGAGGCTGCCAAGTATGCCGATACTGTCTCAGTTGCAGGTACCTGCAAAGTGGGCGATTCGCTTATGCTCTTAAAGGAAGGCATGACGGCAGACGAAACCATTGAATTACGGTGCATACAGACGATAGAAGACAAGCAGTATGGCTATCTGTCCTGCGAAGGCAGTACCATGAAGCTCAAAAAGGCCAATGAAACCGCAGAGGCAATGACCGAGACCGCTACCTTGTGCTTTACCAAGGAAGGCGTTTCGTTCAATAAGCCAATCTCCATTATCATCTACCCAGCAACGGAACAAAGTGGCACCTTGATGGAGAAAATAGCGGCCTCCTATGTGGAAAAATCCGATGAATGGGTTATCTTTGATATGGCAGTTTATGCCCAGGTACACCCGGATGCAGTAAGTAAAACCAGCGACATTGCACGGAAAAGCTATCAGGACCTTACCATTGAGCAGAAGCTGGTTAAAAATACGGAAGATTTTGAACTTCTGACTAATGAAATTGATACCCGCACGAAGGGTGAAATTATTCTCGGTACGTTGGGAGTAGATACCACAGCCCTTTGCGCCTTTCCGGGAACCAACTCTGAAATTACGTTTAGCAATGCGGCACGACTGGCTGCGGCGGTGGATGGATTAAAGAGCCACTACTCCGCCCCTTGGGTTCTGTTGGCGGCGCAGCAGGGTAAGACCAATTTGACTCCTGCACAGGTGCAGGCTATGGTGAAGCTGCTGTCCGACAATCAGCAGGAAAACGGGTTGAATTGCTATCAGTATTACGGAAAAACCTACGATGACGTAGATACCACCGCCACGGCCTTGGCGGCATTTGCATCGTATTATCTTTCAGAAACAGACGATTATGGTGTGAAACAGTCGGTAAATGCGTTTGTTGAAAAGGCTTTGGATGGTATGAGCAAAGCCCAGCAGAACAACGGTTCCTTTGGTAATGTAAATACGGATGCCATGGCCATTATTGGTCTTACGGCTCTGGGAATCGATCCTGCATCGGATTCCCGCTTTGTAAAAGATGGCTGCTCTCTGGCTGCGGCACTGAGCCTCTATGTCAATGAGAATGCGGACGGCTATCGCTCTGGTATGGCTACCGGAAAGCCAGAGGAGATTGAAAAGGCGAATGCACTGGCTACCGAGCAGGGATTCCGTGCAATGGTTGCTCTGGATGCCTTTCAGGAGGACACCACCAAGGCATACAACATTTACACGCAGCAGCGTACAGCTCTGCCTGATTCCAGCGTATCTCAGGAAATCAGCGTAAGCTTTACGCTCAAGCAGAATCCGGAACAGGAGCCGTGGATTCCCACCACATCTTTTACTATGACGGAAGGTAGCACCGCATATGACCTGATTGGCAAGGCACTGGAAGACAATCATATGACCTTCACAGAAAAGGATGGATATATTGACTCTGTGACGAAGGATGGCAAAACCGTCAAAGCAGGAGATGATGGCCCCAACAGCGGCTGGATGTATGATGTCAATGGTAAACTTCCCACGGTTCCCACAAGTGGCTATGTGCTGGAAAATGGAGATGCAGTAGAGTTTTTCTATGTGGTTCCGCCAATCGAAGAGACGGTTGCTACTCCGGTTATTTCTCCAGAGAGCGGCAGCTTTGTGGAAAGTCAGAGCATTACAATCCGCTGTGGAACCGCAGGGGCAGAGATTTTTTATACTACGGATGGATCGGCTCCGACCAGCTCCGCTATAAGATATACTGGCCCCTTTGAGATTAGAAATAATACGGTGATCAAGGCCATTGCGGTGAAGGCTGGTATGAAGAACAGCGCTGTAGCCTCGGCGGAGTACACAGTGGCAGAATTTGCAGTTTGTCTTGCCTCCCATTTGGAGAATGGAGAGGTGCAGCTCTCTACAAATCAGGCACGACCGGGCAGCGTTGTGACCATTACAGCGGTGCCGGCAGAGAATTATGTGGTGGATACCGTCGTTGTCGCAGACGGCAGCGGAAAACTGCTTCCTTTGGAGGAAAAAGACCATAATACCTATACCTTCCAAATGCCCGCCTCGGATGTTAAGGTACAAGTAAGCTTCAAACTTGCCAAGTGTGACGGCGGTGCGTCTTGTCCGTGCCATAATTTTGAGGATCTGGACACCACACGTTGGTATCATGAGGGGATTGACTTCGTACTAAAAAATAATTATATGAACGGTACGACGGCAACCACCTTCCATCCCAACCTGCCGGCCAATCGAGCAATGTTTGTTACGGTACTGTATCGAATGGCAGGTTCGCCTGCAACCGGGGATTGTGACTTGGAGGACGTACCTGCAGACAGATGGTATACGGATGCAGTCACCTGGGCCACAGAGAATCACATTGCGCAGGGCTATGGAAACAACAAGTTTGGTCCCAAGAACCTGCTGACTCGAGAGCAGCTTGTGACTTTCCTGTACCGCTATGCAGGCAGTCCTGAAACGGAAGGCAGGCTGGACCGATTCCAGGATGCGGATTTGATCAGCGATTATGCACACAAGGCTATG
Organism: uncultured Oscillospiraceae bacterium; assembly: GCA_963557675.1. Classification (GTDB taxonomy): domain Bacteria; phylum Bacillota; class Clostridia; order Oscillospirales; family Oscillospiraceae; genus Faecousia. The sequence goes on along the minus strand of CAUWEI010000054.1, from coordinate 1,758 downwards.
CAGTGGGCTGTTGAAAATGAAATTGTTAATGGAAAAGGCAGCATGGACATTTTAGCCCCCACCAGTGCTGCAACCCGTGCAGAAATCGCAACCATTATTATGCGATTTGCAGCAAAAGCAAACAATCTATAATTCCGAAAATTTAGGTACGGAACGGTATATAAACCATATGAGATTGAAGTTATAGCCAACCCGCAAAATGGACCTGCCGCAGAAACTTTGCATTCTACGGCAGGTCTTTGTGTACGGCAATCCCCTGTTGAGCAATTTGTGGTTTGAAAAAAGCAGTATTTTGAAAAAAGCTATTCCACAACCGATGCTTTTCGTGTATCATAGGGGAAGAGTGGAAGGAGGTGGCTGCTTATGGAAGTTACATTGATGCAGATGCTGGAAGCACGGGAAGCTCGAGTGGCAAGGCAGGAGACGCTGCTTTGCCAGTATGGCCTTCCCTTGCTGTCCTTTACCATGAATATTGCCGGCCCGGTGAAAAATAATGACCTCATTACACAGAGTTTTTATCTGGGAGACCGACTCGTTCGGCAGGAGCTGCAAAGACGGAAAATTCAATGGAACGCCCGTGAAATTACGGTTCAGGATACAGGCTGTGAGGCCATGTATGTTCTGGACATGGACTCGGCGGAACTGAAAGCAATGGCAGTGGATTTGGAGGAAGGAACGTCTCTGGGACGGCTTCTGGATTTGGATGTGATTCTTCCTCAGGGCCAAAAAATTCAGCGAGAAAGCCCAAGGCGGTGTCTGATCTGCGGCAATGTGGCACAGATTTGCGCCAGAAGCAGAGCACACAGCGTCCAGCAGCTTCAAGCGAAAACCTTTGAGATTTTACAGGAGGCTGTGGACAAAGACGATGCCGAGACGGCGGCCCGCCTTGCCTGTCAGGCTCTATTGTATGAGGTCTGTGCTACGCCCAAACCCGGCCTTGTGGACCGAGAAAATTCCGGCAGCCATACAGATATGGATATTTTCACCTTTGAAGCCAGTGCAGTGGCCCTGTGGCCCTATTTTTACGATTGTACAAGGATAGGCAGACAGACCAGCACCCTGTCCCCTGCTGAGACGTTTGCTTGTCTGCGCCGCCGTGGAAAGCTGGCAGAGGGAGAAATGCTGCGAGTGACCTCCGGAGTCAACACCCACAAAGGGGCGATTTTCTCCATGGGGCTTCTCTGCGGTGCTTTGGGAAGATTGCAACAGGGGCTGTGGAAAAATTCGGATGTTGTACTGGACACGGTTGCAGCTCTGGCGCAGGGCTTAACGGCCTCTGATTTTACAGGAAGGACTACGGCAGGCGAGCGGCTTTACCGGGACTATGGCGTAACCGGTGTCCGGGGACAGGCCGAGGCAGGCTTCCCTGCTGTCAGAAAAATTGGTTTGCCAATTTTCAAACAAGGCTTGTCTCAGGGCCTAAGCTGCAATGATGCAGGCTGTGTGGCACTGCTTCATATGATGCCGGTTGTGCAGGATACAAACCTTTTGCACAGAGGTGGCCCGTCGGCGCAACCGTTTGTCACAGGGGCTGTGGAAAAAATTTTACAACAGAACCCCTTCCCTTCTATGGATGAAATTCGGCGGTTGGACGAAGTGTTGATCGACCGACACCTCTCCCCCGGAGGCTGTGCCGATCTTCTGGCGTTAACCTATATGCTGTGGCTCTTAGAGCAGACTGAACGATAAAATAGAGAGCATAAAAAATGGGGCTGTACAAAAATGGCCCCGACTAAAATTCAGAGGTCCCGAATCGGG
>CAUWEI010000053.1:0-18036 GCA_963557675.1 uncultured Oscillospiraceae bacterium | reverse complement strand
CAATAAAATGTGTGTTATCTTTGAACCATCCCCCAGTAAGAAAGGAGAACTTGAAATGGAACAAAAAGCATTATCACGGTGGTTAAAGTGGATTCTCATAGGTATGGCCCTTTGCGGAGTAATGGTCTACGGTGTAGCATTTCCGACCTTGGGCAGAATGATCGCAGACTACGAAGAGGGAATGTACGACCATTGTTATTGGCCGTGGCTTATCTTCCTGTGGTGCAGCGGAATTCCTTGCTATGCAATCTTGGCGGTGTGCTGGAAAATCGCTTCCAACATTGGAAAGGAACAGGCGTTTTCTATGGATAATGCCAGACTGTTTCGCTACATCTCCAGGCTGGCAGCAGGCGACAGCGTGTTTTTCTTTATCGGAAATGTTGTCTATTGGCTCATCGGTTACAGCCACCCCGGTATTGTCCTTGAGTCACTGTTTCCGATCTTTGCAGGCGTGGCCATTTCCGTCGGGACCGGTGGACTTTCCCAGTTGGTACAGAAGGCGGCAGTTCTTCAGGAACAGAGCGATCTGACCATTTAGGAGGAGTATCATGGAAGATGAAATCATTGTCAACATTGATGTAATGCTGGCCAAACGAAAAATGAGTGTGACCGAGTTGGCAGAACGAATCGGAATTACCATCGCCAATGTTTCCATTTTGAAAAATGGAAAAGCAAAGGCAATTAAATTTCAAACATTGGCAAAGCTGTGCAAGGCGTTGGATTGTCAGCCGGGAGACCTTCTGGAGTATCGGGAGGGGGATGGAGCAGATGAAAAAGAGTTGTAACGTGGCAGCAATTATCCTTTTTGTGGCGATATTTCTTTGCAGTTGCGCTGCATTTAACCCGAATTTCGAGATAAACGCCCATATTTCTGGGGTGCTGGATTTGGATGTAACCAGCGGCACAGAAATATACCGGTATGACAGCCACGGAGGATTCCATGGGGATGGTGTGCTATGCTATGGCTTAAAATTTTCGGATGATACCGTGGCGAAAGAAATTGAGAAACATCCACATTGGCATCCGTTGCCCCTGAAAGACGACATGAAAAAACTTTTGTACGCAATGAAGGATGAACAGGAAAAGACGCTGCTTCCGGATATAAGCAACGGATATTATTTCTTTTATGATCGCCATTCGGAGAGCAACGATCCCTATGACGATACAGATGTTATGAATCGACATTCTTTTAATATGACGGCAGCAATTTACGACACAGAAAACCATACACTTTATTATATAGAATTTGACACTTAAAAAATGGCGCAGGGAAGAGAATCGGGAAACCATCTTCTCTGCGCCAATTTTTTCTAATTTGAAAAAAGTTATTGACATATGCCGGAAATTGGATATAATGAAATTAGTAAATGGCATATGCCATAATGAAAAGAGAGGTGTGGACCGTGCCGAGACCGAGAAAATGCAGAAAGGTTTGCTGTTTGCCGGAGAACAGAGGCTTTTTCCCAAACAGCGGATGCCGGGAGAATCCTGTGATTCTGACCGTGGACGAATACGAAACTATTCGCCTCATTGATAAAATGAGCTTTTCTCAGGAGGAATGTGGGAAGTACATGGACATTGCCCGTACAACCGTCCAGCAAATCTACACCTCAGCCAGACAAAAACTGGCAGAGGCATTGGTGGCTGGCCGTCCCTTAAAGATTGAGGGCGGAGAATACCGGCTGTGCAGCGGGCAAGAAGAATATTGCGCCTGCGGCGGTTGTAAACGCCATAGCTTGCATAGAGCACAAGGAGGTCTTCGTATGAAAATTGCAATTCCTTTGGATGATACCCAGAAGGAAGTTTGTGTGTCCTTTGGCAGAGCACCTTACTTCCTGTTTGCCCAGGATGGGAACGTGGAGATTCTGGAAAATCCAGCCGCTTCTTCCGAGGGCGGAGCGGGGATTCAGGCCGCTCAATTTGTGGTGGATCAGGGGGCAACCGCATTGGTGACCGTGCGTTGCGGAGAGAATGCGGCCCAGGTTTTGCAGGAAGCAGAAATCGCAATCTATAAGAGCCAGGGAAAAGATGCCAATGAAAATGTAAAGGCCTGTGAAGAAGGAAATCTGGAGGCTCTGACCCATTTCCACGCAGGATTTCAAGGAATCGGATGAAATTAGCGGTATTGAGCGGAAAGGGCGGCGCAGGAAAAACCATGGTGGCTGCCAACCTGGCGGCAGCGGCCGAAAAGGCAACCTATATTGACTGCGACGTGGAGGAGCCAAACGGACGGCTTTTCCTTCCTCCCACGGATGTTCAGGAGGAGGAGGTTCATACCTTCCTTCCTGGGTTTGACAAAGAGAAGTGTACGGGCTGTAAAACATGCGTAAAGCTCTGTCGGTTTCATGCCCTCATCTACATCAAGGAAAAACCGAAAGTTTTCTCTGAAGTCTGCCATAGCTGCGGCCTGTGCGAAATGGCGTGTCCTCAGAAGGCCATTCGCATGGAAGCAAAGACAGTGGGCAAGGTGGAGTCTGGAACCTTTGACTCTGTAACCGTTCATACGGGAATTTTGAATCCCGGTGAAGCTTCCGGAATTCCTGTGATTCAGGCGGCAATGGCAAAGGCAGGGGAGGGACTTACCATTATAGATTGTCCCCCAGGCAGTGCCTGCTCCGTTATGGAGTGCGTATCTCATGCAGATGCCTGCCTTCTGGTGGCAGAGGCGACCGCCTTTGGATTCCATAATTTTACAATGGTCCATGAGTTGGCTTCCATTTTGGGAAAACCCTGCTATGTGGTCATCAACAAAGAGGAAACACCTTATGAACCTCTGGAAACCTACTGCAAAGAAAAAAATCTTCCCGTAGTGCTGCGGATTCCATTCCAAAAGGACTTTGCCAGATTGGGAGCAGAAGGCAAGCTCCTTTGCAGGGAGAGTCCGGAAGGGAAAGCATTATTTTCTCAGCTCCTTCATAAGATTGGAGGTGCTTTGAATTGAAAAAGCTTCTGATTTTAAGCGGAAAGGGCGGCACAGGAAAAACCACTACGGCAGCGGCCTTTTTGCGATTCTCCGGGACCTTGGCAGCAGCGGATTGTGATGTAGATGCGCCAAACCTGCATATGGTCATGGAACTGGAGGGAGCACCGCAGGAAAAGCCCTTTATTGGTTCTGAAAAAGCATGGATCCATAAAGATCAATGTATATCATGCGGCAAATGTCAGGAAATGTGCCGATTTGATGCGATTGAACAGACGGAAGAGGGGTACCGAGTGCGGGAATACGCCTGCGAAGGCTGTGGGGTCTGTAGTTATGTTTGCCCCAAGGAAGCGGTGACGATGGAACCAGATGTAGCAGGAACCCAGTACCTCTATCAGGGAGCGGGGGTGTTTTCCACCGCTAAACTGAAAATGGGACGGGGTAACTCTGGTAAACTGGTTTCTGCGGTGAAGCTTCAAATGCTAAAAAACGCACCTCAGACGCAGGTTGCAATTATTGATGGTTCTCCTGGCATTGGCTGTCCGGTCATTGCCTCTGTCAGCGGTGTTGATTTGGTGCTGGTAGTGGCAGAGCCTAGCTTATCAGGACTCAGTGATTTGAAACGTCTGGTAAAAACAGCGGAGACCTTCCAGACGAAGTTGGCGGTCTGTGTCAATAAATGGGACGTAAGTCCGAGGCATACAGAAGAAATAGAAGCATTTTGTCAGGAAATGGGCCTTCCGTTTTTGGGAAAGATTCCCTATGACAAAGCAGCATCTGCTGCCATCAATCAAGGCAAAAGCCTTGCAGATGTGGAATGTCCGGCAAGAGATGCTCTTTTGGAAATTTATAAAAAAACGAGCTTAATGCTCGAATAAAAAGGAGATAATATTATGAAAATCGTTGTTGCTGCTATGGGTACCACTGTTGCAGGCCACTTTGGTCACTGCGAAAACTTTATTTTCTTTGATACTGCCGATGGTGCAATCACTTCTGTAGAGACCGTTCCCAACCCCGGTCACCGTCCCGGCTTCCTGCCCAACTTCCTGGCAGACCGTGGCGCAAAGGTCATTATTTCCGGTGGCATGGGCGGCGGCGCCGTGGAGATTTTCAATGAGCGTGACGTAGAAGTTATTATCGGCGTTCAGGGTGAGGCAAGAGACGCTGTGGAGCGTTACCTGAAGGGTGAGCTGGTTTCTACCGGTTCCATCTGCCATGAGCATGAGCACGCTGACGAGTGTGGCAACCACTGATTTTAGTGATAAAATCACAGAAGTAAATTCCTTTTGATGGTATCATAAGCTCAGAAACTACCGTGACGAAACGCACGGAAGAAAAAATATGGAGGTTCACTTATGAAATACGTATGCGATGTTTGTGGTTGGGTCTACGATGAAGAAGAGGGCTACCCCGAAGGTGGCATTGCTCCCGGCACCAAGTTCGAGGATCTGCCGGATGATTTTGAGTGCCCCCTGTGCTTCGTGGGCAAGGATCAGTTCAGCCAGGAATAAGAGATAATCAAAATGGGTTGCTTGCCAAAATCGCAAGCAACCCATTTTTACAGCAAACCGCCACAGAATGAAAATTCTGTGGCGGTTTGCTTTGCAATTCCGATAGATAAAAATTGCAGACCTTATAAATAAATCTGGTTGTTCTTTCTACCGGAGCAGGCTTCTTCCATTTTCTGCGCTACAGCAGAGGTCAATTTCTCATCGAAGTGTCTGGCTCTATTGGGACAAATGGAAATACAATGTCCGCAGGAAATACATAGGTCGGGATTGGTAAGCTTGGGATTCTCCTTGTCTATGGCATGTGCAGGGCATTGTGTAGCACACAGTCCGCAGCCACCGCAGTTTTCGGATACAAGGGGCTTAAATGGTACGCCATTATAGACTCTGTATGTATGACTTCCGGGGAGCTGCAATTCCTGCCCAGCATGGCCCTGTTTCAAAGCTTCCTTGATTTTGGCAGCAAAGTCATTCAGTTCTGCAACGTCTTCTGCATCAGGTCTTCCAGATGCAAATTGACGCATCAGAGAGTGTTCCGCTACTGCCTCAATTCCGGCTATGCAAGTAAAGCCGACTTTATGCAGTGTATCATACAGTTCCATTAAGGTGTCATCAATGTGACGGTTTCCATACACCGCCACCAAAATGGCCTTTGCTCCATTGGCGTGCAGCTTTCTTAGATGCTCCAGAGCAATGCTGGGGACTCGGCCTCCATAGGAAGGGACGGCAATGATACAAATATCATCTGCACATAGGGAGAGGGTGGAGACTGCTTCTGGATGTGTTACTAAGTCCACGGAAATGGAACTTGTATCCCACGTTGCTGCAAGAATATCAGAAACTTTTTTGGTTCCACCTGTAGGACTGAAATAAATTTCGTATAGGCTCATGATTTTTTCTCCTATTGTTGGTACGTATTGACTCATACAAGTACAGGAAGCAAGGGATACCCCAAAGGGCAGCCCTTGCTTGGTGTGCATTATTTCAAATTAAAACCGTTCTCGTCTACGTCCACCGTAACGGTCTGACCGGGCAGAATAGAACCAGCCAAAATCTGCTTAGCAAGCAAAGTTTCTACAGTGTGCTGGACATAACGACGCAGGGGACGAGCACCATACTGAGGGTCATAGGCCGCTTCGATGATTTCGTCTTTTGCCTTCTGTGTGAGGACACAGGTGATTTCCTGCTCTTCCAGACGACGATTCAGTTTGTTGATCTGAAGATCGATAATTGAAGTCACATCTGCCTTGCTCAGAGGCTTATAGAATACGGTTTCGTCCAGTCGGTTCAGGAACTCAGGCCGGAAGGACTGCCGCAGAAGGGCCATGACCTGGGCACGAGCTTCAGAGGAAATACTGCCATCCGGGCCAATTCCGTCCAGAAGGTACTGAGAGCCCAGATTCGAGGTAAGAATGATAATGGTGTTCTTAAAGTCTACGGTTCGGCCCTGAGAATCCGTGATTCTGCCATCGTCCAAAACTTGAAGCAAGATGTTGAACACATCAGGATGCGCTTTTTCTACCTCATCAAAGAGCACAACACAATAGGGCTTCCGGCGTACAGCCTCAGTCAACTGACCGCCTTCTTCATAGCCTACATATCCTGGAGGTGCTCCAATCAGCCGAGAGACAGCAAATTTCTCCATATATTCGGACATATCAATACGAACCAGATTGTTTTCATCGTCGAACAGAGACTCTGCCAAGCTCTTGGCCAGTTCGGTTTTACCTACGCCGGTGGGACCAAGGAAGAGGAAGGAGCCGATGGGACGGTTGGGGTCCTGAATACCGGCACGGCTGCGCTGGATAGCCTCAGTGACGGCTTGTACAGCCTCATCCTGCCCGATGACACGCTTATGCAGTGTTTCGTCCAGCTTTAACAGCTTTTCGCGCTCACCCTGTACCAGACGGGACACGGGAATTCCAGTCCAACGCTCTACGATTCTGGCAATTTCTTCTTCCGTTACCTTGTCTCGGAGCATACTGTTTTCCTTGGCGTTCTGGGCAATTTGCTCTTCTGCCTCCAACTGCCGACGAGCCTCCGGCAGACGACCATATTTCAGTTCTGCTGCCTTTTCCAGATCATAGCTTTGTTCTGCTGCCTCGATTTGGCGATTCAAGTCTTCAATCTGTTCACGAAGCTGCTGCACTCTTCCAATGGCGTTCTTTTCGTTTTCCCACTGGGCCTTCTTGGATTTGAACTGCTCTCGTTCTTCGGCTAAATCCTTTTGCAGCTCTGCCAGTCGGGCCTGAGATCTGGGGTCCTCTTCCTTTTTTAGCGCAGCTTCCTCAATTTCCATCTGGATAATCTTTCGGGAAACCATATCAAGCTCGGTGGGCATGGAGTCCATTTCTGTCCGAATGAGGGCACAGGCTTCATCTACCAGATCAATGGCCTTGTCCGGCAGGAACCGATCTGAGATATAGCGGTTGGAAAGGGTAGCAGCGGAGATAATAGCAGTGTCGGTGATTTTAACGCCGTGATAGACCTCATAGCGTTCTTTCAGACCACGAAGAATTGCAATGGTATCTTCTACGGTAGGTTCTTCCACCATGACTGGCTGAAATCGACGTTCCAGCGCAGGATCTTTTTCAATATACTGCCGATACTCGTCCAAGGTGGTGGCACCGATGCAGTGCAGTTCACCTCTTGCCAGCATGGGCTTCAGCAGGTTACCTGCATCCATAGCACCGTCGGTCTTTCCAGCTCCCACAATGGTGTGAAGTTCATCAATAAAGAGAAGGATTCTTCCTTCGGATTTCCGAACTTCTTCCAAAACGGCTTTCAGACGTTCCTCAAATTCGCCGCGATATTTAGCACCTGCAATGAGGGCACCCATATCCAGAGAGAAGATGGTTTTGTCCTGAAGATTCCGGGGTACATCGCCTCGGACAATTCTCTGGGCCAGACCTTCCGCAATGGCGGTTTTACCTACACCGGGTTCACCAATTAAAACAGGGTTGTTTTTCGTCTTTCGACTGAGAATTCGGATGACATTTCGGATTTCTTCATCTCGACCAATGACAGGGTCCATCTTCTGCTCTTTTGCCCGACGAACCAGATCTGTGCCGTACTTTTCCAGAGCCTCATAGGTTTCCTCTGGACTGTCAGTAGTAACCCGCTGGGAGCCACGGATGGCTTGCAGGGCCTGAAGGCATCCTTCCTTTGTAATGCGGTAGGTTTGGAACATGGATTTTATGCCGCCTTCAGCCTCTTCTACCAAGGCAAGCAGCAGGTGCTCTACAGAGGTATAAGAATCCTTCATACTCTGAGCGAGATGTTCTGCCTGCGTAAAGACGTTGTCAACACCTTGACTAATATAGAACTTATCGGCCTCTCGACTACCGGTAACCCTGGGCAGCTTTTGAAGCTCCTGTTTTGCTGCTGCTTCCAGGCTTTCTGTAGTGATACCCATTTTCTTTAGAAGCTGAGGAGCCAGACCGCCCTCCTGAGTCAGAAGAGCCAGAAGCAGGTGCACCTGTTCCATTTGCTGATGATTATTCTCTCTGGCAATATTTTGGGCACTTTGTACCGCTTCCAGAGACTTCTTTGTATACTGATTGAAGTTCATAACAGATACTCCTTCCTAGATTCCCATACTAGGGAAGTTGGGTCTTAGCACTCACTCATTGAGAGTGCTAATTCTTTTAAGTTAACTATACCTCTTTTTTCTCTAATGTCAAGATGAAAAATTGAAAATTAACTGTGAACAATCTGGGTTTGCAAAATGGGGAAGATTGTGGTAGTATATAAGAAAAATTTGAAGAAGGAATGAGGAAGACCATGGAGTTTTGGAGCCATAGTCCGGAAGATACAGAGGCCTTGGGTGCGGCTCTGGCCCGTGTTCTGGAGCCAAGTCAGGTTGTTGCTTTTCGCGGGGATTTAGGAGCGGGAAAGACCGCTTTTACCAGAGGGATTGCCCGAGGCTTGGGAATTAAAGATCCTGTCACCAGTCCCACTTATACCATTGTAAATGAGTATCTGGGAGGTAGGATGCCCCTGTTTCACTTTGATATGTACCGCCTTCATAGTGCCGATGACCTGTTTGACATTGGCTGGGAGGACTATCTGGAGCGTGGCGGTGTGTGCGTGGTAGAGTGGAGCGAAAACGTGGCAGAAGCTATGGAAAATGCCATTTTTATTACCATAGAAAAGCTTTCCCAAGGGGAAGAGGAACGAAAAATTACCATCGAGGGGGAAGCACTTCATGCGGATTTTAGCATTTGAAACCACCGCCAAGGCGGCTTCTGTAGCTTTGCTGGAGGATGGAATCCTTCTGGCTGAGAATTACCAAAATACTGGCCTTACCCACAGCCGTACCATCCTGGATATGGCCGAAGGGATGCTCCGAACCTGTGAAATGACGGTGAAGGAGATTGACGCAGTTGCGGTTGCCAAGGGACCCGGCAGCTTTACCGGAGTGCGTATTGGCGTTGCTGCAGCCAAGGGCTTGGCTTGGGGGGCAGAACTGCCTCTTTATGGCGTATCGACTCTGGAATCTATGGCCTTGAATTTGGGCGAATTTCATGGTATTATTTGTCCAGCCATGGATGCCCGGCGAAGCCAGGTGTATAATGCACTTTTCCAGGCAGAAAACGGCACGCTCACGAGACTGCGCCCGGACCGGGCTATTAGCCTTCAAGAATTGGAAGAAGACCTGAATCATTGGGATTTGCCAGTGATATTTGTTGGAGATGGCGCAGTTTTGTGTTATAATACCTTTGGAAAGAAGGATGCACGGTTCCATCTGGCACCGGAGCATCGGCGCCATCAGCGTGCGGCAGGCGTAGCCCTTGCGGCGATGGAAGCCATTGGCCGTGGAGAATCCGGTGACGCTGCTGCCATGGTGCCAAACTATCTCCGTCTGAGTCAGGCGGAGAGAGAACGTCAGGAACGACTCCAAATGGAAGATAGAAAGGAAACAAATAGAAATGGGTAGTTTACACGTATTAGATCATCCTCTGATTCAGCACAAGCTGTCAATCCTGCGAAACAAGAACACTCCTGTAAAGGAATTCCGTGAGCTGGTTGGCGAAATCTCCGCTCTGATGTGCTATGAGGCCACTCGGAACCTTCCGATGAAGGAAGTGGAAGTAGAGACCCCGGTTGCCACTGCAAAGGTGAAGGTTCTGGCTGGTAAGAAGCTGGCGATCGTTCCCATCCTCCGTGCAGGTGTCGGCATGGTAGATGCCATGGTAGACCTGATTCCCTCTGCCAAAATTGGTCATATCGGTCTGTTCCGTGACCCCGAGACCCACGAGCCTGTGAAGTACTACTGCAAGATGCCCAACGATGTGGCTGAGCGTAAGGTGTTTATCGTAGACCCCATGCTGGCTACCGGCGGCAGTGCGATTGCAGCCATTTCCTTTGTGAAGGAGTACGGCGTGAAGAATATCACTCTCATGGACATCATTGCTGCACCTGAGGGCGTGGAGGCCGTTCGCAAGGCCCATCCCGATGTCGATATTTTTGTTGCCTCTGTTGATGAGAAGCTCAACGAGCATGCCTATATTGTTCCCGGTCTGGGCGATGCCGGCGACCGCATCTTCGGCACCAAGTAAAAAAACAATCCCGGTGGGATACCGCAGAGTTCTGCGATATTCCACCGGTTTTTTTATTATTGCGTTATAGGTGCATGGTGCATTTGCTGCCATGAGGGGATTTGGTAATCACAAGCTTCGTGGGAATGGTATCCATCAACTGCTCCACATGGGAGATGATACCGACTACCCCGGTACTTTTCTGGATGTTTTGCAGAATTTCCAGAGCATCCTGAATAGATTCCCGGTCCAAAGAACCAAAGCCTTCGTCAATAAACATAGCTTCCAGACGGATTCCGTCCCCCTGGGCTTGTACAACGGTGGACAGTCCGATGGCAAGACTCAAGGCCACCAAGAATTTTTCACCGCCGGACAAAGTAGTAACGCTTCGGCGTTCGTTGTTGTTCCGATCCAGAACTTCCAGTTCCAGACCACCTTTACGGCCCTTACCGGAAATTTCATCGGTGCGGAAAAGCTGATAGCGACCGCCATAGACATTTTCTAATAAGTGGTTGGCAGCGTGTGTGATGGTGTTCAGCATAACGCCCAGAACATAACGCTGTAGACTGAGACCGGAACTGCCTCCCAGACGGCGGGCAAACTCCAAATCCAGATCTGTTTTCTGCCGCTTTTCTTTGTAATCTTGAATACGCTGCGTAAGGGCCTCTAAATCCTTAGACATAGTATCCAATTGGGTTTTCTGTAGTAGTATCTGACCTTCCAGTTCTTTTACGCTGTTCTTTGCCTGCGTTAGAGCGTCAGTTAGATCAGAGAGATCCGGTGCAATTTGATTTTGCAGCATGTCCTTTTGGTTGTCATAAGCAATTTGGGCACCATTCATACGCACCTCAAAGTTACGCAGTGCTTCTTGCCGCATGGCCCGTTCCTCGGGTTCCATGTAGACTGCATTGAAATGGGCTTCGCTTTCCAAACCGGCCTCTTTCAAAGCTTGGTTCCAGAGTTGTTCTTTCTCTTTTCGGACATTCTGAGCAAGGTCATATTCTTCATAAGCGGCGTTTTGGTTTGCAAGGGCAATTTGCAAATTGCTTTCGGCGGTGTTTTTTTCCTGAAGGACCCGAACCTCTTCTGTTTCAAAGTCTTGTATTTCACGCTGGGTTTGTTCAACTGCTTTGTCCAGTTCCTTCGTGGTTTCAATTCCAGACAGTCGATGGGATAGTGCTTCTTCATAGTTGGCCTTTGCAACGGCCTCGGCCTGAGAGGCAGCATACGCTGCTTCACGGGCTTCATTATTTGCAGTGTCCAGAAGATTAAGCTGCTTCATGGCGTCGAGTGCCTGTTTTCCTGCCAAATTTAAGGCTTGATCCAGTTCTTCCAGTTGCGCTTCGGATATATGAGCCGAGTGCTGTTCTGCTGGACAGGGATGTTCTATACTGCCACAGACAGGACATGGCTTTCCGGGTTGAAGCTGCTGCGCCAAGGTGCTTCCTATGCTTTCCAGATAGATGGAGTGAGCACTTCGGTATTGCAGATCCAACTGTTCTCTATGCTGTGCCGCCTGTTCATATTGCAGCTTTCCGGCATCTCGCTTCTCCTGTGCGAGAGTCAAATTTCTCTGTGCTGCTATATGGGCGTTGATTTTGGTAGCGGCATCCAGTTTCTTTTCCTCTAGGGTTTCATAGAGAGGACGGGCATTTTCCAGTAGAGCAATCTGCCGCTTATGGTTCTCATAGGTGCTTTTTTGTTGTTTGTGTGCAGTTACAGCGGTTTCTGCATTCTCTGCGGCAATTTTTGCAGAGGAAACTGCGTTCAGAGCGTTAGAGAGTCGTGCGTTTGCTTTCTTTTCTGCTGCCTGAGCCTCGGTAAGAGCAGTGTGCTTGGGGGCAATGGCCTCCGCCTGTAGAGAGAATGTAAGACGCTGAGACTCTTGCTGATAGTGAGGAATTTGCTTTTTGTATTCTTCCAACTGCTCACTCAACTTTTTCAGAGTTGCAAACTTCTGATTTTCCAACAACCCTTTTTCATACGCCTGTTCTGCTGCGGATAGATGTTCAGATACAGTTTTGAACTCCTGCTCCAATGCTTTCACAGACACATCCTGCTGAGAAAGGGCAATCGATAATTCCTCCAAAGTTTCGCAGCTGTATTCTCGAAGCTTGGAAACAATACTGCTGTATTCCATTTTTAGGGCGTTGTCCCGCTGATTGACGGTTTCAGTCAACCGCTTGGTCACGGCCTCCCAACGACCGGCCCGGAAAAGACTGACCAGAATTTTTTCTTTTTCCTCCGAGTTGGAAACTAAAAGCGTCTCAAATTTACCCTGCGGCAGCACCATGACCTGTCGGAATTGTTCATAAGTAAGCCCCAAAAGCTCCTGGGCTTTCTGGTTGACCACCGTCTGTTTTGGATTTTCAAAGATGGGAACAAAAACTCCTTGCTCCAATACCAAACAGTTGTGCCGGTCGTTCAGATTCTTACTGCCATATTTTAAGGAGCGGGTGAACATGTACCGCCGCTGTTTGCAGTCAAAGACGAATTTCACCAGAGTTTCATCGCTTTTCTGTGCGAGTTTACAGCGCATAACGCTCATATCTCCCCGAAGACCGCCGCTGGATCTTCCGTAAAGAGCGTAACACATGGCATCCAAAATAGTGGTTTTGCCGGAGCCGGTCTCACCGCAAATGAGAAACAGCCCATTTTGTTCCAATTTTGCAAAGTCGATATACTGTTCCTGCATATAGGGGCCAAAACACTTAAATCGAAGGGAAACAGGTTTCATTGGTCATCTTCCTCACTTTCCTGCAAAATTTGCTGAAACAGTGCAATTTGGTCCGGGGTAGGGGTATAGGAGAAATGCTCTGCCATAAATTTTTTCATAATGTCGGTTGCGTCCATTTGTTTCAGTTCTTCTACCGAGAGGCGGTCGGCCAATTCCTGGGGATTTAAGCTCATACCGCTTAGTTCCAGCAGATAGGGAAAACGTTGGAAAAATTCAGCCTGTAGGTCAAGTCCAGTAAAACGGTCTGTAAGTTCCAACCGCAGATAATGATTTTTTAGATCCTCTCTGGCAATCAGCTCGTCGTAGGTTCCACGCACACAGATTCGGTCCCGGAGAGGAGTCAAAGCAATGAATGTTTGCTCCATAGTGTCGGTATCCAGAAGAACAACCCCCTTTTCCTGATGTTCCTCGGAACCAAAGGAGTATTTAAGAGGGCTTCCTGAATAGCGGATATGAGGAGTAACTACCTGAGGCTTATGGATATGCCCCAAAGCCACATAGTCAAAGCCCTCAAATACCTCTTTGGAAACCGCTGTAGCAAAACCAATCCGGGCGGAGCGATCGGATTCGGACAGTTCTGCATTTACAATCAGGGAATGGCTCACAATGATGTTTCTGCGAGTAGGGTCCATGGTCTCTCGAATATGGTTGCAGACCACCTGCATGGCGGTTTCCTGAGAAATAATCTGTTCGGCCTGCTCTGGAAAGAGGGCTAACACTTCGTCTTTATGAAAGAAAGGGAGACTGTACACTGCAACCTTCCCGTTGTCCAAAAGAACGGGGGGAATGGCACGTTCCAACCGTCCGGTAACATGAAGCCCTGCGGGACGCAATAGCTCCCGGCAGGCAGCCAGACGTGGCGCACTGTCGTGATTTCCGGCAATGACGATAAATTGCACCCCTAATTGTGTGCACAATGTGGTAGCGGCTTCGTTGAACAGAGAAATGGCTTCTGCATTGGCTACACTACTGTCATAGACATCGCCGGCGCAGAGAACGGCCTGTACATTTTCCGTGCGAACAAGGTCATAGAGTTGCTGTAAAAAATGGGCCTGGCAGTCCCGATAACTGCCAGTTCGTACCGGCATACCGAAATGCCAATCAGAGGTATGAATGATTTTCATGTGGGAACCTCCTATAGGTATCATTAAACACGTATTATTTTAACATACAACGAGCTTAAAAAGCAACGGCTACACCTTTTGGTGTAGCCGTTAGCATTACTGTACACTACGCAGGACCGAATATTCATCAAAACGGGTATCTCTTGTGGGGGTGACAAACACAAGCCGTGATTCCTTGTTTTCGATTGCAGAGTTTTCAAAAACAGTCTGCACCTGGAGTGGGTCGATTGTTTCCAGATATAGTCGGCTTCTTCCGGCGGGAAGAGAGAAGTCCGGGCTGGAACAGAAAGATACCATAAATTCTCCGGTAGAGCAGGCTGCAATTAGTTCGCTGGCTGCTTGACGGATGACATCATCCTTGGAGATTGCAGCAGGGTAAGAAATACTACCGCTGTCGGGGATTTTGAAATCCGTAAATACCACTTCGTCGAATCCTTTTTGCCGCAATTCCCGACTGATTTGAATTAAATGGGACAGGACCGCTTCATTGGCAGGATTCAGCCAATAGCATTTTTCATCATCCTGCCACAGAGCACCAGAACTCAAGGCTAAACCAGAGGACGGGTTTGCTTCTGCAAAAGCAGAGTCTCGAAAGGCAGGGACTCGGGCAATGAGATACACTCCCTGATTGGACAGCGTTTGAATTAGCTGATCCATCGCCTTGATGTCTATGGCAGAGGACGGGTTGGCACCGTCGATCGTAGTGGTATAGTAGAAGTTACCGAAAATGCTTTTTACATCCAGCATTACAGCAGTGCCTTCCGGCAGAACCTTCAAGCTTTCCTTTACAGCATCTAAATTATGGGACAGCATATCCGTGTCGGCATAGACACCGGAAAGGGTCTGGGTTTTCTGCTCCTGTTGTTCGATTTCCTCTTGGGTGAGAATCTGAATATCAACGGGCATGGATTCTTCTGCCAGGACCTGACCTTCGGCCTTCTCTGCTAAAGAGAGGGTAGAACGGCTGAAATCAAATACAACGCCGTCCCTTGTAAAGACAATATATCGTTGAAGCCAGACCATCCAGCAAGCCCAAATGGCAATTAGCACCAAGGCCACAATTCCTACTACAGTGAGAATTTTCCGCAGGCGCATCTTGCTATGGTAGGAGAGCATACGCATCTTACAGTTCCTCCCGGCGGGCAACCAAACAACGCCAGTCTTCCTGACTGCGTTCTTCCAAAATGGTGAGACCCTGAGCCATCAGTCCAGCCCGAACTTCATCCAGCCGTGTATCCAGAATACCGGAGCAGATCACCAGACCGCCGGGACGTACCACCTTAGGAATGACAGGGCTAAGGGCTAAAATTACATCTGCTACAATGTTAATCAGTGCCAAATCAAAGGCTCCGCCCAGTTGTGCCAGAGCCTTATGATCTCCGGCAACATCTCCGGTAAAGGCTTGAAAGCGGTCGGCTCCCAGATTGTTATAGGCTGCGTTTTCACGGGCCATATTTTCCGCTTTGGGGTCAATATCTACACCGACTGCATTTTTGGCACCAAGACGCAGGGCGGCAATGGACAAAATACCACTGCCGGAACCCAAATCCACGACACGACTGCCAGGTACCAGATTGTCTTCCAATGCACTAAGACACATCTGCGTGGAAGGATGGGAGCCTGTACCGAAGGTAAGACCGGGGTCCAGAACAATAGGCAGTTTTCCTTCCGCAGCATCCAAAGAGAGCCAGTAGGGAAGAACACACAGATTCTTTCCCACAAACTGAGGCGGATAGTTTTTCTTCCAACTGTTGGACCAGTCCTCTTCGTCCAAAGGGGCAGCAGAGACCGTGAGAGGGCCTAAGTTCTTTCCGGGATGACTGACCTTCAAGGCCTGAAGCCGGTCAGAGATTGCTGCCAGCTTGTCCTGTGCCTGTGCGTCATTCTCAATGTAGAGCTTAATCTGGGAGAGACCTTCCAAATGCTTTGCGAGGCTTTCGTCGATATAGTCCCAACAAGCCCGGTTGGCTTCCAGAAATTTCATATACTCTGTCTGGTCATCAATCACCAAACTGTCATGTCCCATAGTGGTAAGGGCATCGGCCGTAAGCTGAATGCCGTCAGAAGTGGTTTTGATGGTAACTTCTAAGTATTGCAAGGATATTCCTCCTTATAAGTGAAGTGGTTTATTTCCCCTTACGCTTGGAAGTGGATTTTTTAGCGGGGGGAGCGGATTTCTTGGCAGGAGCCTTGGAAATGGGCTTTTTAGGTGCTGCTTTAGCAGAGGACTTGGGAGCGGGCTTCTTGACCTTGCTCCAACGGTTGGTAGCACTGGGGGGCAAAACCCGAATCAGACATTTCGGGCCGGAACCAATCAGGTCCTCTCGATGGGCCTTTTCCAGCGCCTCTCGAACCAGATAGTAGTTTTTAGGATTGCGATACTGAATGAGTGCTCGCTGCATGGCCTTTTCATGGGGGTCGGTGGGGACATAGACCCGCTCCATGGTTCTGGGGTCCAAGCCGGTATAGTACATCACCGTGGACAGAGTAGAAGGAGTGGGGTAGAAGTCCTGCACCTGTTCCGGATTGTAGCCCATATCCCGGATATACTCGGCAAGCTCGATGGCTTCTTTCAGAGTAGAGCCGGGGTGGCTGGACATGAGATAGGGAACCAGATATTGATTCATTTGATATTGCTTGTTAAGAGCAAAATATTTATCTACAAAACGATTGTATACGGCATTTCTGGGTTTTCCCATACGGTCCAATACTGCATCGGCTACGTGCTCAGGAGCGACCTTTAACTGACCAGAAATATGGTATTGCACCAATTCCCGGAAGAAGGTGTCCTTCTTGTCTGCCAGAAGATAGTCAAACCGGATGCCGCTGCGAATGAAAACCTTTTTGACGCCGGGAATTTTTCTCAATTTCCGCAGCAGGGCAATGTAGTCTGTATGGTCGGCCCGCATGTTTTTGCAGGGGGTGGGATAAAGGCACTGTCGATGCCCACAGGCACCTTTGGTCAACTGCTTTTCGCAGGCAGGGTGACGGAAGTTGGCGGTGGGGCCGCCTACATCGTGGATGTAGCCCTTGAAGTCTTTATCCTTCACCATTTGCTCTGCTTCTTTTAGAATTGATTCATGGCTTCGAGTCTGGATGATTCTGCCCTGATGGAAGGTAAGAGCACAGAAAGAGCAGGCACCAAAACAGCCACGGTTGCTTACCAGACTGAACTTCACTTCTTCAATGGCAGGAATACCACCGGCTTTTTCATAGCTGGGATGATAGGTACGGCAGTAGGGAAGATCATATACGTCATCCATCTCCTGAGTCGTAAGGGGCTTCTGGGGAGGATTCTGTACAATGTATTGATTGCCATAAGGTTCTGCCAACCGCTTGGCTGTGCAGGGATCACAGTTGCCATACTGAATTTTGAAGCTTTCTGCATACTTGCGCTTGTTGGCCTTCACCTCATCAAAAGAAGGAAGAACGATAGTGGGGAAGCTGTCATCCAATTCATTTGCTTTGAAAACCGTACCGTCTACATAAGTGATGTCCTTAGGCTCCATACCTGCGTTCAGGGCATCTGCCAATTCTACAATACTTTTTTCACCCATTCCGTACATGAGAATGTCCGCCTGAGAATCCAATAAAATGGAACGCTTCATGCTTTCGGACCAGTAATCGTAGTGCCCCAGACGGCGCAAGCTAGCCTCGATGCCGCCGATGAGAATGGGGACATCCTGATACGTCTGACGGATCAGGTTGCAGTAGACGGTTGTGGCATAATCGGGACGCTTGCCCATGACACCGCCGGGGGTATAGGCATCCGTCTTACGGCGGTGTTTTGTGACGGAGTAATGGTTCACCATAGAATCCATATTACCGCCAGAAACTAAAAAGCCCAGTCGGGGACGACCAAATACATCAATAGACTTGGGGTTTTTCCAGTTGGGCTGAGAGATAATACCAACGCTATAACCATGCCGCTCCAGAATTCGGCTGATAATCGCATGACCAAAAGAAGGGTGATCGACATAAGCATCACCAATAACATATACAAAAACACACTGTGTCCAACCACGATCCAACATATCCTGTTTGGAAATGGGTAGAAATTCCATGTTTGCCTCCAAGATGTTTTTTATTACCCCTCAGTATATCATTTTTTCCCTCAGAATGGAAGAGGCCAGAGTCTTGCGTAGACAATAAATTGTAGGTATTACAATGATGTGTGACAAACAAGAAAAAAGAATAGCGAATAGGA
>CAUWEI010000052.1:0-18505 GCA_963557675.1 uncultured Oscillospiraceae bacterium | reverse complement strand
AGCGCACGAAAATACCCCCTTTACTGGATGTCCAGCAAAGGGGGTACATATCATTCCCCTTACGAAACAGCCTGCTTTTATTAACCTAACTCTTTATTTTTCTCACAGGCGGCAATCACTGCCTCCATGGCAGCACTGCGAAGGCCCTGTTTTTCCAAGGCACGGACACCCTGAATGGTGCTGCCGCCGGGGGAAGTCACCTGGTCTTTCAAAACACCGGGATGCAGCTCCGTTTCCAGTGCCAGCTTTGCAGTACCAAAAAACATCTGTGCGCCGTACAGATAGGCCTTTTGTCGGGGAAGGCCGCAGGCTACTGCACCGTCTGCCAGTCCTTCCAGGAACTGGCACACAAAGGCAGGGCCACAGCCAGCCAGTGCGCTGGCTACATCAATAAGTCCTTCAGAAAGTCGGTCTACCCGTCCGGCCTGTGCAAGAGCCTCTACTACTTCGCTTTCCTCTTCCTGCGAAACCCCATCGCTGACGGCATAGGTAATCACTCCGGCTCCCACCAATACCGGGGTATTGGGCATAATACGGATTACAGAATCCACACCGGACAGCTCCTGAAGCCGGGAGATTGTGAGACCTGCTGCCATAGAGACCAAGGTGCAGGGACTGCTTCTTTTTTCCAAAACAGGACGAAGTGCAGTAAGAACCCCCGGCAAAATCTGGGGCTTTACTCCTAACACCAAATAGCGACACTCCCGTGCCAGAGTCTCATTGTCTGCGGCCTCACAGCCCAGGCTGTCTGCCACCTTCCGGGCCTTTTCCATGGTGCGGCTGCTGACCAGAACATTCTGCGCCCCCACCTCACGAACCACCGCCTTGGCAACGGCAGAACCCATGTTGCCTACTCCAATAAATCCAAACCGATTCATACTGTAACCTCCCGTTTTTTCTTTTATGATACTATGAATGAAGCCAAGATGCAAGAGCATTGCCTGCATACTTGTCCTCACACCTGCATAGGTTGTACCAAATTGGGAGGGATGGAACATGAAAAAACGTATATGGACCGGGCTGTTTGCCCTTTTACTTCTTCTGAATCTGGCTGTGTTTCCGGTACACGCCATAGACTTGCAGCTCAGTGCCCCTTCGGCAGTACTCATGGACCTTGCTACAGGAACCGTACTCTACGAGTCCAATTCCCATGACCGACTGCCGCCTGCCAGTGTCACAAAGGTCATGACTCTGCTTCTGATTATGGAAGCCATTGATTCCGGAAAAATCAGCTGGACCGATCAGGTTACTGCCTCAGAAGCCGCCGCCGCCAAGGGTGGCAGTCAGGTCTATCTGAAGGTAGGAGAAACCATGTCAGTGGAAGACATGGTAAAATCCATTACCGTATCTTCGGCCAACGACTGTGCCTGTGCTATGGCAGAATTTCTGGCCGGCAGTGAAGCCGGGTTTGTGGAAAAGATGAATGTAAAAGCCAAAGAACTGGGGATGAACGACACTCGCTTTGTAAACTGCACCGGTCTGGACGATGACCCATCGGCAGAGCTTCACCTCACCACCGCCCACGACATCGCCCTTATGTCCCGGGAGCTTCTGCTGCATCACCCGGACATCAAACGTTTTACCACCATTTGGATGGATACCGTGCGAGATGGTGCCTTTGGCCTTTCCAACACCAACAAGCTGGTGCGATTTTACGAGGGAACCACCGGATTAAAAACCGGCTATACCTCCAGTGCCGGACACTGTCTGTCCGCCAGTGCTCAAAGAGACGGACTGGAATTGGTGGCTGTCGTACTGAATTGTCCCAGCTCCACCGAACGGTTCCAGTCTGCCAAAGCACTTTTGGATTACGGCTTTGCCAATTATGCCCTGGTAGATGCCAAGGGCGAAACCGAGATTCCCCCGGTGGAAGTGGTTCTGGGCAAAAATGCCACAGTTCAGCCGGTACCGCAGGGACCGGATCAAATCCTCATTGACAAGGGCAAGGTATCCTCTGTGGAATACGACGTAACGCTGGAACCATCCATTGAGGCCCCCGTAGAAGCTGGAACGCCTCTTGGCACCCTTACCGTAAAGGCCGGGGATGAAGTACTGGGGGAAATTCCCCTTGTAGCAGAATCCGCCGTTGCCCGCCTGACCTTCAAAGACTTGTTTTTACAGATGCTGCGAGGGGTCTGTATGGCCCAGTGACGGCTTACAGTGCATACCAGATTTCTTCTACCCCTACGGGCAGAAAGCCCATGTGCTTGTATAGACGACAGGCCCGTTCATTGGTATCTGCCACGGTCAGCTCCACCAATTCTTCCGAACTCAGGCATAGCAGAGTCTCCGCTACCTTCTGTCCTGCTCCGGGAACGCAGGATACCAGGGACAAGAGCTTGTTTCCCTCCACCTGGCCCAGACCCAGGAGCGTTTCCTCTCTGTGGACAAAATAGCAGCCTCCGGCCTGCAACAGCCTGTCTTTGTCCCGGTCTTCCAGAGATCGCGCCCCGGACACGGAACGCATGGCCTGATTGTAAAGCGTTTTGTAGGATTCCCAGTTTTCCGAAAGCAAGGGCCACAGGCAAGCGGTTTGCTCCTCTGGATTGGGATGTGGGGCCGTCATCCGCAAAATGCGAAAGGCCGGTTCTTTGGAAAGCTGGACTCCCGTGGCATAGACCCGCTCCGCCCCGGCCATACGGCAAAAACGGCGGCACTCTTCTAAAAGGGCCGTTTCTTCTCCGGCCTGGACCCATCTGACCAGACAGTAGGCTTCTTCTTTTACTGGAATTTCTCGCAAAATCAGGGTTGCAACCCCGTGTTCGCAGGTAAAATCCGGTATATTTCGCATAAAACTCCTCCAAATAGATACAAAACAGGGGCTGTCATTTGGCAGCCCCTGTCCCTTATTAAAACGAGCCGTATTCCGTTGCTCTGCCCCGCTGGGAGGCAATGACACACACCACGCCTACAAACAGGCTGCACAGCCCCGCCACAACATCATAAATACCTTCTCCCAGATGTCCCAGGGTCATAACCCAGATACCCAGTGCCACAGTCGCCACTGCTTCCACCGCAATCAGCACACCATAGGGCGTGTAATTCTTACCAATGGTAGAAACCAGATACACAATGGTCATGGTCAACGGATAGGCCTGCTCCCAGAAAATCAGGAGGAAGCAGAAAACGCTCTGATCTGTCACGACCTCCATATAGGAATCGCAGATTCGCAGTGAGTGGGGTCCCAACAGTCCCAGCACATAATTGAATGCCGTACTGGGCAAGAACAGGGAAACCGACACCAGACACAGGGCAATAAAGTAGCCGTGAAGGATGTATTTACAGTAGCTGGGCTTGATTTTCATGGGTTTTAATCCTTTCTCTTACGGGCCGAAGAACCGGCTCTGCGCTGGAACAGAGCAACCAGTCTGGCCAGCAGAATGTCTGTCATCGCAAAGGTGACCAGTCCCAGAAGTCCAAAGGTTGCCACAAGCCAGGGAGATTCTGTCTCCATCTCCTGCGCCACCTGATCCAGGCCCAGCAGGTAAATGAGCACCACATACATAATAGCCATAGCGGCACAGAATACCATAAGCTTTGCCAATATTCTTAAAGGCCGGCACGAAATTTTATCCAGGGAACACTTGATAATGGGGTAATATCCCAGAAGGAGGAACAAAATGGAAGCCTCCGGGTCCGGGCAAAACATTATACTGACGAAGGCCACAGCAGCATACCAAGCCCAGGCCATCCGCTTACCGCACAGCTGCAGCACCGGCACCAGAAGAGCCGAAGCCAGCACCGGGCCGCAGTAAGCCGCAAAGGGCAGCATACCGCTCAAGGTAACCGCCGTAACCGCCAGAGCCGCCAAAACGCCGCACAGGGCCATTTGCTTAGCAGATACTTTCATAGGCTTCACCGATTCTGTTTCAACATATTATACTTGACCTCCCACAGCTTCTTGGACAGGTCAACGTAGTAGGTATGGGGATTGTCAAAGCGTTTGACTTCATCCCACAGGGTATCCACCTGCTGCTGGCAGTATTCCCGGATTTCCTCAAGGCTGGGGCATTGGTACACCAGTTCACCCTTCTGGAAAATAGGAACTTGCAGCTCCTTCGCTGTGAAGTTATACACCGTCTTCGTCTTCCAAGTGGCCTCCGGGTCAAAGATTTCCATATCCTTGGAGTCGTCAACGACCTCATCATGGATACACAAATAGTCGGCAATGGCCTTTCCGGTGTCGTTGCCAAAGAACCGATACAGCTTTTTATAGTGGGGATTGGTAATCTTACCCACATTTTCAGAAATCTTAATCTTAGGCTGAATGGTTCCGTCCTCGTCCTCCACGGCAGCCAGCTTGTACACACCGCCAAAGACCGGTTCACTGCGAGCCGTAATGAGGCGTTCGCCCACGCCGAACATATCAATCTGAGCACCCTGGCGGAGCAAATCCTGAATGATGTACTCGTCCAGAGAGTTGGACACGGAAATCTGGCAATCGGTCCAGCCCGCATCGTCCAGCATTTTCCGGGCCTTCTGAGTCAAATATGCCATGTCACCGGAGTCCATACGGATGCCGCACTTGGTAATTCCCATGGGCTTCAGGACTTCATTAAAGGCTTTAATGGCATTGGGCACACCGGAATGAAGGGTATTATAGGTATCCACCAACAGCACCGCATTGTTGGGGTACATCTGGCAGTATGCCTTGAAGGCTTCATATTCCGAGTCGAACATCTGCACCCAGGCATGGGCCATGGTGCCGCCGGCTTTTACGCCATAGAGCTGGTCGGAGATGGTGCAGGCCGTACCGTGGCAGCCGCCAATGTAGGCCGCACGAGCACCCAGAATGGCAGCATCGGAGCCTTGTGCCCGACGGGAACCGAACTCCAGCACGGTTCTTCCCTCCGCAGCCCGAACCACACGGTTGGCCTTTGTGGCAATGAGACTCTGATGGTTAATCACCAGCAGCAGGAAGGTTTCAATGAGCTGGGCCTCGATGGCAGGAGCCCGAACGGTGATGATCGGCTCATGAGGGAAAATGGGGGTACCCTCCGGCACAGCCCAAATATCGCCTGTAAAGTGGAACTCCTTCAAATAGTCCAAAAATTCCGGACTGAACATATCCCGGCTCCGAAGATACTCAATGTCCGCAGGGTCAAACCGAAGATTCCGGATATAATCAATAATCTGCTCCAGTCCGGCAGCAATGGCAAAGCCGCCGTTGTCGGGGCACTTACGGAAAAATACGTCAAAGTAACAGATACGGTCCTTATAACCGGTCTGGAAATAACCATTTCCCATGGTCAGCTCGTAAAAATCGCACAGCATGGTCAGGTTCAGCTTCTCTTTGGTTTCCATAATTGGCACCTCACAAAACTGAGCTGCAACAGCCCAGGGTATTAAGCCAATTATATGCAATTTTCATAGGAATAGCAACCCCATTTTTTCATTGACTTTCCTGCCGCTTCCATGTATCATCCTAAGTAGAATCCGAATTTGCTTCCTCTGAAAATAAGAAGCAGCAAGAAATTTAATAGGACGAGTCTTTTGATCTGCAAATAAGGGCGCAGCCCCTTTGATGCAGAGAATGTCATTGATAAAAACGGAAGGAGAATCAAACGATGGAAATTACCGTTGGTATGCTGGGTACTGCCGAAACCCAGGTCGAACGTTCGGACACCGCTCTGGAGGTTGGTTCCGGAGATTTACTGGTTTACGCCACTCCCTGTATGGTGGCTATGATGGAAGGGGCCGCCTGTGATGCCATTGCCCCGGCCTTAAAGGAGGGTCAGACCTCCGTTGGCACCATGTTGTCCATTCAACACACTGCCGCTACTCCTGTGGGTCTGGAAGTTCGGGCTGAGGCAGAGGTCACGGCTGTGGAAGGCAAGAAAGTCACGTTCCGTGTCACCGCCTTCGATGAAAAGGGTGAAATTGGACACGGCACCCATGAGCGTGTTCTGGTGACCTCCCAAAAGTTTTTGGAAAAGGTCTACGACAAGCTGTAAAAAGCAAAACTGCGAATCTCCATTTGCTGCCGTAAAACGGAGCCATGGAGGTTCGCAGTTTTTTATTTGGTTTCCAAACAGGAAACGCTATAATTCTTTGGGGTTTCCTTTAATTCATGCCCAAAATATCGCTCCGAACATAGGAGCCAAGATGGGTCCATTTTGCATCGACCAATGCACTCATATAAGGAGGCCACCGGAATATAAACTCCGATTTTTTCAGGGATTCGGTGTCATTGTAATAAACCTTTTGGCCCTCTTCCTCCCGAATACGATACGAATAGATCTCCGTCAGAGAATACCCATCCGGCGCAATCTCCAGACAGATCTGCCGTTGATTCTCACTGTTTTCATCCACGAAGTAGATCTCTCCGCCTGCTCCAACCTGCAGGTATGCCGTATCTCCCAACGCAGGATCTTGGAAAAGCTCTACCGCCTGCGTTCCGTCATAGGTGTAGATATCCAAAACCTTCATGGCATGTATATCCATAAACTGCCCATACTCAAATCCAGCCGCAATAATCAACTCATTTGTTCCATTGCCATCCATATCTAACAGCAAATAATTATAGTTGATTCCGCTTGACCCTCTTCCGGTGCCCTCCTCGTGATTCACCACGTACTTTACATGGGGATATTGCTCGGCACGATAGCTTTCATTATTCATTGCCTCAATGGCTTCGGTATACTCATCGAGAATCACCTGATAGGCCTCCGACTGGGTCATGGGAGCATCCACCAAAATGGTCCATTGCAAATTGGTACGCTCCGTGTATCGCTCCATTTCCGTCCGAAAGTCTTCCTCTGTCAGGGTCACATGCTCTCTATCCATTTCGCCATAGTAATTGACTCCCAGCTCGTTCATGACCTGATCGAAGTAGAATACCTCTTGGGTCGTAAACCCGTCCTCTGCCAAACGGCGCATGTAGCAAACACCGGTGGATGCCCTCGAGGAACCTGTCACATACAGTTCTCCGGTTTTCATAACCGTCAGATGGATTCGGCCACCGCCCATTGCCTTCTCGTCAATGAGCTTTACAGGCTTTTCTCCATCAAAGGCATACACATCCCAGATGTCCCCTTCTGTACCGATGAGCAATTCCTCCACACCATTGCTGTCAATGTCGCAGTAGGCATAGTATAAATCAAACGCCCCCATAGAATGGTAATAGTCCATTCCGTCCTTGGCCGCATTGGGATATTGTTCCCGATTATTCAAATAATTGGGATCAGCGCAGGCTGCCTTGTATTCCTCCAAGATTGCCTCATATGCTGGTCTGGGGTCTTCCGGAGGGTTGGTGGTAACAACCCTGGTTTCCTGAGTCTCCTGTTGTAGTTCCGTGACGGCAGAAGGCTCTGTTACTTGCGCCGCAGTTGTAGACGCCTCCGTGGATTGCACCGCAGTGGTCTGTGTGGGCGTGGGATCTGACGAACCGCCAAAGACGGCCATAGCGGCACCGCCGCCCACCGCCGCAGCCACTAAAATACCGGCTATGATTTTGGTTTTTAACTTCCTTGCTGCATTTGCGGCACTTTTAACGCTGGTCTTAGCTGCGGCGGAACCTGCCGCCGTTGTGGTACCGGATGAAAGAGCTGCACATTTGGAAAGAATCGCTTCCAGTGCCTTTTGAGAAGGCTGGGCATGGTCGTTCCGAAGCAGCCACAGGAAGAACGGCATAGGAGCCAGAGAATAGAGCTTGGTCCCCTGTTTTTCCAGTTCCCGAACCTTCTTTTCTATGTTTTTACGACCATAGTTCAGGCGGCTTTTTACGGTGTTTTCCGAACATCCCAACTTTTGCGCTATGGTGCGAATGGGCATTTCTTCAAAATAGTACATGCCAATCACAAGCTGCTGTTCTTCACTGAGTCCGCTGACAATCTCCTGAATCAGGCGGTTTGTCTCCTGCTGATCTAGCAGCACGTCGGGATTCTGTCCAATGGCTTCGTCCTCAAACTCGATTTCCTCACCGTCCTCGGTGGCAAGTTCGGAAAAAAGCACCGGTTTTTTCTTTTTTAAGTAGTTTAGTGCTGTATTGGACGCAATTCGGCGCATCCAAGCGAAAAAATACTCTGGTTTTTCCAGTTTGTCCAGATTCTGAAACGCCTTCACAAAGCTATCCTGCACAATATCCAGTACCGCATCCTCATCTCGAATCATAGAGCGAACGGTCTGCGTCACTCGATCCTGCGTACTTTCATAAAGGAAACGCAGGGCTGTCTCGTCTCCGTGGATTGCGGCTGTAATCTGCTCCTGTGTGTAACGTGGATTACTCATTGGTTTCACGCTCTTTCTTTTTTGATACTATAGAAGACAGTATCTTTTCCAGAAGCTTTTTCCGCATTTCCAGCGGAAGATGATAGCTTCTTATGAGATTTTTATAGAATTCTCGAAACTCCGAATTTCTCATATCGCTGCCCCCTCTCTGTATATTAGACAAGGCAGCAACGCCAAAGGTTTTATCTGGTACAAAATTTTTAGAAAAATTTCAAAACTTGTTTCGCAAACCTGTAAAAAGGGTGTGCCAGGCTTCGCTCCGGCACACCCTTTTATTGGTTTTTTATTAAGCCCTATTACTTTGCATATTCCACAGCCTTGGTTTCCCGAATCACGTTGACCTTGATCTGACCGGGATATTCCAGCTCGGATTCCAGCTTCCGGGCAACATCCCGGGCCAGAATAATCATGTTGTCCTCGGAGACTTCCTCGGGCTTTACCATGATCCGAACCTCACGGCCAGCCTGAATGGCATATGCCTTTTCTACGCCGGGATAGGAACCAGTAAGCTCTTCCAGCTTCTGAAGACGACGGATGTAATTCTCCACGTTTTCACGGCGAGCACCGGGACGGGCGGCAGAAATAGCATCTGCGGCCTGAACCAAGCAGGCAATCACGGTCTGAGGCTCCACATCGCCGTGGTGTGCCTCGATGGCGTGAATCACAGCAGGGCTTTCCTTGTACTTCCGGGCCAGCTCCACGCCCAGCTGGACATGGCTGCCTTCCATCTCGTGATCCACGGCCTTGCCCAGGTCATGCAGCAGACCTGCACGCTTGGCCAGAGGCACATCCACGCCCAGCTCGGAGGCCAGCAGACCAGCAATGTGGGCAACCTCGATGGAGTGGTTCAGAACGTTCTGACCGTAAGAGGTACGGTACTTCTGACGACCCAGAATCTTCACCAATTCGGGGTGGAGATTGTGGATGCCAGTCTCATAACAGGCGCGTTCGCCCTCTTCCTTGATGGTGCGGTCCACATCCCGGCGGGCCTTCTCCACCATATCCTCAATGCGAGTGGGATGGATACGTCCATCGGCAATGAGCTTTTCCAGAGCCAGACGGGCGATCTCCCGACGGACGGGATCAAAGGAAGAAACGGTAATTGCTTCGGGGGTGTCATCGATGATGAGGTCTACGCCGGTAATGGTCTCCAGGGTGCGGATGTTCCGACCCTCACGGCCAATGATACGGCCCTTCATCTCATCGTTGGGCAGAGGCACCACGGATACGGTGGTCTCTGCGGCATGGTCTGCGGCACAACGCTGAATGGCAGTTGCAATGATCTCACGGGCGGTCTGCTCTGCCTCGTCCTTGAGCTGAGTTTCCACCTCTTTGATCTTCATAGCGGTTTCATGACGGACCTCGGACTCCACGCTGTCCAGCAGATACTTCTTTGCATCCTCCTGGGTCAGACCGGAGATCTTTTCCAGCACGTCCATCTGGCTCTTCTTAATGAGGTTAACCTCATTTTGTGTTGCCACAATGGCAGCCTGCTTTTTGGACAGCTCTTCTTCCTTACGTTCGTAGGTGTCCATCTTCTTGTCCAGGGTCTCTTCTTTTTGTTGCAGACGGCGTTCCTGCTTGGTCAGCTCGCTGCGGCGCTCCTTGACTTCCTTTTCATGCTCGGTGCGCGATTTATGGATTTCGTCTTTTGCCTCCAGCAGCAGTTCCTTCTTTTTGCTCTCACCACTGCGGATAGCCTCGTTGATGATACGAGTCGCTTCATCCTCGGCGCTGCCAATTTCACGCTCTGCCACCTTCTTACGATAAGTGACACCTACGAAGAAAAATGCAATTGCAGCCACCACGAAGCCGACGATCAGCAATACGATTTCTAAGGGTCCCATAACTCAGCAACACACCTCCTTTGTTTAGTTTTGGTTTTCCGGAGGTATCGTTACGTTATCTTCCCATTACGCAGGATAGAAAGGCCCCCTCTCCCCCCTGGGAAAAGGCGCCTCTGTTGTTTTTCAGAAAAGCGAGAATTGTCTCAACAATATACTTAAAAAACGCCAAAATCCGGCCAAATGGCAGACATTTAGACGATAACAAACCGGAGCTTCCATCGAAAAAGTAACACTGGACCAACAAATTCCCCATATTTGTCTACCAGTAAACCAATCCATTCTTTATTTTATATGCTTCCCATGCGGATGTCAAGACAATTTGCACGAAACATTTTAGAAAATTCAATATTTTTATGCACATTGCGACAAAGTCCTACACTCAATTTCAAAAAACGAGGACGTCGGCACAGGTCATAATTTTTTAACTGGGAAAAGGGGAAAAAATATGGTATGATAGAGCATCTCCCACCTTCATTGCACCAAAGGAGGACTATCTATGAAAAAGCTCATGTGTTTGATTTTGCTTCTGTGCGTCCTGCTCTGGAGTGGATGCCGTACACAGGACGATTCCTCTTCCCTTCCCCCATCCACGTCCCCTTCAACGGACAGCACAACTGCCTCCACGCAAAACAGCGTTCCTCCCACCGAGCCGGTGACCCCTTCTGTTCTCTACGAGGACATGGGCACAGTCACCTATTTGTCCGGTTCTCCGGATTTGTGTTCTATTTTGTTCTGGCATCAGGAGGTTGGAACGCTGTTGGTCACAGTTGCTCCGGACACCAAAGAGGTGCTGGCCAGTCGTCCCCTGTCCTACTCCCAATGGGAACATTTTACTTTTGGAGATTCCGTGGCCCTGCTGGATCAGGATTCTCTGAATCTCACCGTATATTCCAGCACTCTGGAACCACTATGGAGTCGTTCCGGTGACGATTTGGTTTTAGGACAGCTCCACAAAGACGGTGCATTTTATGCCATCGATGACAACCACCGAATTCTTCGGCTCTCTCTATCAGACCAGCAGGAACAGTGGCAGACTTTGCCGGAATGGATGAATTGCAGTGCCATTCGATCCGTCCGCTCCGACGCCTGTCTGCTGGAATACACAGACGAAAATGGAGAATCGGGGAAAAAATGGCTGAACTGGTCCACCGGTGAGCTTCAGGACTTTCAGCCTTGGGAACCTCTCAGCGTCCCAACCGATTCGTCTGCCTACACCCTTTACAATGGAATCGATGGAGCCTATCTGCGTGAAGCAGAGGGGCAGGAGGTTTTCTATCTGCCCGGTGAATCCTTCCGACATTTAGAATCCAGCAAAAATCAAGCCCTTCTCTATGAAGAGGGGCAGGGACTGGTTCTCTGGAATCTTTTGGACGAAGCCCTATGGAAGCAGCCCTGCAATAGCATCTGGATTTCCTCCGCCTGCGGAGATTATGTAATCTATGTGGAACAGGGGCACGAAAACCGAGTCATGTTCTGGCCCTATGGTGCCATGCCGCAGGAAGAATACACGGGGCAGTGCCAAACCATGGAACAGCTTGAAGAGGACAACGACATTCTTACAAAAGAGATCGAAGCCAAAAGTGGACTGGTGCTTCATTCCGGCGAAGACGGTACCGCCTTCAATCAGGATGTGGAAACCGGATACACCTCCCAGGCCGTCACCGACCCCCTGCTGATTCATCTGGCACTCCTGTCAACGCAAAAGACGGTGGAAGAATTTCCACAGGGTATGTTTGAGGAAATGCGGACCGACGATAAAGGCTATCTGGAACTTTACCTCACCGGCCCTCTTTCCCCCACCGGCAGCAGCAGTCTGAGCCATGCGCTGGGCTTTGCCAACACCGCCGGTCCCAACCATATTGTCGCTTTAAGTATCCACAGTTTGCAGGAACCCCACTCGTTCCGTGGCACCATGGCACACGAATTCATGCACATTATGGAATATCGTATTTCCAAACATTGTACGGAAATGCAGCTGCCCTATCTGCCCTACTGGAACCGCTTTACCCCCATAGACAACGCCTATTTCTATTCCTATACCGATGACAACGGGAAAGAGTACCATGATTTAGCGTACACAGTGGGTGGTGTATCCTCTCCGGAAGAAGCCTTTTTCCTGGACCCTTATTCCCGAACCTACCCCAAGGAGGACCGAGCCAGAATCTTTGAACATCTGTGTCTGGGAAAACACAGCCCCTTCCAGGAGTCTCTGAAAACAGGCCCATTGGCCCAAAAAGCCCAATATCTGTGCGCTATGCTCCGGGAATGTTTCCCAAGCTGTCAAAATGCGGAATATCTGCCCTGGGAGGCATCGGTGAATACCGTCCCATTTTCCAACTATGAAGAGGCCGTCCGAGCCTATGAATCGGAGGCCCTTGGATAAAACCCATTGCACAACGAAAAATGGTGCTGTCTCACAGTCGAGACAGCACCATTTTGTTTATTGAAGAGCGGCAGCCGGCTTTTTTAGCCATTTGCCCCGGAGATATTCCACAAAGAATGCAATGGCAGCGATTGCCCAAGTAACGGGATAGGCCAGAGCCAGCATTTCCACGGTGTGGAAGCGGCTGACCATAATTGCCACCCACAGCACACGCATGACACATACGCAAACGCAGGAAATGACGGTGGGCACCACCGAATAACCGGTTCCACGCATGGCACCTGCAAAGACCTCCACCGGCATAAACAGCACATAGAAGGGGGAAATCCACATCATAATGTATGCGCCCGCCTTGATGACTTCCGTATCTACCACATAGATTCCCAGAATGAACTCCCGGAAAATCATAACCAATACGCTGAGCACCGCCACCGAGCACACGCTCATACCCAGACAAACCCAGACGCTTCTGCGGACTCGGTCAAACTTCCGTGCGCCAAAGTTCTGGCCCACAAAAGTGGTAATTGCCACGCCAAACGCACTGTTAATCATCCAAATAATGGCATCGGTTTTGCTGATTGCGGTCCATGCTGCGGTGGTGACTGCACCGAAGGAGTTGATACCGGACTGAATCAGCATATTGGACAGGTCAAAGGTGGTAAACTGCAAGCCTGCCGGGATACCCACCTGAAGGAATCGTTTCAGTACATTTCCGTGCATCCGCAGCTTGCCAAAGGACAGCCGATAGGTTTCCGGCAGCCGCATCAGAGCCGCCACCACCAGAATGGCACTGACGAACTGGGAAAACACCGTGGCAATGGCAGCACCGACTACTCCCATCTTCAGCACCACGACACACAGCACGTCCATAAAAATATTCACAACACAGGCTACAATCAAGAAAATCATAGGCCGTCTGGAATCGCCCATTGCTCGGAGGATACCTGCGCCCATGTTATAGACCATAGATGCAATGGCACCTAAGAAATAAACCTGAGCATAACGGACTGCATCCTCCATGGACTCTGCGGGGGTCTGAATTTTCTCCAGAATCCAGGGGCCACTCAAGAAGCCCACCACCATAATGATAGCACCCAAAACCAGAGACAATGCCATGCCGGTATGCAGTGCCTTGTCCACCGAGTCCTCATCATGGGCTCCAAAATATTGGGAAATGATTACGGTTGCACCGGTACTAAGGCCGATAAAGAATCCATTGACCAGGTTAATAAAAGATGTGGTAGAACCAACAGCGGCCAAGGCCGTGGTACCCACAAAGCGGCCTACCACAATGGTGTCCACCGTGTTGTACATCTGTTGAAAAAAGCTTCCTAACAGAATTGGAAAGAAAAAAATAAGCAACTGTTTCCAGATTACGCCTTCGGTAATCTGCTGCGGCGTTTGTCTGCGCCTCATACTCTCACACTCCTTTGTCATTATCACAGGAATTCTATCATGGAAATCTCATTCTGTCCATGGGTTTTCTGAACTTTTTTGCAAGAAATCGCAATCTTTTTCTGCATTTTGCAGCAAATGGAGTTCTGCACTGTCCGACGTTGAAAAGTTTGCAAATCATTGTAGAAAAAACCCCAAAAAGGTGGTAAAATGAAGTAGATGCAGAAAAATCATTCTTAACTAGCAGAACAATTGTATTTCAATGGCTTTCGCCATTAAATGGACAAGAGAGGTGTGACAGTTGAAGAAAGCAGGTCCGGAAAAGGCAGCAGGAAAAACACAGCAAATCGGAATTCGTGAAGAATTAAAACCCCACCTGCAAACAATTCAGTTTATGAATGAGAGTACAGAGGATTACCTTTATCTGTACGACCTGTTAACCGATCGCATTTATTTTACAGATAAGGTCCGGGAAAGATACCCGCTCCCTCCGGCCGCCGAGAATGGATATGTTCTCGGTGACTGGCGTGATATTGTATACATTCGGGACCATAGCATATTGGAGCAACATCTGGAACAGATTCGGAAAGGCAAAAAGAATACCTATCATTTAGAATACCGTCTTATTGACAAAGCCGGAAATAAAGTCTGGGTCAACAGCCGAGGGACCGCACAAGTGGACAAAAATGGACAGCCTACCATTTTGTTTGGTCGTGTCTCAGAGTTGGCCTTAGGCTACATGGTAGACCGTCTCACCGGATTACGCAATACCGATAAATTTACTCTGGACATGGAAACGTGTCTCAAAGAATCCGACGGATATTTGATGATCCTGGGCATCGATAATTTCAAAAATATCAACATTAAAAACGGCAGAACCTTCGGAAACCACATTCTGAAAGCGGTCACCGAAGTGCTGGAGGATCACTCTGAATATCCCTTAAACCTGTACCGACTGGGCGGTGACTGCTTTGCCGTAAATTTCCCGCAAAAGCAGCAGGATTATGTGCTGAATTTCTACCATACCATTCAGAAAGAGCTGGAACATCAATGCACCGTTTCCGCAGGCGTTGTTGCCTATCAGAGCAGCGAAGCTGCCGACTCCGGTGCCGTATATCAGTACGCAGAAAGTGCTCTGGATCGTGCAAAAAAAGAAGGCAGAAATACACTGGTTTTCTTCTCCTCGGACGATTACCAAAAAGATCTGGACCTTATTAAGCTGCAAGATGAAATATCCGCAAGCATTCAAGAAGATTGCAAGGGATTTTATCTGTGCTATCAGCCTCAGATTAAAGGTCAGGACTTTCGCCTCTATGGTGTAGAAGCTTTGCTGCGCTACAACTCTCCTTCCCGTGGCATGGTTGGCCCAGGGGAATTTATCCCTCTGCTGGAACAGTCCGGGTTAATTTGCCCTGTGGGCACCTGGGTCCTCAAAACCGCCCTGCATCAGTGCAAGCAGTGGCGAAAGTGGATTCCCAACTTGCACATCAATGTGAATATTTCCTATGTTCAGCTTCAGCAGGATGATATTTCGGATACGGTTTTGAATCTTCTTGAGGAGATCGGGCTACCGGGAGAGGCCCTGACTCTGGAAGTCACGGAAAGCATGAAGCTTCAGGATCATCACTATTTCAACAAACTCTTTTATAAGTGGAAACGGCACGGAATCAAGATTGCCATTGACGATTTTGGAACCGGTTATTCCGGCCTAAGCTACCTGAAAAGCATTGACATTGACGAAGCAAAAATCGACCGCTATTTTGTCAATCATATTCAGTACAATGCGTACAACTATCGTCTGCTCAGTAACATCATTGAGCTTGCACACGGCGCACAGATCAAGGTCTGCTGTGAGGGTGTGGAGTCCGAGGAGGAGCTTGTGGCACTACAGGAACTGCATCCGGATCTGTTGCAGGGGTTCTTATTTGCAAAGCCATATACCATCCAGGAGTTTGAGCAGAACTACATCCATACAGATGCCAAGGCCTACCAGGACCGGGAAGCCAAAGAAGACCATTTCCGCCATCTGAGTTCCTGCGAAAACAAAGAACTGCTGGAAGGACTCCGAAAAGAAGAGATTGGAAACATCGTAGAAGGTCTGGAGGAAATTCTCTATGTCAGTGATGTAGACACCTATGACCTGTACTATCTGAACCCAGCAGGACGGCAGCAAACCGGCATCTATGACTACAAGGGATGTAAATGTTATCAGGTTCTGCAAGGTCGGAATGAACCCTGCGAATTCTGTACAAACGCCTGTTTGGAGCAAGATACATTCCACGTCTGGGAGAGCGAAAATAAATACCTGAACCGCCATTTTATCTTGAAAGACAAGTTGATTCCCTGGCAAGGAAAAATGGCCCGTTTGGAAATGGCAATTGACATTACAGAAAAAGAAATCGTAAGCAAATCCATCCAGAAAAAGCTGAATTTTGAAAAAGCCATTGTGGAATCCTGTAAAATATTGGCCAGTGAGTCCAACAACGAGAAATCCACCAACAATGTACTAAAAATCATAGGCGAGTTTTACCAGGCAGACAGAGCCTATATACTAAAACCAGATCAAACCAGCAATCTATGGAATGTGACCTGGGAATGGAGAGCGGAAGGGGCCGATTCTCTGAACAAGATCTTCCCTGCCCAGTTGGAACAGCTGCACCACCGGAATCTGGACCAGATGATCTCAGCCCCCATCACGAGACGGAAAAAGATGATTGGCGTTGTGGGTGTGGACAATCCGCGCTATCGGAAAGAAGAAAACGACCTTGTAAATACAATGGCCTATTTCCTGGGCTACAGTATGGTAGGCGAAGAGACCGAGGAACGCTTGAACGACTTCCTGACCTGCCATTACGAGGATATTCTGAACAATACCGATCTGGGTCTGTGGGTCATTCGGATGAACCCCGAAAAGGGCCAGTATCAAATGTACATCGATCAGGTCATGCGCCGGATTCTGGAAATTGACGAAGATCTGACACCGGAAGAATGTTATAAGTATTGGTACAGCAGAATCAGCGAAGGATATTATCACTATATCAACTTTGCAATCGACAACATCATTCAAACCGGAAAAAGTGTTCAGATTGAATACACCTGGAATCTTCCGTCCAAAGGAGAAGTAACCGTCCGCTGTCTGGGCGTTCGAGTGGAGGACAGCAAGGATATGATCTGTCTGGAAGGCTATCACCAGATCATCAGCGAAATGGAACGTCCTGACTGTATTCCCAGTGAGACGCTTCGAGAAACCTTTGAATACAATGACCGACGGGAAAGCATTTACTTCCATACAAAGCGGGAGCTGCTTGCAGGCGATGAACTGCGGGAATACCACTTCCCCGATTGCTGGATTGAGCAGGAAATCGTCCATCCCCATTTTGCAGAAAAATTCAGAAGTATCTTTGAGAACGTACAGCAGCAAGAGGAAGATTCTTACCATCAGGAGATGTTGCTTCGGTCCAAAAACGGTGCCTATGAGTGGTTCAAGCTGGGTATTAAACATCTTGGAATGGATGCACAGGATATTCATACCATTATGGTAGCAGTCGAGCCTGCCGAACGGCAGCGAGCCATTGAGCTGGAATATATGCGAAAAAGCGATTTCTACGAAGCCATTCTCTCGGAGGCGGTAGCCTTTGCAGAAGTGGATGTAGAAAGCGGACAGCTGACACGCTCCGGCGGTCTATGGGCCTGCTATTGGGAAGAGCTTCAAAAAACTTCGGGACGGTTTGAACAGATCGTGCAGTGTCACATCAAAGATGTTGTCCCTCCCGAATATGAACTGGATTACCGCAAATACCTGAATTTGGACCACATGAAAGCCATGTACCATTTTGGTGTACGCACCCAGAAATATCAATTCAGGCGTTATATTGATCAGCAATTGTGCTGGGTGGAGCTGGTCATCCACACATTCCAGAATCACTATTCAGAGAATATGTACGCTCTGCTATACTTAAAGAATGTGGATTCCGAAAAAAGGCGTGAGCTGGCCCAAGAAATGGCCGCTAAAAGAGACCCCTTGACCAACGTGTATAACCGAACTACTTTTGAATTTGAAGTTACACGTTTCATGGCTAAAAATCAGACTCCGCCCAGTGGCACCCTGCTCATTCTGGATTTAGACAATTTCAAGACCATCAACGACCAATTTGGGCATTTACAAGGTGATGAATCCCTGAAAATACTAACAAAGATTTTGAAACATACATTCCGGCATCCGAACATCATCGGCCGTTTGGGCGGAGATGAATTTCTGGTTTTCGTCAAAGGGATCACCAATCGGCAGATTCTGGACAAACAAATGGAAGATCTGTTCCAGAAGCTTGCACAGTTACCAGAAACGCCTCTGTCCTGTAGTGTAGGAATCAACTGCATCAACGAAGCTACTTTTTCTTATAACGAAGAACTAGCCAAAGCAGATCTTGCCCTGTACCAAAGCAAGAAACGGGGAAAAAATCAATATTCCTATTTTGAAGGATAGATTCTTGCAATTGATCCAGCCTGTTTTCCGCCGTCTTGGTCCCTAAAAAACATTGGAAATAAACATCAAACAGGTTGTGTCCTACTTAAAAAGAGTCTGTCGCATAATAGGATTTTTTAAAAATAAAAACGGGTGAATCCTGTACGGATTCACCCGTTGGTCTAAGAT